>CAZXTJ010000028.1:0-26345 GCA_964643655.1 uncultured bacterium
AGACTGCAAAAGATCTCATGGACAAAGCTCAGCACGATGCTGATATGCGTTGGAAGATGTACAGCTGGCTCGCCGACATGAACTACGGTGAGTAAGCTTTACTGAGCTGACTATTTGCTCCCGGCCCTCTGGGTCGGGAGCATTTTCTATATGAGCGATAAGTACATTCTTCTAGAAAAGTTCTGTAGTTAACAATTACGATCATCCAATAAAAGGAATTATGGGAGGAGCTCATGAAGCTGCTAGAACGTATTGGGTTCGGTCGATTGACTGGGGCTTTCTGGTTGAATAATGAAAGCATTTTGATGGCAACTACTGCCGGTCTCTTTTCGTACGATTTAAAAACGGAAGAGAAGCAAGAATATCTGTGCAGATTAGTCAATTCCTCTTTTCACTCTATTGAGCACGAACTCTTGGCCTGCATTGTCGAATACCCACGCGAGATTTTGGTCATTTCGACAAAAGACGGAAAGCAAGTTCAGCGTCTCAAGGGACATGACAAAGGACTCATCAAATGCATAGCCATCTCTCCTGACGGTAAACTCGTTGCCTCAGGTGGTTCTGATCGCATGTTGCGCATTCGTGAAATCTCTTCCGGCAAAGAAGTTTTGACGATAGAGCACCCTGGCGGGTTTTCATCAATGGACGGAAATCCCGACAAAGCGGTTTGGTCTTCCGATGGCGAATTCATTGCAACGGCTGATAAAGATGGCAATGTGTATCTGTGGCAGTCTGATGGCAAGCCAGTCCATAAATGGAAAGCAGGCCGTTGGGTTCACTCTCTACTCTTCACTCCAGATAACAAGCACATAATAACTGCCTCCAATCCTCCATCAGCAGTCGTCAGTGCAAAAGATCGTCATTTTCATGTTTGGCAGCTCGATGGCACTAATGTGAACAGTCTCCATTTACCAAATTCAGAGGAATATGTTGAGGAGCAGCGTTCCTTGGCTTTTTCGCCTAATGGTTCTCTTGTTGCAAGTGGTGGTAGAGATGGGGCTCTTCACATCATTGATACAGTGACTTGGGAGAGAAAGTCTTTCATTCCGAAACAGAAAATTGATCCTGACGAAGCAGAGTGGCAGAAGTTAAAACTCGGCATACTGATACTAGAATTTTCTCCTGATGGTAAATCGCTTCTCGTGGGAACGACTCCCTGGGCCAATCTAGGCATGGGGCAAGACATTATCTCTCTCAGCACTTTCCGTACAGACGAATGGACGAGGACTTGGTGCTTGCGAGATTTTGCTTCACAAGTGAATGACATCAGCCTATCGAATGAGGGCAATCTGGCGATGGCCATTGACCATGGAACCCATATTTCTGACGGAGCCGAGGGTTTCAAAAAAATAGATGGACTCAATGCCAACAGACTAGATTGGTCGCCTGACGGAGCAAAGATATGTATAGGGGCTAACACCTTTCAAGGGCAAGCAGTCATCGTTGATGTCGAGAGCCGCAAAGTTGAGCAAGAACTAGCTGTGCTCAAAAACAAAATAGACGACATTGATTTTTCTCCAGATGGAAAACACATCGCTACAGCCGTTGATGATGTAAGAATCTGGAAGCTAGGCAGGAAAAGTGCCGTCAAAAAACTCAAGACAGCCAAAGCAAAAGGACTGGCTTTCTCTTCTGATGGGGCTCTTCTGGCTGTTGCCTCTTGGCAAGAAGCAGTCAAACTTTGGACAGTACCCAAAGGGAAATTGCAACTCGAATTGAAACCAACGAAGATGGGTCGTTTCACTGCAACGGCTTTTTCAGCAGGTGACAAATTGGTGGCTGGCGTGGGTTATGAGGGCAAGAACTATGTCTGGCAAGTGTCTGATGGAAAACTCGTAGCGGCCTTGGGCAGCGCTGAGGATACAGCTGCCCTGTGGAGTGTGGCTTTTTCACCTGATGGCAAGTTTTTGGTTGATGGTTCTTGGGAAGGTGGAAAGATTCGCCTTTGGAGTACTGACGATTGGACGTTGGTGAAAGCTTGGCGTGCTCACGGACAATTGATTAACAAGCTGGTCTTCACCGACGATAGCAAGAAGCTTTACAGTGCTGCTGGTGATGGTTCTGTTTGTCTGTGGGAGATTGCCTAACATTATTTTTGTCGTGTAGTGGTACCATCTCCCTATGGAGCAGCTCAGAAGTAAGATCAGTTTTTGGTACGTGGCGATTCTTTTGGTCGCCATCTTCATTTTGCAGGTCTGGGCTCTGCTCTCTTATCACTCTCTCACCACTGACGAGATGGCCCATACGGTAGCAGGCATTTATTACCTGAAGACTGGGAATTTTCAGGACGGCTTTGCCAATCCACCATTGCTTCAACTGCTTTATGGTCTACCTTACACTGTCGGTGGTTTGGACTTTGATACCATTGGTTCAGAGCCTCCATATGCCGCTAGGTATGTGAACTTACTCTTGGGGACTCTGCTGACAGTTTCTGTTTTTCTCTTTTCGTTCAAACTTCATGGCCCCAAAGGAGCACTCTTCTCTCTTTTTTTGGTTGTTACTTCACCAACAATCATCGCCCATAGTTCCATCACTACGACAGACATTGGCATGACTCTCTTTTTGGTTCTTTTTTGTTTTGCTCTCTGGCAGGCTCACAAGAGTTCATCAGTTTATTACTCTGCTTTGGCTGCTCTTGCTCTTGCCTTTTCAATTGCCGCAAAATTTACGGCTCTGTCATTTTTGCCTGTGGCTTTTTTGCTCGTGCTGCTGTCTCCTTTGTGGTCCAATCGTTCGAAAAAGGACGTTCTCATAGAGCTGATGATTTTCGGATTGGTTATTTGGTTTGTCTTTTGTGCCTTTTACAAGTTTTCAGGCTGTTTTTCCATCAAGAGTGACCACGAGAGTGTGCTCATTCGATATTTAGGAATACCTTTCCCCACTCTTGCCGTAAAGAGTTTCTGTGAAAAGCTCGAGTTATCGAGATCAAATTTGCCTCTTCATTTTTATCTTGGTTTTTCTCGTTCCACCATTCGTTGGCTTTATTATCCAACTATTCCTTTTTTCAAGATGCCCCTGGGGAGCCTGCTCTTTTTTATTTGTGCCCTAGTCACTCTATGTTTGAAGAGATGGAAGTTGAGTAAAGACCATCTTTATGTGCTGCTGCCAGCCATCGTTTTTTATTTTTCCATGGCAACGAATAGGTTTCACGATGGTGTGCGCCATCTCATCCCTGCCTTGGTTTTGTTTTATCTGGGTATGGGGGCAGCTATGTCTCAACTTGTGGACAAAAGTAGGAGTTTTCTCTATTTCATTTGCCTCATCGTTTTTCTCAATGTCTTTGTTTGTCTCCATACCTATCCTTTGTACATGTCATCTTTTAACTGGCTTACTCCTTTGTTTTCGTCGTCCATTTTTCCAGCTTCAGGAGCTGATGTGGACTATGCGCAAGATGACAAAGTCGTTGAGAAGTATGTGCAAAGGCTTCCCAAAGAGCAGAAGATTTTCCTCTGTCCTTTTCCTCCCACACGACCACGTGTTGGCCATGTGATTATCAATTGCTCGGCTTGGGCCTTGTTCATCGACAGTGGACCAGGCTATCACTGGCTGGACGGAATAAACCCTAGACAATTCATTGGTGGTTCTTGGGTTCATTTTGAAGTGACTGAAGAGTTCCTGATAAAAAGAGCTCAGCGTTTTCCAGGCAAATGGTCATGTCAGTGGCCCTTGTATGAGTATTTACTCGCTGAGGGTAGGGTGGATGATTTGTTTCTGCACACGGGCAGAACTGTAAAAACTTTCACAGAATCAGGGCTTTATCGTTTGCGTGCACTAGTCTATGCCGACAGACTAGGTCATGCTCTGCAAGAATATGATCGTCTGGAGCGAGCCTATGGCCCTTATCCCATGTCCGTGAAACGGTGGCGGTATCTCATCGTAGAATTAATGGGCAAAGGGAAGGGCAATGCTCTGGAGCAGAGTGCACGAGCACTTTTATCCTTGCGCGAACTGGATGGTTATAACAGCCGTCCTTATTGGCGAAAGAGAGTGGCAAGAGTCAATTACTTTCGGGACGTGAAAACAGACCACTCTTCTATTGAATTGCGTACAGTCCGTGCGCACGTACTCTTTGAAGCAGGGCAGCTCACAGAGGCTTTCGAGTTTTACAAGTCATTGGGTAAGTTGACGAGGCAGGTACCGCTGCTAGCACAACGTTTTAAACATTGTAGTGCCTTCGTTTCAGGGTCAAACAAAGACGAGCGAAAGCTGGTGGCACTCGTTTATGATCGTACCTTTGCTGCTGATGTACCTGAGTATGCACTTGCCATCGTCAATAGGCTGCACAAAAAATATCCTTTGGATTATTACGTAACGAGTGGATACCACTGGCTCGCTGGCTGGCAAAGACGTGGTTTGTTATCAGTACGTTTACCACGAAAATCTCTTTTTGATAGAGTCAAACCTGAAACACAGGCTTATCAGCGCCGATAGGTTCAGTGGTGAGTAAGCGCGAATAGCGCAGCCCCTGGTCTACAAGGTCAGGGGTTTTTGTTATACTGTTGTTTGTTGGGGGAAAAAATAAGAGTAATTAGATAGGCGAGAGGGCAATGTTTACACCACCGGAAATATCTCACATCGAACCTTTGCTCGATATGGATGCGGATTTGATTGAGTTGGAGCAACAAGCTGGCTCTACTCCGCTTACAGTCGATCAGGTCGAATTTCTTGCAAACGAGTATTTTAATCGTGCATATATGCAGCGAGCTTTACACGCTGGTCAGCGTTTAGTTGAATTGGCTCCAGGGAAATCATCGTCCTGGCGTATTTTGGCTAACTGTCAGTTGGACTTAGCTCAAGATGCTGCTGCTCAAGTTTCAATAAATAATATGCTGAATCAGGCAGACAAAAGTACTGAAGACGTTGCTTGGGCACAAGCTAGGATAACAGAAATTCAGGCACGTACTTCGGGCGCTGCTCCTTCGTTGGCTGACGCAACGCTTGCTACTTTGTCTCCGCCGCCAGAGGCTGTGCCAGCTTCTCCAGTTGCTGCTCCAGCGCCTGCACCATCTCCAAAGCCCATTGATAGAATTCCTTCTGCCATTGATATGATGGCTGCGCCTGCTCCAGCGCCTCAGCCCAAAAAAGGTCTCACTGGTGCTTTAGAGCAGCAGGGTATTATTACTGTCGTTGCTTCCAAGGACAATGAGCAGTTGAAAGAAGTGAAAAAGCTTCTCGACGCAGATCCTGACAATCTCGATCTTTTGGATTGGTATGCTTTTGCTTGTTACACTGCAGACCAATTGGACGAAGCAATAAAGATATATGAACGTCTCGTCCGTGAAGGTGAACCGACAGACAAGACTTTCTATTATCTGGGTTCTGCCTATTTGAAGAAACCAGATATTCGTAATGCTTTCAGATATTTTGGCGTTCTGAAAAAACGTTTTCCCAACTCGAGCCTCATCGAGAAGATTGATGAGAAAAAAGCCAAATTGGCAAATCTAACAAAATGATGGTCCAGTAAATGGACCGTCGTTGGTCCACATGGTGGGCCGAATAGCTACTCAATCGAAATCGGTTGAGTAGCTTTGTTTTTGGAAACCCTTTTGTAAAGCCTCTCTTCAGTGCGTTGTGCATCTTGGCACAAGCCTTGATTAATAGTCGGCACAAAGCTGAAAACACTTCATACTTTCACTTTATTTTGAGGAGGCTGAAATGGATTGGGAAAGCAAAACGACGGGACTGTTGAGGCTCTTTGTGGTCTGTGCACTTGTTATGGTGAGTGCATCAGGCTTGTTGGCCGGCGACAATGCCCAATTGGACATCGTTGGATTTTCATCTGACGGTAAATACTTTGCTTTCGAACAGCACGGTTATTATGACGGCTCTGGTTTTGGTTATGCGTCCATGTACATCATTGATGTAGCCAAAAACGCTTGGGCAGAAAAACCAATCGAAATCAATGGCGAAGAGTTTGCGATGAACGGTCAAGAAGAGTTGGCTGAAGATCTCGATGCTATTCGTCAGCAGCTGCGTACCAAAATCGTTCCCACTTTCCGCAAGTATGGTTTGACCAGCGCTACTGAAGGTCAGAAAATTCTCTCAGACTTTGCAGCCGATGGTCCTTGGACTCAGAACGACAGAAAACAGTATGGTTTCGATTACAATGGCAGTAAAAACATGCTGACCATATCTGAAGAAGATGCACCACAGGACGCAAGTGACATGAACAGCGGTATGTGTCCACAGACTCTGAAACTCGAACTCTGGGGTTCAACTAGCAAGGTTTTGCAGGAAGACGAAGACGGTTTGGTTCCTCACAGCCGCGGTGGTGGATATGCTCGCAACTATGACATCTCTGGTGTCTTTGTAAGCGGCAACAGCCTCGTAGTATTCGTTGGTTACCATGTCCCTTCTTTCGAAGGTCCTTCCAAGCGATACATCGCAGTATCTACAACCCTCTAGACCTGAAAAAACTTAAAACCCCCCATTTCGATGGGGGGTTTTCTCATGGTGCGAATAGAGGCTTGCTCTTTGCTCAGCTGGCAAGCCATAATCTCTATAGGGGGACAAATAATTGGAAGTTAGGCCTGTGAACATACTTTTAGTAGATGATTCGGAGGCTTGGTGCGCAGCTCTCAAGCTAGCGCTCCAAAGGCTTGGTTTTACCGTACGGTGGGTTGGTACAGTCGAAGACGGAATGGTTGCCCTCTCTGAGTGGGACGTGGACTGTATTATCTCCGACTTCACCATGCCTGGTCTTTCAGGCGGTGACTTATTCGACCATGTCAAAGATCAGTATCCCGATTTGATTGACAACGGGCGTTACATATTCGTCACTTCCAGTGCAGAGACTGTAAAGAAACACCTCGATGGTTTAGACATTCCCATTCGTGAAAAGCCCATTCCTCTGTCAGAGGTGCTCGATTTAGTGACGAACAAAAAATGGGAAGTCCGTCTTTTGGGCAAGCCAAAAGAATGAAAGCAGCCTCATTTCCTACTCTCAGGCTTTCGCCAGCATATTGTCGTGCGTTACCATAGGGTAACGGAGGTTATTGGTGAAACGCGAACAGACAGATAAGGCCAAAGGCGGGCCTGTTATGATCGACCATTATAAGGTCGAAAGGCGTCTGGCCGTAGGCACTATGGGCCAAATCTACTTGGCTTATGAGCCTGGTCTCGATAGGCGTGTAGCCCTGAAATTCCTTAGTCAGGATTTTTGCTCAAATCCCAAAAACGTCGAACGTTTTGTTCGTGAGGCCAAAGCATCTGCTGATTTGCAGCATACGAACATTGTTTCTGTTTATTACAGCGGTGAACACAAAGGTAGACCCTATTTCGCCATGGAGTGGGTAAATGGCGAGAGTTTGGCTGAAGTCGCAATTCGAGGGCCCTTGGAACCAGTCGTTGCAATCGAATATATGATTCAAGCTGCCAAAGGTTTGGACGCTGCCTGGAAAAAGGGTGTCATTCACCGTGATGTAAAACCAGCCAACTTGATGTTGAACAAACGTGGTGTCATCAAAGTTGCTGATTTTGGTCTTGCCAAATCCATTGGTCGTGACACTGAGCTCACTTCGACTGACATTGTTGTTGGTACTCCTGATTTTATTGCACCAGAACAGGCTCAAGGAGAACCCTGCGATTGTCGCGCTGATATTTATGCCCTTGGTGCTTCATTTTATTTTCTTCTGACAGGGACGGTGCCATTCCCAGGACCCAATAATGCAGCCGTATTGGTCAAACACATTACCGATCCCGTTCCTAGCGCACATGATCGTCGGCGCGAGGTGCCCAAGACTCTGAGCAACACCATCAAGAAGATGATGTCAAAGTCGCCTGCAGATAGATTTCAAACTTACGGTGAATTGATTACTCATCTAGACAAACTCAAAGATCGGATTATTTCTGGTCTCGACGATTCTTCTCTCGATGTGCAGAAGACTTCCGTTCGCTCTTCGAAGTTCATCAAAAAAGCGAAAGCTCCTTCTTCAGGTTCCTGGTGGAAGATTGGCTTCGTCATGTTTTTCTTGTTGGCCATCACTCTTGTTGGAATCCATATTTGGGCTCCACCTTGGTGGCCTTTTTCGGGATTTGGTGCTGCAAGAGTCATTTGTACGACAAAACCCAGTGGTGCTCTCATTTACGTTGATGGGAAGTTCCTCAATCGCCATGCCGATGGCGAAACGGCATTTACCGTTCGTAGTGGTGAACGTACTTTTGAATTCCGTTTGCCTCTTTACAAATCTCGCACTGTAGTCGTCGATGTGAGTGCAGGCAGAGAAAATGATGTTGGTCCCGTCAAGTTGGAAGCCAACTGGGGAAAGTTGAGAACAACTGGTACACCCAAAGAAGCTGACATCAAGATAGTTTCTGTAGAGCATCCCAATAGTAATGAAAGACGAGCAAGGATTGGGGCTACTGTTTCCAAGTTAGAGGCAGGCAAATACATTGTCGAAGCAGAAGATGGTCGACATTTACCACAAAAGAAGACGGTAGTCATTCCTGGCGACGGTTCCGTAGTCAATCTCACTTTTAATCTCAAAGCGCTTTCAACACCAGTTAGAATAGGTTCTGCTCCTTCTGGAGCTTTCGTTAAGTGGGATGGCGAAGATTTGGGACGAGTGACACCCTGCGACTTGAGTGAAGTGCCAATGGGGAAACACAAGCTTCGCATGGATTATAAAAAAGAAGGTCGACATCTCTATTACGAAGGAGAAATCGACGTTGGTCCAGGGGAACCATTTTCCATAGAACGACCGCTCGTGCCGTGGACGGTGTTGGTCAGATTTCAAAGTGAACCAGCTGGTGCTCTTGTCGAACAATTGGTACCCAAACGAGAACATCCTTCGCTGGGCTTTGCCAACAAGTTGGAGAAACGTCTCGAACCTGGTGATTACGAGTTCCTCTTTTCGCATACAGGTTATCGTTCTGTGAGGAAAAAGGCGAAGATATCAGGTGATGGAAAGGTAGAGGTCAGGGCTAAGCTCATCAAGGAATCGGGTGGTATTGTCTTCGACATATTGCCCAAATCAGCCAAGGTAACCCTTGATGGAAAAGTTGTGCCACCGGCAACCTACGGCAAAGTGCCTGTTGTTCCAGCTTCTTATAAGATTGTTGTTACTGAGAAGAACCACTACCCATTCCAAAAAGAGATTACCGTCAAAGACAATGAGACAAAGAAATTCACTGCTCATCTTCGTCGTTTGGTTCCTGGTCCAGAGTTGGGGCAAGACTTCATGAATTCCATTGGCATGCAGCTCACTTGGGTCAATCCAGGCAGTTTTGTCATGGGCTCGCCTTTGCGCGAACGAGGAAGACAACCCAATGAAGGTCCTCAACATGAAATCGAAGTCACCCGTCCTTTCTGGATGGGAACTTTTGAAGTAACTCAAGATGAATACAAAGCAGTAACTGGAAAGAGCCCATCCAAGTTCAAAGGTGATAGGAAACCCGTAGATAGTATTAGTTGGTACGATGCTGTCTCTTTCTGCGAAGAGCTGACTATGTTAGAGCGACAGGGTAAAAAGCTTGGTCCAGGTCAAGTTTATCGACTGCCAACTGAGACAGAGTGGGAGTTTGTGTGTCGAGCAGGCACTACGACACCCTTTGCTTATGGTTCTACCATTAATTCCACTCAGGCGAATTTCGATGGCAATTACCCCTATGGTGAAATGAAACGTGGACGTTATCGTAGACGCACTACAACTGTCGGTTTGTTCAAACCAAATGCCTTTGGCTTTTATGACATGCATGGAAATGTCTTCGAATGGTGCCAAGATGTTTGGCATGATTCTTATCGCGGCAAGCAGCCTACTGTCCGTGCTTGGATAGAAGGACGAGATCCCAACAGGGTGGCTCGCGGAGGTTCTTGGGGAACCAATGGCGAAAGTTGCCGTTCAGCTCGCAGAACTCGCAGTAATCCTAAAAAGGCTTATCACAGTTACGGAATTCGAGTCTTGCTGACATTGCCCGAAGGTGTCTCCTGGCGTAAACGATGAATGGGATCACATAAGGTACGTTGGTAGTCTTTCATAGCATTTTCTGCCACATTGGCCCATTGCGCTAGTGCTACTGTTTCCTCTTCTCCTACTCTTGCTCTCAGCGCTGCCAACCAATAGACAAGATCTTCGTCCCTCAATTTAGCGCTCAATTTGACAAGGGTTCTGAGGTAATTCTCATTCGTCGGTTCGAGAGCAATGGCTCGTTCATAATAGTCCAAGGCTTCATTGAAACGTTCCTCGCGCATGGCCAAAGTGCCTAGCAAGGCAGAAGCACCAGAGTCGAAGGGTTGTCTCTCCAAGGCTGATTGAGCATCTGAACGTGCATTGTCAAAGTTTCCAGTGATTTGTAGATGTAGCTTTGCTCGTGCCAGGAGAGCACGAGACTGCCAAGGGCACTCTTCAATGGCCTGTGATAATAATGATGTGGACTTTCCTACATCTCCTTGACTCAAGGCTTCTTCCGTTAGCTGAACCAATCCTGTTGGATCCAATGAACCGACAAAGAAATGAACCTGCCAAGGTAATTCCAAACCATCGAGGAAAAAGAGATCGTATGCACCGTCACTTTTTTCTAGTGCAGACTTCAGTTTTCCTGCTGAAAAGTGACCTGCTAAAGTGCTTTGCCCAAGGGTCAAAGAAGCATTGTCATTCTCACAACGAATAACCAAGTTCAGGAGACCATCGCTAGGGCAGTGGTTCTTAATCATTATGAGAGGGCGGGGGTAAAACTTTGGTTCACTGATGACAACTGCTGCAGCTTCACTAGCGCTGCAAGAAAAGCTTTCTTTGGCGGCGAGATTTAGGGCTTCTTTCTCAAGATCGAAGCGTTTGCTTTCTAGTTCCAGCCTTGGTGTGAGAGCACTACTCTTTTGATCCATCGTCACAGGAACTCTCGTGGCGAGGGCAGACAGGAGTCGGTGGCGACCATCTGTTTTATCTACAGACATTTCCATGGCATCCGTAAGCAGTGAGTGAGCACCGCCATGTTGACCCAATGCTTCAACTACGATAGCCAACTCATCAGTAAATCCCATGCGAACGCAATGTGCCATTGATAACCACAGGTAGTCTGAAACCAAGCTGCGTTTACGTGCAGATTTGCTTTTAAACATATCTACAACATTGTGTAGGAGAGGTTTACAGCCGAGAGCTCTACTAACATTCAACCATAGTTCGGGATGGCTGCGACGGCTTTTTATTCCTTGGAAGGGATTTAACAAACAAGTTGGTGGAACGAATTTAACTCGTTTTTCCTGAGTTTTTCTGGCTCTCAGTTCTTTGATGGCTTCTTTGTGTTCTGTTGCAGAAATTGAAAGTACACTTCTAAGCCCCTGCAACATTATGGCTTCTAACTTATCAGCCTTACCATCAGCTGCCGCAACCTTTAGGGCTTTGCGATAAAGCGTTGAGCCATCCAAACTTCTCTCATGTCCAAGTTTTCCCTCTTCAAACTGCTTTTTTGCTCTCAGGAGGATGGAGCGAGCTACATCTTTGGATAATTTGAGAAAGCTAGCGACTCTTCTTAGCAAAAGATGCTCAACTTCGTCTATACGACCATCTAGTAAGACTTCCTCCGTTATTAGTTCGAAGAGCTTCTTTTTCGTCAGGCGGGGTGCACTCAATTAAATCCGCTCCCCTCTTATGTCATTCTGCTGTGGCACGCCTAATGATCTCTACGAGCCTGTCGCCATTACAAGGTTTTTCAATGAGGCCAAAGAAGCCAAGTCTTTTGAGTGCGTCATCTTCTACAGATTCAGAACCGGTAAAAAGAACGACTTTCATCGATGGGTATTTTTTCGCAATTACATCACGAAAGAGTGATACGCCGTCTTGTGTTGGCATCTTGGCGTCAATGAGCATTACATCGTATTCATTCTTTTCCAGCAAGGCGACGGCTTTTTTGGGTTCGTTTTCTGTAGTGACATCCATCCCTGAGTCACCAAGCAATGTCTCTACCCAATAAAGTATATCTTTTTCATCATCGAGAACTAATACTCGAGGGCCATGGTGTTCGTCACCCTCTGCGCCACTTCCCGTTGAGCGTTCCACAAGAAGGGGAAGGCGGACTGTGAAGATAGTTCCTTCACCCATTTCGGAACTTACTTCGATGACACCACCATGATTGGCGATGATCGTCGAGCTGATGGTCAAGCCCAAGCCCGTTCCTTCGCCAGCTGGCCGTGTTGTGAAGAATGGATCAAAAAGACGTGATACATTCTCTTCTGGTATGCCAACGCCTGTGTCGCGAACGAAAATCAATGCAGTGTCGTCTTCGACTAATGTTTGCACTGTGAGACGGCCACCAGAGGGCATGGCTTGAATAGCGTTGTTGAGAAGATTAATGAACACTTGGAGGATTTGTGATTCATCACCAGATACATGTGGTGTTTCCGGCAACAAGTCTTTCTCCAATGAGATTGCTCTGAAATCAGATCGAAGAGCGGTGAGAGAAAGTGCTTCTTCCAAAACTTGATTGAGATTGACTGGCTGGTATGAGGCACGAGAGGGCGTGTAGAGGTTGCGTAGGTTTTTGATGATTTGATTGATACGTTCGCAATTACGCAGACACATCTCTATGTCTCTAACGATTGCCTCATCTTCGAGTTTTCGCCTAGTCAGTCCCAATAAGCCCGTTACGACTGTGAGAGGATTTTTTATCTCATGAGCGATACCGGCAGTCAAATGTCCCAAAGAGGCAAGTTTTTCCAAACGAATGAGTTGTTTCTGGGCTTCCAGTAATTCGCCATATGCTTTTTTCGAATTGCGGAAGAGTTTGAAGTTCTCTTCTGCCAAAGCAATTGTAGTCGCAAATATTTTCGCAATGACTAAATCTTTTTCTGAAAATCCAGGCTGAATGGTCGAACGTTCTAATACCAACACACCATCCAGTTTGCGTTCGATGATGAGAGGAGCGGCGAGAATTGAGCTAATGGAATCTCGCAAGGGAAGATCTGTTTCAGCTGCCCGAAGAACTACGGCTTCTTGGGACTTCATTACTCGCTCTGCCAGTTCTACTGAAGAAGAGTCATCAATGGCGCAAGTTGCTCCTTTGGCATCAAAACAGGCACGCAGTTTCAGTTCACCGTCGTCACCACAGAGAAAGAGCGAACCTACTTCGACGTTCAGGCTGTCAATGGCAAGATTGAGAACAACCTTGTACTCTTCATCCATATCTTTGATATTGCCAATGGACTTGAGGCTGACGGCAAGTGAACGAAGGGCGTCAATGTCACGTCGTAAAAGTTGGTTTTCAAGAGCATTCTTTAATATTGCACCCAACTCGAAGATGTTGGCTGGTTTCCGAAGATAGTAGACCAGATCGTAACGATCACAATCTTCAGCTACATCAATCTCTTCATGTTCTGTCACCAAAACTACGATTGCATCGTTGTCCAGCGATTTGACTTCGTGCAACAGCTCTAAGCCTGC
The DNA here is from genome assembly GCA_964643655.1 of uncultured bacterium. Taxonomy (GTDB): domain Bacteria; phylum Muiribacteriota; class UBA6191; order CAZXTJ01; family CAZXTJ01; genus CAZXTJ01. The sequence continues at coordinate 13,374 of CAZXTJ010000028.1, forward strand.
CATCCCTGGCAAACATAGGTCTGTGAGCAGAGCATCGAAGTGTTTGGTTTTGTACAGTTCCAAGGCTTTTTCTGCATCTTCCACAGACTCAGCCTGATAACCCAGATCTTCCACCATATTGACGAGGATGTGGGCTGCTGTCTTGGAATCATCAACGACGAGCATTCGTTTTTTTGGTACGCCTACTGACTTCTCAGTCACGACAATGCTGTCCCTTCGAAGTTTTGCATGTATATTCTTTAGCTCTCGCATCATACTACATGAGTAGACCCCCCTCCACATTGGAAGTGAAGGGGGGCATATATCAGTTGGTTACGTTTGGAACGTACCTAGATTATTGGCCGTCGTCGTAGATGGTCTGCCACTCGTTGCGTCCCGCTTTTGGTGCGTCTAATCCACCAACGAGGTATAACAGAGTTGCGACCATACTGCGCACGGAATGAAGCGTTGTCATGGTGCCCCTCCTTTCCGGGGGTCAGCCGGGCGGATAGCAGTATTACTATCCAGGTACCCAGATGAACGGCGCAAGAATACCAGTATTGAAGCCAGAGTCAAGCGATTGAGTGTAAAAGAATGTTGACACTGGATGGCATGATTAGATCATGTTTGTGATGTATTCATTGGTTGTCTGTGTTTGTTTGCCGGAAAGGTTATCAATACAGCAATACAGGGTGATAGGAACAGTGGGCGGGTTTCTGTGTTTTCAAGTTTTAGTTCAGAACAGCTGAAAGTGCCCTTGTCACATTTTGGTGAAGGACTTCTTTGCCCTAATCAATGATACCTGTTATATTCGCCTGCTCTATATTCTAGACAGAAGGTTTTTGTTCTTTGACTTTATAGATACCGGGGGGGGATGGGAGATATTCCATGGCGATTCTCGAAATCCGCCACTATGGTGACCCTGTGCTCGAAAAAGTGGCAGAGCCCGTCGACAAAGTTGATGACGACGTTAGGCAACTGCTGAACGATATGTTGGACACAATGCGCGATGCAAACGGCATTGGGCTTGCAGCTCCGCAGATTGGTATTAGTCGTCGCATAGTCGTCGTTGAAATTGAAGGTCACGTTTTCAAGATGATCAACCCTGAGATTACTCGTAAAGAGGGTAAATGCCGCGCCAACGAAGGCTGCCTCAGTTTACCCGAGATTGATGGCGACGTTACACGTGCTGAGTGTGTCACCATCGAGTTCCTCGATGAAAATGGTGACAAACAGGCTGTTGACGCAGATGGTCTCATTGCTCGTTGTTTTCAGCATGAGTTGGACCACCTCGAGGGTGTTCTTTTTATCAAGTGGCTGGGGACTGGTGCCCGTATGATGCTGAAAAAGCGTTTGGCAGCGATGAAAAAAGAGACCAAAGCTCGTTTGGCGATGGGTTAGTGACATTTCGTGAAAACAGTATTTTTTGGTACGCCTGATTTTTCTGTGCCTTCTTTGAGAGCCCTTGCCGAAACAACTGAGGTCAAAGCAGTCATTACTGGACCTGATGCACGGCGCGGACGGGGTAAAAAACTAAAACCCACTCCTGTGAAAGAGGCTGCACTCGAATTGGGTTTGCCTGTTTTGCAGCCCTATTCCATCCGTGATTTGGAATTCCTGGAGCACATGGCCTCTCTAGAGCTCGATCTCGGGGTTGTTGTTGCTTATGGTCGCATTCTGGGCAGACGCCTATTACGTACCCCAAGATTGAGGTTTGTGAACGTACACGCTTCTTTGTTACCGGCACTAAGGGGCGCAGCTCCTATCCAGAGGGCAATAATGGAAGGTCATGACCGTTCTGGTGTCTGCATTATGCGTATGCAGTTAGGACTGGACAAAGGGCCTGTTTACATTCGTCGTGAGACTGCCATTGAATCCCAGGAGACAGCAGGAACTCTCCATGACAAATTGGCTTCTCTTGGGGCAGATGCTTTGCGCGAATTCATCGCTGCAGCCCAAAAAGACGAGATTCCTGCTGCTCAAATTCAGGAACACGATTTGGCAACTTGTGCTGAAAAGATTACCTCTGCCGATGAATGGATTGATTGGACTCGTTCGACGAAGGCAATCGATTGTCAGGTAAGGGGACTTGCTCCACGTCCTGGTGCTTGTACACTTTTTCGCGAAAAGAGGCTTCGCATTTTGAAAGCCACTGTCAGTACGGAAGAACACTCCGCTCCCATTGGTTCTCTTTTAATGCTCAATAAAGAACCTTTTGTCATTTGCGCTGATGGTCTGCTCAAACTAGAGGAAGTGCAGTTGCAGGGGAAAAAGAGAGTGGCCGGTCGTGATTTTGCCAATGGTTACCGCTTGACCGACGGAGAGCTTTTCTCTAGTCCGGAGGAGAAGTGACACCTCGCAAGAGCAGAAGAAAGAAAAAGATCTCGTTTTTCTGCACTGATTGTGGTCGCGAAGAAGCGCAATGGTCAGGCCGCTGTCCCGCTTGCGGAGCTTGGGACACAATGCGAGAAGCTCCTACTGAGGGAAGTAGTGAATCTTCTCACTCATCATTTGTGCGGGGAGGTGCATCTTCTCGACCCATCACTGAATTGACCACTGATGAGAGTCCTCGATTTGATACAGGTTCCAGTGAGTTGGACAGAGTTCTTGGTGGAGGTATCGTTTCTGGTTCCGTCACATTGCTCGGTGGAGAGCCTGGTGTCGGTAAATCGACTTTGTTGCTGCAGATGGCAGTCCATGTTGCTCGCCAAGGTGGCGTCGCCCTCTACGCTAGTGGTGAGGAATCGCCACGGCAAGTGCGACTGCGAGCTGAACGCACTGACTGTTGTCATGAAAACTTGCTCGTTTACGGTTCCACCGATGTTGATGCCATTTGCAGCGAGGTTGAAAAAAGCAAAGCCAAATTGCTCGTCGTCGACTCTATTCAGACTGTTGCGGACAGCTCTTCTGATGGTGTTCCAGGGAGTCCAGCCCAGATACGAGCAGCTACTCTCAAGCTCTTGGGAATGTCCAAAACCCTAGGTGTAGCCACCATAGTCGTTGGCCACGTGACCAAAGAGGGAGAGATAGCTGGTCCCAAACTACTGGAACACATGGTTGATACGGTGCTCTCTTTCGAAGGCGATCCTCAACGTGTCTATCGATTTTTGCGAGCAGTGAAAAACCGCTTTGGTGCTGTCTCTGAGCTAGGCGTTTATGTTATGGAGCAAAGTGGACTCGAAGATGTAGACAATCCTTCGGCTCTTTTCATTCATCGCGCCAGCCTGGAGCATTCTGGTGCTTGTTTGTCACCTGTCGTCGTGGGCACACGCTCTTATGTCGTCGAGGTGCAAGCTCTTGTTACGGAAAATAACTACACTTTCGGCCGCCGCATAGCTCAAGGTTATGATTTGACTCGCTTAAATCTCATCTTGTCAGTTATCGAAAAGAGGCTCGACATTTCCTTGGGCAATTTTGACGTCTGCGTCAACGTGACTGGTGGATTGCAGGTCAAAGAACCTGCTCTCGATTTGGCCGTCGCCTTGGCTGTCGTATCTAGTTATCGAGATGACGTCGTTCCGGCTGGCACTGCCTGGTCAGGCGAGATTGGTCTTTCTGGAGAAATACGACCTGTCTATCATTTGGCACAAAGGGCTGATGAAGTGCGTCGAGTTGGTTGTACCAAACTCATTAAACCAGCAGATGAAGGGAAAGACGCCTTACCTGCTGTGGAAGGTTTGGAGTTTGTTGCAATGTCAGATTTGACGGAAATATTGCAGTATTTGTCCACTCGTTGCTCTTAGCTTCCTAAGCGTTATATAGTAAACTTTCGAAAGCGAGGAGTTATGCCAAATTTCCTGACGTCAGTGTTGGTTCTCATGGGAACCGTACTTGGCGTGACCGTAGCTTTCAGTTTGCAAGCCGAATATAGCGAAGTCGTTGCTGAAGTAGTTGATTTTGCCGATCCCAGAGCAGTCTTGGGATTGCTCTTTGGCGGTATTGGTTATCTCGTGGCATCGACGATAGCATGGGAGTTTCAGCGCTGGTTCGAAGAGAAATTACCTACTCTACGTATGCGCGATTTTCTCTGGGGCGGGGCTGGTCTGTTTGCTGGGTTGCTCATTGCAAACTTAACGATGTTGCCCGTGCTGGTTTTACTCTTCAACAAGTATTTCTCTGATCTTTTGAACAGACATGCCTTGGCTTCTGTAATCTTGCCCGTAGCTGTCATTACCGTCCCTTTGACCCTCAACACACTCCTTGGTTATCTGGGAATGACCATATTTGTGCGAAAACAAAGCGAGTTATATGACATTTTTACTACTAAGTTGCAGCCAGGTGCTTCCCCAGATGCTGATCTGAAGATATTGGATACTAGTGCAATCATCGACGGCAGAATAGTCGATCTCTTGCACACCAACGTCCTCGACGGTCGCTTGGCTGTTCCTCAGTTCGTGCTCAACGAATTGCAATTACTTTCAGACTCTTCTGATCAGAACAAACGAGTGCGAGGCAAAAGAGGCTTTGAGATTTTGGAAAAACTCAAGTCCAATGAACATATCAGTATGATTTTGCCCACTATCGATTATGCCGATGTGCAGCAAGTAGATGCCAAGTTGATCAAATATGCCCTCGAGACAAGTGGGAAGTTAGTGACCAACGATTTTGCCTTGAACAAATTGGCCAAGTTGCAGGAAATCGATGTAATCAACATGAATGAGCTCTCCAATGCTTTGCGACCGGTAGTCCTTGCTGGCGAAAAAATGGAAATCAAAATTGTGAAAAAAGGCAAAGGCTCACGACAAGGTGTTGGTTATCTCAATGATGGCACAATGGTCGTCGTTGAAGGTGGTGCTGATTTCCAAGGGGAATCGAAGACTGTAACCATTAATAGTGTTCAGCAGAGTTCTGTGGGCCGTATGGTTTTTGCCACTATTGAAAACTAGTTTCTTTGTTCCACACAATCAAAGTCCTTGTTTGCATCTGGCAGCGGTGGTAGAGTAGGCGCTTCGTAAACGCCTACTATATATAATAAGTATTCTCGTAGGCTTCTGATTATGTTGTATCCCCGAGGGAGGTCCAATGGCGCTTCTCGTCAAAGAAATAATGATACCCAACCCGGTGACGCTCAAACCCGAGCAGTCAATCTTTTCTGCCCGTGAATTGATGATCATTCACGAATATCACTCACTTTTTGTCGTTGATGATAGAAGACGACCAGTGGGGCTAGTTACGACTCTTTACATCAACACCGAAGATAGAAAAAAAACTGTCGCCAAGGTGATGAACGAAGACATTGAGTCCATTCATATGAACCAGACAGTTCGTGAAGCTGCCCACCTTTTCACTGGCAAAGCAAAAGGTATGATGGTAATGCCCGTCGTTGACGACGAAGGAGCATTAATCGGAATCATTCGAATTCGCGATATCGTCAAAGACTTGACGAAACCACCTGCCAAAGAAGGAGCATTAACTCCCGAAGCGGCTGTCATCTATTTGGCCATGACCAAATCAGAGGCGAAGGAAAAGTTCTGGTTGGGACGCTCACGTGATTTTGGAATGAAACCAGCAATTACCCAGGTTGGCGCAAATGCAGAAAAATTGCCCATCAAACTGCGCGAGTCGACTATCGTGGCCTCTATTGCTTATGGCGTCATTCGTGAGGACGCGCGGGAAAAGACTGCTGTGTCCAATGCTATTCGTGACATCGTTTTGCAGCTGAAGGTCATTTCACCAGGCCTTGGTGGTGGTTTCAAAGTGGGCATAGTCCGTGGTGAAGGTCGTATAGCTGTTGCAGCCTATGGTCGCTGTGGCCACGCATTGGCAAACAGTCCTGAGCAAATTTTCTGTGGCACTAGTGTAATTTGATGCATTAGGAGGCTCCGTCGTGGAGAACGAGCATTATCGCCGAGGATTGGAGCTCCTCAAGGCCGGATTGTTGGATTCGGCTGCTGAGGCATTTACTGAGGCAATCAAACGTTATCCTCGTGACATCTATTCGTACAACAAGTTGGCATTCATTTATAAAGAGCAGAAGCAGTTCAAGAAAGCCACGAAAATCCTCGAAGCAGGTATGAAAGTATGCTCCGGTGATTTGCATTCTCATTACATCCTTGGCAATACTCATCTCGATGAGGGCCGCTATGAAGACGCAATGGCTGAATTCAAGAAGGCCGTTGATATCGACCCACAGGATGTTTATGCCTGGAATAGTCTCGCTTTGACCCACAAGTTAGTAAAGCAATACGACAAAGCCATCAAATGCCTGGAAAAGGCCATAGAACTCGATGGCCAGGATGTTTATAACTACAACAGTTTGGCGATGACTTATTTCGCTAAACACGAGTACGAAAACGCCATACGTATCCTCGAGCAGACACTGCGCACTTCGCCGCAGAATGCCATCATCATCAATAGCCTTGGTGAAGTGCATTTGCGTCTTGGTGAGCTAGATAAAGCTCGTGAATTCTTCAACCAACTGCTCGAGTTACAGCCAGATTCCAAACTTGGCTATGTTGGTCTGGGATACGTTGAGATGGAGGATGGGGAGCTGCGCAAAGCGCAGGAGTACCTCTTTGATGCACTCAAGCGTGACAACGATGATTGGTCCATTCACGCTGGTTTGGCAGAGGTATATCGTGAGATGGATGATTGTGCCAAAGCTGAGGAGTATTATGGCAAAGCTGCTGATTTAAATCCTCAATCTGCGCCTATCATTCTGGGCCTTGGAGAGATGTTTGAAAAGCAGGGCTACATTCTGCTTGCCTGGCAAAAATACCAGGAAGCCATTCAAGCAGATGATGACTATGCAAATGCCCATTTTATTCTTGGACGTCTCTATGCAAGGCAGAGATTGGAGACCAAGGCTCGGGAAGAGTTGCAACGAGCCATCGAACTCGATGAAAGAGACACCTATCCCCGCAACTGTCTCGCCCATCTCGAGCTCGTTACAGGAGACTATGCAACTGCAATTACAATGTTCCGTCAGGTCCTAGAAGACGATCCTGCTGAAGAGTATGCACTACTCCATCTTGGCGAAGCTCTTTGGGCAGCCGAACGTAAGGACGAAGCACGTGAACCACTAGAAAAGCTGTGCAAAAACGGTAGCCAGCCTGAACTCGTCAGTAAAGCCCGTCGGCTACTCGACGAAATGTAAGAGAGAAGACTTCCCATGAGAAATTTCACCAGGATGTTCCTGGCAGTCTTTGCCGCCTTGGCAACGGCTGGTATTGTCTTGTTTTACATTTATGTTCCTTATAGTGGCGATACAGCCCAGCATTTGGATGTCGTCCGTGAGCGATTAGCTCGTTATTTGGGAGCATTTGGTTCTCTTTATCTCGTTCTTGTTTCATTCCTCGTCATTCCATCGGCGGTGGCTGCTGCTGGAACAGGTGTGGCTGCAGCAGGAGGAAGACCTGCCCGTAGTGTTGCCTTGAAGGTTCTTGGCCTTTCACTCATCATCACAGTCGTTGGTGGTCTTCTTGGTTCACTCAGTTGGATGGGTGTCAATCAGCTGGCCAATTCTCTCAAAGTTGAAGTTCCCAAGTTGACTGCAGAAGAGGATGCCAAATCAGTCGAATATTCACCAAAGGTTCTGCTCAAACAACGTATGGTTGGTTTCCTTGGTGGAGGAAAGCCTGTTTCAGGTGATAGAGGGATTGATCCAGTTCTTCTCATCGTGTTGACTCTACTGATGGCATCAGCCGTTGCCATGACCCGACCTGGCGGGCCCTTGCGCAATCTCATCGCTGATAGTGACGAAGCTATGAGTGGACTCTTCAAGAACTTGACCTTTTGGATTGCGCCAACTGCAGTATTCTTGCTCATCGTTGCTTGGTTGTTGACGGCTTGGCCAAAGACTTTCAGCTGGTTTGCAGTCTTGGTCGGTTCCACCCTCGTAGTCCTATTTATTGTCATATCCGTAGCTTGTGTAGCTCTGGCAGGTTCACAGTCCAATGTGACACCTAATTATCTGCTCCGAACTTTGCGACTGCCCCATGTGACAGCCGTTGGTCTTGGTTCACCTGTATTGGCAATCCCTCAGACAATGGAAAGCTGTGACGAATGTCTTGCCTTCACACCATTGGAAAAGGGTATTGCCATTCCTTTGGCTTCAGTTCTTGCAAGACCAGGCACTGCAGCTGTTATTGCTTTTGTGGGTATGGGCGCACTGCAGCTGATAGGCCCCATTCAAATGTGGTTTTATCCAGCTGTTGGCCTAATGGCCTCTCTCTTTGCTCTTTCAGGCACAGCAGTATCTGGTGGAGCACCAGTGTTGATTCTCGCCAGTGCTTCTACAGTTGCTTGGGGGTCCAGCCTTTTGGCAACAGCTGTTGGTCAACTGAGTTTCATAGGCGTTCTCGCTCTGCGTGTTGCAGCTGCCGTTGATGTTACGGCAGCAACTGTCGTGGGTACGGTCATTCGCCGTGGTTCCATTCCTGAAGATCTCGATCCGGATCTACATCCTGGCGAACTCATCAGACTAGCCCGACAACGCCGTCGCCGTGCATTACGTACACGCTCTGACCGTTCTCCTCGTGGTGGAGACCAGCGTCGCAAAGGTGGAGGTGGACCTCGTCGCCGCAACAACTATCGTGGTGATGGTGGACGCCCTCGACGAGATGATGGTGGCAGCCGCCGTGGTGGAGATAAAAAAGGCGGTCGTCGTCCTCGTCGTGACAATCGTTCACGCGATGGTGGAAGCAAACCACCGACTGACAAACCTGCTCCAAAGAGCCCTGATAAAAAGTCAGAATAGTCTAGTTTAGAGGGGCCGCTTTTTCTGGCATTTTCAGAATGGGCCGGCCCGTCTGCAGACCACGTATCATACTTTTGATGTTGGGTACGTTGGCTTTTTCATAGAGCAGCACATTGCCAAAGAGAACGAGAGCAAAAAAGGCCGCCGTGAGAAAGAGTCCCAAAGCGTGGCCCCAGATCTTGTTCATGAGTAATCGCATGGCTTCAAAGGCCAAGACGATTATGACCAAAGGCAGGAAAAAATTGACAGCCACAAAAGTGGGCTCAAAGGCGGTCACTAATTGGTTTAGCAGTTCGCCACTTTTGGCTACGTCCAGCTGTCTTTTTATTATTATCTCTGTGTAAGAGAGCTTTCCTGTAATACCAGCGATTAGCCCTGTTAAAGAATAAATGCCAACAGTGGCCAAGATATAGCGGAAAGTTCTATGGAGAAGACGGCTGCGCATTACCTGGTGTAATCCTGCCACAACGATAATGGCCATCACAAATGGTTTCAGCCTTTCCGCTTTGATTTCGAAAATCTGCCACCCTGCCAATGTCTTGCCTGCCACTTCAAATGTTGAAAGGAAAGTGATGGCAAGAAGGAGAACATTGAATATGGGTAAAGGCATGGTTTCTGCTTTGATAACTCTTTTGGTTATGTATGCTATGAGCAGCCCCACCAAAGGAACAGCAGCCACATAGTGTTTTGCAGTTGTTGGTGCAAGAACAGAAACCGCCCCTAAACCGCAGGCCGTGGACAAGCAAACAAAAGTAAGCAAAGAAGCGACGCGGCCAATGAAAGTTACTGGTGGAAGGAGCTCAGCTCGAGCCATTGATGAGGCCAAGCGTCTTCCACGCGCTGGTTGACGTCTCGGTCGACGACTACGAGGGCGCTCCTCTTCTTCTGCCTCTGAGGACTCTTCTGAAACTTCCTCAACTTCTGATGGTGGAGCGGGTTCAGGCGGCGCAGGCTCTTCCTCCTCATCTTTGGCAGCCACCTGCTGTGCTTCTTCGAGGAGAGCAGCCATGTCATCACCTGAGGTTGTTGGAATTCCATCAGTTGCCAATTCTCGTCTGGCCTCAGCCAAGACATCATCGTCTTTGAGCAAGGCTGCTGTTGGCGAAGAGAGATCTAGGGGAGAGACGGTCTGTTCTTCAGCTTCTCTTTGTTCGAGAAGTTTGTTGAAAGCTTCGTCTAGACCGGCCTCACCATTGTCCGTTGTTGGAGCTTTTTGTGGTGATGGAGCCGAAATGTCACCAAAGAGATTTTCGAGTTCTTTTTCACCTTCATCGCCACCACTTTCGAAGAGTTTTTCCAACTCTTCTGCCCCCAAATGAACGTCCTTTTCTGGAGGCCGTTCGTTGGAGCTCTCTTTGACCTGTATCTGGAACAGATCGGACTCCTCAGTGGCAGGTTGACTCTCTGCAACTTTGAAAAGTGCAGAAAAGTCCGATTCAACGAGCTTGTCAGCTTGCTCTTTGGGAAAGCGAGAACCGCAGCCACCGCAGAATTTGGCAGCTCCAGCATTAAACTTTCCACAAATCTTGCAAGTCTTGTCAGGCACATTACTCCTTAGTGCAATTACACTAGTTACATTATATATTCGGCAATATGAACCCAAGTTGACAATAATTGGCAGAAATGAGCTTTTTTCGTGCGAAGACTCATCGTTGGTGACATTCACGGCTGTTGGGAAGAGCTGCAAGATTTGCTCGATAGAGCAAGTCTCTCAGCTGAAGACGAAGTCATCGCTTTGGGTGACATTGTCGACCGTGGTCCTCAATCTCCTCAAGTTTTCCAGATGTTTCAAGAGCAAGATTCTATGAGGGCATTGCTTGGAAACCATGAACGCAAACATCTTCGATGGTTTGGCGGTGAGCTTCAGCCAGCTCTCTCCCAGCGTATTACTCATCATCAGCTCGGTGACCATGGTCACACCTTGGCCTGTGCTTATTTCTCCACATTACCTCCCTTCATTGAGTTGGAGGAGGCCATCCTCATTCACGGATATCTCGAGCCTGGTGTGGAGCTGGAAAAACAGCACATCTCTACATTGACGGGTACTCTCAGCGCTGCCTCTTACCTGGCAGAGCAATACGACAAACCTTGGTATGAGCTTTGGGAGGGCGAAAAACCAGTATTGGTGGGCCATTGTGACTATTCGGGCAGGGGAGTGCCAACTGTAATGGCCAACACTGTCTTTGCCCTGGACACAAACTGCTGTCGTGGAGGTGCCCTCACTGGTTTGTTATTACCTGAGTTCAGGTTTATCTCTGTGAAAGCTAGACGAAATCACTATGAACATCTAATGGAGGATTTTCTCGACTTTCGCCTTGAAGAGAGAGAAGATAAAAAACTGAAATGGGACAGAATTGAGCGTCTCCTGGAGTTACCCAAAAGGCGCACTCGCTTTAGTATGCAAACTGCAAAGAGACTGAGAGCCCTCCGCGTTCTGAAGCGCCACTGCGAAGAGCTTTTTGCCCAAATCGAAGACTATGTGCGTAAAAGGGCTAAGAAGCTCTTGAAGCAACTCGAGGATGAGAAAACAGAGTGGGAAAAGCGCGAATTGGCAAGTCGTTTTTCATCTCTGTGTGGTGGTGACAAATTGTCGTCACTTCTGCACCGCGAAAGATTGGGCAAATTCAGTAGAAACGATGTGAAAAGATTGTGTCCCACTCCTGAGGTATTAGAGACAATTGCCGCTACTTTGGTGGAGCAAGACAAAAAATAGGGCAATTCGCATTACTTGTCTTTTTCCTTCATAAATCATCGTTCTGCTCTAGTAGAGCATTTCAGTGCCAATATTTTTGACAGCTTCACATGGCAGTTCACTTGCATAGGTTTTTTTGAGGTCCAAGTATGCGTTACAAACGATATGTCCATGAGGCAGTCCATCGAAAAGTCACTGAGGTGGAGTCAAAAATGAAAGTTCTCGTTGCCGAGGGGGACAACACTTCAATGGTTCTGTTAGCAGAGACACTGCGCCGTTGGGGTTATGATGTTGTCACAGCTTGCGACGGTAAGGCTGCTTGGCAAAGCTTGAGTGAGCACAATGGACCACTACTGGCCATCATTGATACTGATCTGAGCCAGATGGCAGGTCTCGAAATATGTCGCCAGTTGCGAAAGACTCCAACAACAACACCAGTCTATGTTTTGTTGCTGGCTACCAAAGGGACCAAAGAAGATGTGGTTGCTGGTCTCGAAGCTGGAGCCAATGATTATGTCGTTCGACCATTTGATTACGATGAATTGAGGGCTAGGCTTGCCGTTGGCAGGCAGGTCGTCGAGCTACAGAAGACTCTTGCAACAAGAATCAAAGAGTTAGAAGACGCCGTTGCTCACATCAAACACTTGCATGGAGTTTTACCCATTTGCTGTATCTGCAAACGCATCAGGGACGATGAAGGTGCATGGAACGAACTCGAAAGTTACATAACACAACATTCAGATGCTGGTTTCAGCCACGGTATTTGTCCTGAATGCAGAATTGAGCACTACTGCGAATGCACCAAACCAGAGCCAAAAACAGCTGATTAGATCACTTGGCGAACTTAGCTGTCAGCTTTGGCAACCTCTTGGCCAGATCGTCACTTTCGGCTTTCCACTCTTCACCAATAGGTTCCTCAGGTTGTTGACTCCGTGATTCGGGGAAGTCATCTATACCTCGTCCTGTCTTTTCGGACCAGGCTTCGAATGGAACATACAAGAGTGCATCAAAAAAGCACTCTTCATCTTGGCAGACCACTTCAGCCAGACAATCTGCATCGGTCAAAGCTTTATCGTAGATCTCTTTCCCCTTGGAGACTAGCCAGCAGCGGAAATCGAGGAACTCTTCATTAGAGCACTTTCCAGCGATAGTGTGAGCTGCTCCCCAAAGATCCCAAGTAAAAGCACTATCTATTACCTTGTCAAAAAAGGCCTGAAAGGCAATGATCTCATCAGCCTGCAGTTTGGCTAAATCAGCTTGCAGTGTTTGGCATTGCTCCTCTTTGTCGCTCAGCTGAGTGACACCTTCCATTATTGCCCAAAATTTGGTCTCATCCATTGGTTTCCTCTTGTTCTTTCTGCAACTCAGAGCGAAGTTGCATGAGCAATTCCCCCAAGCGATTGAGTCCAGTGCCATCGCCGCCATCTGCCCAATACGAATCATTTTTGGTATGTTCGACTAAAGGTGCAGAGCCCGTTTCTAGCAATTTCTGGCGGATATCTTCATTTTGGCCAAACTTGGCACGAATAGCATTCATCATGATGCCGTCTTTGACCTCTTCCCAATCTCTACGTAGAGGTCGTTTTCGTGACCGTCCCATGCG
>CAZXTJ010000029.1:0-26217 GCA_964643655.1 uncultured bacterium
ACTCTTCCAAATAATCTAGCTCAGCAAGAGCTTTCTCATACTCTCCCTCTTCAGCGAACATAACAGCTCGTAGAGCATATGCCGCTTGAGCAAAAGGTAACCACTGGCACATTCTATTGGCTTTGGTGAGAATAAGGCTTTTGTCCTGTTTGGGCCAGTCTTGGAATAACTCCTCTACTGTTGTTGTCCCAACAAAAACAGCTGGTGCTAAGAAGGAAGCTGAAAACAGATAACAAGCAGCGAAAAAGAAGGAAGCATGTCTTTTCCAAACAGGAGCTTCACTTTTTTCTCTAAGTGGCTGGAAGATGTTCAGACCAGTATCTAATATGTGCTCTAGTTCCGCTGCAGAAGCAAAGGTGAAGAGATGCATGTCACCATCGTCGGCTTCGAGGTATGTCTCATAACCTTCCGGCTTTATTGATAGAGGGGAAAAGGAGAATACTTCTAGAGCTCTATCTGCTCCTTTGTCTAACAGAGCTTTCCCTTCTTCTACAAAAAGTAGTTGTTTTGTTTCTTTGGTTTTCCAGGCTAGCCAAAATCGGTGAAGATTTTTGACCACTAAATATACGAGTGGCAGTAAGAGCAGACTACCAGTGGGAAAGAAGGATACGAAAAGGACAAACCAGCAAAGAGTCAGAGGGGGAAGGGTGAGCAAAACAATGCTGTGATTTTTCTCTTCACAATAAAGAGCTAAAGCCCAGCACAGAAGTGTTAGGTGGCTGCCAATTGCTCCAATCCATCCCAAACTGAAGGTGGCCAGTGGCAGAGTGAAGACTGCCCAACAAGTAGCCCAAAGGATCATTAACATTGTTCCCAGTCTTGGGCGCCCTGGTGCACCTTTTCTCCCGATGACGATGGCTGATGCTCCTGGACGTTTTTCTAGCAGTTCTTTGCAGAGTTTGGCTCCTAATGAGAAATGCTCTTCTAGTCCTTCTCCTTTTTTTCTACGCCACCGACGGAAGCTATTGTGCAAACGATCTATGAGCAGAAGGCATGGAAGCCAGGTGAGAGCCCACCAGAACAAAAGGAGGTAGATGATTTCAAAGGCTTCGAAATCACTTTGACCAAAGGCTTCTGACCCGTCGAGAATTAATTTGGTCCCGACAGCAAGGACAAAACCCACCAATAGGCTCGCCACAAGCGCGATGAGAGCTGTGAGTAGAAGCAACCACCGATGTTTTCGCTGGGCAAAACCAAGTGCAGTCTCTTCAGCTTTGCTCAGCTGTTCTTCGTAAAATAAAGTACTGTCCACGCTAACAGCGTGTCGGATTAGCTCTCAGTAGATCAAGGATTTGATCTAGTTTTGCTGTTGCCAAACCAATACAGGTGTCGGCACCGCCGTAATAGAGGCGGATTTCGCCGCTTTTTTCGTCGTGGACCCATCCACAGGGGAATACGACTCCACCTACGTCGCCTGTCATCTCGTAGTCTTCACGGGGACCGAAAACCCATTGGTCCGTTCGGCTGATGAGGCGTGATGGTTCATCGAGATCCAGAAGCGCTATTCCCAATCGGTAAAGAGCGCCACTACAGTGTGTTCTCACACCGTGGTAACAAATGAGCCAACCTTCGGAAGTCTCGATTGGAGGAGTATTCAAACCGATTTTTTTTGCGTCCCAGAATGGACCAGCTCTACCGGTCAGCACTTCTTTGTGGTCACCCCAGTGGCGAAGATCGGGAGAGTAAGAGATCCAGATGTTTGCTCCAAAGTTATTCGTGACTGGTCGGTGCAGCATGGCATATCGGCCACCAATGCGGCGGGGAAAGAGGGCGGCATCTTTGTTTTCGGGGCAAGTGATTGCGCCCCATCTTTCGAATGTTTCAAAATCTTTGGTCAGGGCCATGGAAACGAGGGGACCACGAGGAGAATAAGCCGTGTACAAAACAGCGTATTCATCACGGTCCTCGAGGTAAGTCACTCGTGGATCCTCAATACCCCATTCTTCTTCAGGAAATTGGATGGGATTGGCCGAATATGTGGGAGTTTTGTCTACTTCCCAATCACTGCGTCCGTCTTTGCTGCGAGCAACGGTCAGATGAGAAACTCCACGTAAGTCTTCAACACGGGCTAATACAATGGTTTCACCATTTGGACCCACAGTCGCTGCTGGGTTAAAAACTGTGTTTGCTGGATAAGGCCAGTTTTCCCAAGTAAAGAGAGGGTTGTCCTCGTGGCGTACGAAGAGCTCACGGCTCATAACTTTCCCTTTCATCCCAATTTCCCCAAAGGTTTTGATTGGGATGAAGTATAAGGGAAGGCGCTGAGAGCGCAAGACTTTTATGGTCGCATTTCGGGCAACCATTCCCAGCATTTGATGAAACGACCCTTTCTTTCCACTTGGCTCACCAATCCCGAGGGTCGGCAGGAAATGGATGTAATGTCCAAGTCTTCCAATGACTTGATCTCATGTCTTTTACAAACACCATCACCGTCATCCAACCAGATGAGCAGGACTGTCGTTTCTTTACCCTCTATGAAGCCATTGCCATTTATGTCAAACCTTTGCAGAGCCTCAAAACCGTTACGATGACCAAGGGCAGTACCAAACAACTCACGACCGGAGGTAATCAAACCATCTTCATCCAAATCAACTGCTAGTAAGCCGTCGCCACCAGTCACCCACTCTACCTGCTCGATATGCCCGTCACCATCGAGATCAAAATGAACAGCATTGGCTGCAAATTTGTTGTCGGGTATGAGCGTAGACTCGATGTTTGCTTCGCCGTTTTCGTCTATGTCAATGATTAGAGGTTCACCAACTGTGCCTATGGCTCCCAATTCAGTGATTTTGGTTCCAGCTTCTTCTGGAGGAACTTCTTTGTTTCCCAGAGCTTCCAAGCTTTCTAGGGCAGTGTCAGCAATTTGTCTGTTCATTCCAGGAGGGAGATTGCCGCCGCCAACACCAGTACCTCGTTGCTGGCCACCTTGTCCACCAGTTCCACCTGTAGGTAGAGCCGCAATTTGTTGACCCGCATCTTGGACATTTCCAGTTTGGCCAGGTGTGGAACCAGGTTGGGCATTCATTCCACTTGTTCCTGGACCAACAGCTCCACCCAGTCCACCTGAGGTCCCTCCGTTGTCGCTCGAAGGAGGGTTGATCTCAACGGATCCACCAGACCATGACATTGAGGCGGCAGCTCTTCGTACTTGCAGACTTTCCGAAGCAGCCACTGTTTCAATGAGTTTCTCTCGACAGGGACGCATTTCTCCCTTCATATAGAGCAGAAAAGCTTCGTTCTTCAGTTGAACGGGATCTGGTTCCTCTCCCTCTTCTGCTTCCTCATCTGCATTGGTCATTTCGCCTGTGTTGAATCGTGACTCTGTGGAACGCATTTCATTGGTCTGACGTGCAGCCTGCAGCAGAGCTCTACGAAAAGCGCTTCGCCAGCCGCCAAGAGCCGCATTGGTTTCAGCGACTTCTGCCAATCTCTCTTCCCAATCACGCTCTTCTGATCTGTCTTCTCTGCCAAGACCGAATAGGTTTTTCACCTCTTCTTTGTTTTCGTCGAATTCCTCAGAAGGTTGTCGAAACTCGCGACGAGCCATTCTTTGAGCAAGACCATTTTTGATCACTGCATCTGGATCTTTGTACTCTTCAGTAGGTAGGGTTGATTCCAGCTGATCATCGAGGACTCGCTCTTCATTACTCCTCTCTTCTGGTCTAAATCCAGCTTGAGCAGTGTTCAAGAAGCGTGTGGCTTC
Organism: uncultured bacterium; assembly: GCA_964643655.1. GTDB lineage: Bacteria > Muiribacteriota > UBA6191 > CAZXTJ01 > CAZXTJ01 > CAZXTJ01. The sequence continues at coordinate 3,704 of CAZXTJ010000029.1, forward strand.
ATTTCCCAGAGAAGGATTGATGGCCACAGCCCTTCTTAGGTGGCGATTGACTCGCTGTGCATCGCCTTCACTTCCTCTTTGGAAATATGCTTTTGCCACTTCCAGATGAAGTTTGCCGGAGTTTGGATTTGTCATCAGCTTGTCAGCTGCTTTTTTCAGCCTTTTGTTCGCTGTTGTATTGTTTGTCCCCTGCTGCTGTTGAGCGAATTGAGCAAAGACGGGGCAAACGATGATAGTCAGAGAGAGAAACAGAAATAAGCTTTTCAAGAGAGCTCCTTTCGCGCGCACTGAATTGACAGGTACGTGCATACAAGGAGTAGGCCAAGCTGGGAAGTGGCGATAGGAGCCTTTTCAGCTGGAAAAGCAGACTAGAGGACGTTACCTAATGTCACACATGTGTCAATAGGCCGCAGGTGGATCTGTCTTTCGTCGCCTTTTATGCTCTTCTTTTTTGAACTCTTTGAGGCACTTCTGGAAACTTTGACAGCGTGGGCAGCAAGTGGGACGCATACTGCGTTCTGTCTTGAGCCATTTGAGTTCACACTTCTGAAAGCGCATACATTGGTTGCAACAGTCTTTGCGCAAGCCCATTGCGTGTCTATTTCGAATCAGATCAGCTAGCTTGATTAGCTCTCTCTGCAAATCCTCTACTGAGGCTTCGTCGAGGAGCTTTTCCATGAGTTCGATATCTTCTTTACGGCCCAATAGAGAAATTGTCGCCACTTCAGAAACGAAGAGCGCTTGTTTTGATGGGTCGCGCCAGTCTTTCACGCCGAAAGGACCTCCGTACCCCCTCTTTGGCCCCCAGCTGAATTATACCGGCAGCAAGGTGAAGATGCACGAATCTCGCGACTATTTACTGATTTAATCAGTAGCTGTAGATGACATCTCCATAATCAGGCATATCGCCAGGATCGGAATTGTTGTTGTCATTATTGCCGTCGTCAACGACAGGATCTTCATCGACTGTTGTCGGATTGCCAATGGCAGAAACGGCTATGGCTTTCACTGTTCCGCTATAGGGTGTGTCGCCACGGACGAATTTTCCTTTGAGGGTCACTTCACGACCATTGTAGTTCTTCACTACATTTATGCTGTTGGCAGTCACTCGATAAGTAATTCGAGAGCGCGATTGGTGGTTTTCGATAGCCAGGAATTTACCTGAGGTAGAGGGTAGCTGTTTGGCTTGAATGGAGATGACGACCAATCTTGCAGCAGCTCCATTTTCCCAACCACGACGGTAACGCAAAGTCAGAACTGCTTTACCAGCCTTTTTCGCTTGAATGCGATAAGTGACTATTGATGGTGCGCCAATGCGTTGTCCACTAGAGGTGGAATTGACGTTTTTTGTGATAGTGATATTGTCGCCACCAACGAGTTGCTGATGCCAGGAGTAACCTGTGGAGGGATTTGTTACCAGGCTAAAGGTAACGAGTTGGCCAGGTCGCAGATTCGCATGTTTGTGCACATTTTTGCCACTTATCTGCCCTAAATTGACTGGGCCTGGCATAACACAGGGATGAAAGAGTTGCTCGGCCTGGATTAAGACACGTTTGGTCTCATATTGAGGTTGTGGATTAGGATAGGGTTCTGGATAAGGTTTGGGACCTGGCTGTGGGCGCCAGTGATTATAGCGGTGCAGAATGGCTTTATATGTGGCTAATTGCCGAGCATAACGATAATAAGCGACCATATAAGCTTGAGGATTGAGGTGATACCTCTGATAGCAACTCATCAGTGAGCGATAGGCAGCCATCGTAGATTGATAAGATTGATGGACCTCGTTGTGATAGGGGTTTCTGTTTCTGGGAATGGGCTTGAAAGCAAAGCTAGGAGCGGCAAAGACCAGTATGATTAGAAGACTGGTCAATATCTTAAATCGAGAATGCATGAAAAATCCCTTCGATCTAATAAGAGCATCATTATCTACTACGGTCGAAGAGACTAAATAGTTTTAATATTCTTCAGGTCTTTGTCCCAAACGAACTTTTAAGCTTCGTTTTTTGCCGTTGAAGCGCATTACATCCACTTTGACAACATCGCCTGGTTGGTGCTGAGAGATGAGATCGCCCAGTTGTTCGGCGTTCTTCACCTCTTTGCCGTCAAAACCAATGATCAGATCACCGCCAAGGGCGATTATTGTATTGCCATAATAATACCGTCTGAAACCACCACGAATACCTGCTTTATGTGCTGGTCCGCCGCTGTAGACGTTTTGTACTAGAGCACCACTAATAGTTTTTAGTCCTATCTGCCTAGCCAAGTGCTCAGTCAATTGCATGAACTCTACGCCCAACCAGGGGTGGCGAGGGCGACCATATTTGATGAGATCGTTGATGATTCTTTTAATGGTATCGATGGGTACGGCAAAACCAATTCCTACACTTCCACCAGAAGGGCTGAAAATGGCTGTGTTGATACCGATTATGTTGCCTTGTGAATCGAGCAGTGGACCACCAGAGTTACCAGGATTGATGGCAGCGTCCGTTTGGATAACACCTTTGATTACTCGACCATCAGGTGCTCGCAAGTCACGGCCAATGGAAGAGACGACACCAACGGTCAATGTCCGCTCCAATCCAAAGGGATTACCAATTGCCAAAACCTTTTGACCAACAAGGAGGCTCTTGGAGGTTCCCATAGGAACAGCCGTCAGTTTGTTTTTGGGAGCTTTGATTTTGATAACAGCAGTGTCATTCGATGGATCGGCTCCAACAATCTTTGCTTGGTATTTACTACCATCAGCTAGGGTAACTTCCAAACGATGTGCTTTCTGCACAACATGGTAGTTCGTCAATATATGTCCCTTGGTGTCAATGATGACACCAGAACCACTGCCCGATGTGGGAACGACGTTGAGGAAATAGTCCCATTTGAGGGCTACGGAAGAGATGTAAACAACGCCGGGACCAGCTTTTTTGTAGACACCAATGTTGTTGAGTTCCCATTCACTCAACTGGGCCTGAAGAAGAGCGGGAAAGATGAGTGAGACAGCGATACAGAAAATTGTCAGTTTATTCATGATTTCCTCCAATTCACCAAGTCATTTTACTTGGTTTCTTTATGTGGAGGAAGGTTTGTCTGGTTCTACCTTAGTTGATGTAAGGAGTCAGATAGGGAGCTACTTTCTCATACATTTCATCAACAGAGGCAGCACCATCAATATTGGCCAAAGTTTTATTGCTGTATCGATTGGACCCAAAGAGTGAGCTGCTGTTGACGGTCTCTGAAAAGTGCACTTTACCCTCTGTAAAACTGAGAGTTGAGCTGTCCGTAATGGAGTTCATTACACCCTGACGATGGGTAATTGTCATCGAAACGACTCTGTCCGTCTTGCTGACCAGGACCACACGATTTGTCCCTTTTTCTGTTGGCGCCCAAGTCCGCATTTTTCCGTCGATTTCAACACCTTCAGTGGAGATGAACAAAGTTCTCTGTTTTCCTTTGTATAGAAGACCGCCATTGACGAAAAGGGCAGCATAGTCGCTATTGGCTGACAATATTCGTCCAGCGAGATAATCGGAAAGGTGATTGTGAAGCAAGCGGGGGATTTCTTTTATTGCTTCGCTGGATTTGACGTCTAGGATTGTTCGTGTAGCTCGTTCTCCACCAGCAATGCTGAAACGTTGGAAGTTGCGGACAATTTCGTTTCCAGTGAAAAAATAACCAATCAGCCACTCTCTAGAGCGCATAGAACCGTACTTTGTGTGTTCCAGGAAGATGCCTTTGTCACCAGCTAAGATCTTGAGCTCTTCGTTTTCTTTGTCTAGTTTCATTTTCCAGGGAATATGTTTGCCGTTGATTTCGATACCGCTCAGAGTGATAGTGATGTCCAAACAATCATTTTTGTAATGAACACGTCTGCCTATTTCGCTGCGTTCATAGGCGGCAACAAAATGATATGGATCAGAACTGCACTGCGACAGATCGGTTAGGCCAGCGTCTTCGCCAGTTTCAATGAGTCCTGACATCGAGATCCCGCTAATCTCAATTTCAGCTCGACAGTTAGCAACACAGAACAAAATCATCAGAATTATCAATGTGAGTTTTATTGTTACTTGCACGGTGGCCTCCTCTATACATTTGAAGCTTTTTATTTTGCTTCCAAAACATCAAATGCATTAAACAGGCCAAATAGATTGCTCTTTGGAAAAGGCTGTACAGAAGAGCCTTTGCAGGTTTCTCGTTTCATGCGAAGAACGCGCAGTGTATGCAACAAATGTTTAAAAACGAACATTTGTTTCGATTTGACTCATCTCAGGTGGCAGAGGTTGAAGCGGCTTGCTCTGATGGCAGTTACTATTCTGCGAGCAGAAGGATTTTCAATCTCTTCTGACAGAACGTGCAACTCGCTGTCACTCAATTCAGAATAGCGCTCATACAGTATTTGCGACCATCTTTGCCTCTGTTCAGGTTTCTCGAAGAGTTCGATGCGTACATGGTTTTCTCTAGTTGATGGTTTTAGCTGCTCGAGGATGTTTTTGAGCAGTGCATTCCTCTTGTCTCGAGCGATTACCTTTTCAAAACCAAAGCCAGAAAAAACGACTTTTCCATTTTTCAGGGCTGCACTTCCGTCGCTAAATCCATAACCTGCATAAGAGAGTAGCTCCTTGCTTTTGGGCAAACAGGTCAATGCGTCAGGATTGTGAGTGATTTTTATTCTATATTGTCCCAAAGTGCCTTTGAGGTGCTTGAAACCATTTGATTTTTTGGCGAAGGTGCAGCCCAATGTCTCTTTGAGGAACTTTGAGTCTTTTAGCTCTGAAGCAACGTTGCGACCATTGAGATATAAGCTACCTCCGCATTTGATGTACTCTCCCAGTATCTTTTGATCTGACTTGGATAGTGTGTTTTTAGTTGAGTCACCTGTGAACCAAATTACTGTCTCATAACAGACGATGTCACTCAGTTCCAATGGGCCTGTCGATGCAAGATCGACCAAACAGTGTTCTTTACCTATGTCAGCCAGGGCTTTTGTGAAATACAGCTCATGTTTTTCCCCTTCATCGTCATCTACGACAAGGATGGAAGGAATGGATTTCAAAGTGACATCACAATTGGTTATAGAGCCATATTCAATGTTCACTTTGTCCACGATTTTGCGAGCATATCCAAAAGTCGTGATCTCTAAACGGTGTGTGCCCACAGGCAATTGAAGTTGGTAATGACCACTATAGATTTCCGCTGCGGCAATTGGCGCATCAAGGACTTTTACTCTGGCTGGCAGGGCTTCACCCGTCTTTTCATCTGTAATCGTTCCAGTGACAATACCCTCGAGAACAGCTTCTTTTAACTTCACATCGAGCTTGGTTGTTTTTCCGTTTTTGATGGTTACATCTTTTTCAAAACGTTCATAACCAAAAGCACAGATGACCAGGGGTTGTTTGCCAGCAGGTACTTCAACTTTGAATTTGCCTTTTCTTGCGACAAAAGGTTTTCCAAGAGAAGGTAGCCATACAGTCGCTTCAACAGATGTTTTAGCTGTTTTAGGCAGAGATATCTTGCCTTCCAGATGACCCGTTGGGGGGTGATATGTAAGATAGACATCTTGTACCACTGACCCTGTAGAAGGGACGGTCACCCCTGTTGAAGTATGGGGCAGGTAATCTTTAGCGTTCACCTTCAACCAATATTCGCCTTTGGGCAGGGTTACAGAAAAACACCCATTTTCGGCAATGGTGGAACATGCATCTGTTGTCGAATTCATGACAGTTACGGCAGCACCATTTACAGAATGGTTGGTTGAGCTGTCGAGAATTAATCCACAGAGAGTGCCTGCATTGGCTGTTGTTATAGTGCAAAACAAAAATGAGAATAATATAAGTAGTGACCTTTTCATTGTTCGCTGCTCCCACACATAGTTATTTTTGAGTAGTTTTGTGGGCTTTACGCAGCAACTGTGCCAAGTCTGCTTGCTGATTTTTAAAGGGCCTTTAAAGGTCAATCAACGAAGGGCTGGCTCAATTTTGGGATAGGTTGTACCGTTTTCGGCACAGCTATTGTTCAACTACTTCGCGAACCCTTTGTAATAGTTGAGTAATGCTGTATGGCTTGTGCAAGAGTTTGCCATTCACACTTGCAAGGGTTCTTTTGTCCAGCTTGTCTTCGCTGTAACCACTGGTGAAGAGGAACTTGATTTTTGTTGCAAGGGAACCAAGTCTTGTCACTACCTCTGGTCCACTCATTTTGGGCATGATGACGTCCATGAGAACGAGATCAATCTCTGAATCTTGTTTTTGTATCAGAGCAAGTGTTTCTTCGCCATCAGCAGCTGTCAAAACTGTATAACCATGGCTTGTCAACACCTGCTGGGCTAGTCTCCGAACCATCTCGTCGTCTTCAGCCACTAAGATGGTTTCGTTTCCTTTGGGCATGGCCTGTGTGGTTACTCCATTTTCATTGATATCTCCAGCTTCGTAGCAGGGCAGATAGATGGAGAAAGTAGAGCCAACACCTGTTTTGCTCTCAACCTCGACATAACCCTCATGCCGTCGCACAACGCCGTAGACTGTAGCTAGACCCAAGCCAGTGCCTTTCCCAACTTCTTTAGTGGTGAAAAACGGCTCGAATATCTTGTCTAATTTGTCTTCAGGAATGCCGTGACCCGTGTCAGAAACAGAGAGCACAAAATAAGGACCGCCTTTGGTCCATCCTTTTTCTCTTGCTCCATTTTCGTCTATCGTTGCAGTTTCAGTCTTGATTGTCAAAACCCCGCCATTGGGCATGGCGTCACGAGCATTGACGCTTAGATTCATAAGCACTTGCTCAATTTGGCTTGCGTCCGCGTGAACTAGCACTGCTTCGCTCTCGGCAAGAAGTTTCAGCTCAATGGACTCGCCAATGACGCGTCGCACGAGCTGCACGAATTTATCGATTAAATCCGTAATATTCACATCTTTGGGATCTATCTTTTGACGCCGGCTAAAGGTCAATAGCTGACGAGTGAGCTGTGTAGCTCTTCTCGCGGCCTCAACGACAAAACTGAGTTCTTGATGGCCAGGCTGATTGGCTTTGATGTCAAACTGTAGCAAGGTTGTATATCCCAGAATTGCCTGCAGTAAGTTGTTGAAGTCATGAGCGATGCCACCTGCAAGTGTACCGATGGCCTCCATCTTTTGTGATTGTAGAAGCTGTTCTTCTAAGCTCTTTCGTTCCGTCAGGTCGTGACCTACACAAAGAATGGCTATTATTTCTCCAAAGGAATTGCGTAAAGGAACTCTGTGCAAGTCTAATGTTCTTTTTCCACTAAAAGTGAGGATGGAGATGTCTGGCTCATGAACCACTGCACCTTCAAAAACCAAGGCATCGCTCTGCTCGCCTTGTGATGGTGACTGCCATCCAACCTCTTCTGGTCGAAGTCCAACAATTTCATCCGTGGTTTTGCCAACACATTGAGCAAAGGCATTGTTGCACATGATTATTTGGCGGTCTGGATCTTGGACGAAGATTAGATCAGGCGTCGAATTCATGACATTGGACAGAAGAGCTGTAGCCTTTTCCAACTCTGTCTTTTTCTGTAGCAATACTTTTTCAGCATTTATCTTTTGTTGGAACAATTCAGCATTTTCGAGAGAAATGGCTGCTTGAGCTACCAGCACTTGAAGTACTGATAGTCGGTTTTTGGTGAACAAACCTTCCAATAACTCATTGTCCAAATAAAGTAAAGCGCTCATTTGCTCATGGCGGAAGATGGGAAGACAGAGGACTGATTTTAGTTTTCTACTTTTGACGATAGGATCTTCAGTGTAGGCTCCTTCTTGTACTGCATTGTGTAATACGACAGATTCACCTGTTCTTGCTGCATAACGAATAATGGCTTCAGGAACTAGTTTGCTATCTGTGAGGATGTGGGAACTCAACACTTCCATTTTATCCTCATCGTCGTGAGCAATTGCTTCTATGGTCCAAGTACTCTCTTTTTTTAGGAGGAGAATACCTCTCCTCGCCCCACTGTTTTGCAAGGCCAGTTTCATTAATCGTTTGATGAGCGCACGAAGATCGATTTCACTCGAGAGGGCACGCGAAGCTTTCATCAAGGTGGCTGTATCAACCTTGTTCAGTTGGCCAAGTTCATCTTCTGCTCTGATGCTAATTGTGTTGCAGAGTTGGGGGTAAGCGCTTTTTAAGGCGTCACATTTTCCTGTAGCCCCCCAGTCTTTGTAAGCCTTTAGTGCCTCACTCAAGTAGATGCGCGCAAAGCGTAACTGGCCGAGAGTGAGACAACATTCCAATGCACGCTCGGCTGCTATTGCAGCCTCTTGAGTAAAGCCATTCTCTCTAGCAACTTCGATGGCTGTTTGATATTTACCCAATGCCTCGTTTGTGTGTCCCTGACACCAGGCCAATTCGGCTTCCACGACCAGTATTTTAGCTTTGAAGTTCGAGATACACTCTTTGGACCAAGCACGCATTTTTTCGAGGTGTTCTTCAACTTTGGTAATGGCTTCTTGCCTGCTTGTGTCATCTAATCCAGTGCATATTTTTAGCTGCGCGAGACTATAGTAAAAGGCAAAACCGCCATTGAGCATGGAACCTATTGCAGATCCTTCAAGTTCATTTGCTCTTTGGGCATGTTTTCTAAGATTGTCTTGGTCGTTGAATATGTAGCTGAGAATCAAGCGCGCAAAGTGTAGAAAAAACTGTGTCAGAATGACATCTAGTTCTTTCAACTCTGCCAAATCGTCGTCCCTTAAACTTTCACCTTTTAGAAGGCAAGGAAGCGTGTGATCTTCTTTTAACGATAAGGCCAGCTGTCGCCATATTTTGGCCGGAAAGATACCGTTGTCTTGCTCGATCTTTGTAAATAGGTGGGTGTATTCTTGTATTTTATGTTCTATAAATGAAATGGGATGTCCAGTGAAGAATAGATAACCGCTAGACCAGATCGCACAATAGGCAACATAGACGAAATCACCAATTTCTAGACCCATTTGTATTGTTTCAGCGAGCGAATTAATAGTGTTTTTATGTGGATCGAACCAATGACTGACAAAAGAGTGAAAAACCATATTCGTCTTGCATTTCAAACTACGTACGTCGAACTGCTTAGAAAGCCTAACGCATAATTGACCTGCATTGCGACCAAGTTCCAGGTCAGCTAGTGAACCGCACATGATTAAGGCAAGGCAGCCATAAGCATAAGCCGATAAGGGGGACAACCCATCTGTCAAACTAAGGTTCACCAGGCGGAAGACGATTGGTACCATATACCTAGGTTTTCCCTGGTAAGCTGCTCCTGTACTGATTACCAATAGTTGCATTGCAGCAAGACTTTTGGGATCTTTCATAATCGGTTCAGATGATAAATCCTCGAGGGAAGGAAGCTTTCTTACGAGTTTTTGGTCTTCAGGCTGAAGAGAAAGGGGGAAACCTAATTTTTCCAAAATTGGCAGTGTCACGTCGAGAGTTTCCTGCATTTTGTTTTGGCTAATCAGAAATCCGGCACGAATTTCATAGACTTTTACTTGATCCAGTATTGATTTTGCATTATCGACAACAGTCTGAAAATACTTGTCCGCAGCAGCAAAGTTCGTATCGATGTAAGCGGCTTCTACTGCTTCAACATGTAGGGATAGAGTCAGGTCATAGCAGCTTTCCCAACAGTCATTGGGTAAGGTGGATATTCCTCTTTCGAAATATTTGATTGCATTGTTGAATGCTGCTCCTGCTTTGGCTCTACGGCCAGCCTTGAGATTCAATTCTGACAATTGTGTGCGCTCATTCTGTGTAGCCATCTCACTGCTTGCAAAATTCAACAAGTTGACTGTCAGGAAAAGATGCTCCTCTTTTTCATGAGAGGTCATTTGCTCTAAAAACACTCGGCCAAATTTCAAGTGTGCGAGGAGGAGATCTTCTTTTGAAAAGAGCGCATATGCTGCCTCTTGTAATCGGTCATGCAGAAATGCAAAGTGCTGTTCCGCCAAGGTTGCGCCTTCGAGATGTCGCTGAACGATTATGTCTGTACGGAGAGCTGGAACTAACCTTTCGAGCACAGTTGCCGGTTCTTCACAGAGAGCATAAGAGAGCACCTTTAGACTGAACCTGTTTCCAAGGCATGCTGCTGCTTTGAGTGCTTCACGTGTCTCTTCTTGGAAGGTGGCCAACTTATCGACAATCAGTTCAACGACATTGTCAGTGATAGTCATGGCTTTAATGCGTTCTAACTCCCAACGCCATGAATGGGATTCCTGTTCGAATAGCAGAATGTTCTCTTCAACCAGGTGGTAGAGGAATTGCTTCAGAAAGAAGGGGTTACCCGCAGTCTTTTCGAATAGAAGTTGCGAAAAGCTCTCTACCTTTTCTCTGGAGAGTCGAAGAGTGTCAGCACATAACTGCGTCAAATCTTGTTGGTTCAATGGAGAAAGTTTGATTGTTCTCAGTCTTCCGCCATTTCGAGTAATGCTATTTGTCGTTGTGACAAAGGGATGTGATTGGTCGACTTCATTGTCTCTATAGGCGCCAAGTAGCAGGAAGTTATGTATATCTTCCTTCGTAGCAAACATATGGATGAGTCGCAAAGAAGCAACATCAGCCCATTGAAGATCATCTAGGAATAGAACGAGAGGATGATCCTTCTGCGCAATGTGTTGCACAAAGTTCGTGAACACCAGATTGAATCTGTTCTGAGCCTCCATAGCAGGCAAGGGAGTCAAATCAGGTTGTTTGCCTATGAGGTACTCTAACTCAGGTATTACTTCTATGAGAACTTGTCCATTGCTGCCAAGGGCAGTCAATAATGTTTCTTTCCACTTCTCTACTCTTGCACGAGGCCAAGAAAGCATTTGTCTGAGTAAATCACGAAAGGCTTCAATGATTGCTGAATATGGAATGTGTCTTTTGTACTGGTCATATTTTCCACAAATATAGCTGCCTCGACGACGTACTATTGGTTTGTGGACTTCCTGTACTAACCGGGTCTTACCCACTCCAGAGAAGCCGGCAACGAGTAGTACTTCAGTAGCACCGTGGCTCACTTCACTAAAGGCGTCGAGCAAAAGAGACACTTGTTTTTCGCGACCATAGAGACGTTCAGGGATGCAGAACTGTTCAGGCCTGTCAAACTGGCCAAGGATGAGTGTTGCTTCACTTTCCTGGAAATTTTCTTGGCATAAACGCAAGTCCTCTAGCAGCCCAAAAGACGACTGATATCTGCTGTCCGGAGACTTGGCAAGAAGTTTCATTATGATGTCAGAGAGGGGTTGGGGGATTTGCTTGTTGAGTGAGTTTGGCGGTGTCGGAACCTTTGCTATGTGACAATAAGTTAGCTCCAAATAGTCCTTTGATTGAAATGGCAACTTTCCTGTCAGACAGTGATAGAGCGTTATACCAAGCGAATAAAAATCTGTCCTGTAGTCCAAAGTTCTGTTCATTCGTCCAGTTTGCTCTGGCGAAAAATATGCGAGGTCTCCACCTACAGGCAATGCAGACTGCGGCAATGGCCGTTCTCGCTTGAGGAAGGAGGACAAGCCCATTCCTGTCAATTTGATGGTTCTAGACTTTTGATCCCAATAGACATTGGCTGGGCGAAGGTCTTTGTGGATGACTTGCTGCCGATGGAGCTTGTCGAGGGCTTTTGTCAACTCAATAGCTATTGCCAAGACATCGTCTGCTTCGAGACGGCCCGATTGTAAGAGTGATTGCAAGTTTGCGCCAGGAAAAGCTTCAAAGATGAATGCATTGGGTAAATCCTGTACATCATTCAATACAGGCCTCAGGAAAGAAGATGAAGTGAGATCCTTGCTTACCTCAAAATCCCTGGTTAAACGGCGTCTGGCCTCAGCTTCCAGCTCTGTAGGGTTGAGTACTTTGAGTAAGACCTCTTGTCCGTCAGTGCTTCGTGTGGCTCGGAAAACTTCATGGTCAATTCCTCGGTACAATCTGTACCCAAGAGTATATTTGTCCAATTGGCCTATCACTGCCCCAGCCCCCTCTCGAAGCCAATACAACAGTATAGCCGCTAGGAAGTGAATGTAGGACTACTTTTCGAGGGGACGACCGCTAACTTCGTCGAGCAGCTTGTGCAGCATTTTGAAACCTTTGGAGGCTTTGTCCAAAGAAGGTACCTCTATTTCGAAGGGTGAACCATCGTACATTATTCGCAAAGAGCACCGTTTCGACCAATTTTTCTCTTCGTAAGAGCGCTTGTCACTCAAATCAAAAAATGTTTCTGCAAAGGTATTCTGCAGTTTCTCGAATTCTCCAGCTTTGAGCTTGAAGTCAGCGCTCAAGTAAACCTTTTTCTTTTGACCTTCTTTTGTCGCTTCCAAGCCAGTGATGAAGCCATCCTGGTCACGTAAGAAGTGGTGGTTAGATTTGGCGGGCCATACGTTGTATCGCCCTTCCTCTTTGTTGTACACCTTGACGAAGGCTTTGGCCAATTCACCTCTAGCTTCAGAAGAGAAATTGGATATTTTTTCTGCTTGTGGACGGCTGTGCACGATGGCCTGTCTCAACTCATCCATTTGCGCTGTGGGTATCTTTCCTACTAGTCCTGGCAACAATCTTTTTGCCTCAAGTAACCATCCCTTTTTGAGACCGTGATGTTCAGCACATTTGTCGAAATCGTAGATACCAGAACGAGTTAGAGCTTTGATCAGCTCTACTGTTGCCTTGGGATAGGTCTTGCCAGCAGCCTTTTTTGCTTTGCGCAAATGTTTTACGACGTTTATGTGTCTTGCGTACAAGAGACCTTTCATCTCTTTGGCCAATTCTATGTATGCCTTCGCGTACTCAATTTCTCTGAAAGCTTCTTCGGGTACACCTGGTGGAACTGGTAACTTAGCCACTTGTTCCTTCAAAGCTTTGGCGTTTTTACAGAACCTGATGAAATTGCACTCGCGGGCAGAGGATAGGATTTTTCCAATAGCGCCATTGCCAGAACTGTATTTTTCAGTAAGCTCATAGGCAATTTGTGCGTCCTCGTAGTCTTCACTATCTGCAGCTGCAATGAATCTGAAACAATGCATCCCTGCGCACCAAGGAAAAATTATGGAAATGGTTTTTTGCTCATTGTGCATAGCTTCCGAAAGACCATCGTTCATATTGGCAATCTCAACAATTGTCGTAAGGCCTAAACCCAATCCCAAGAAAATGGTCCAATAGACCTGCCAGCTAAGGGCAGCAATGAGCACCATAATGGCTGGTAAAGCTCTCCAGCCAAAAAATGCTGGAGAACCTTTTTGGTCGAGGTGAAAGAGAAGTGTAGAATTACATTCTTTCAAGGCAGCCAATTCGGCTTCACTGTATACGCAAAACTCTGTTTCTGAATCGCTATTTTCGCAAGAGAAGCGAATGTTAGTGAAATCACTTTCTTCTTCGAGAGCGATGACCTTTTTCAGGAACAGAGGTTCATTGTCTTCTGCCTTCAGATCGATGATGAATTGACGTTGGGAGGTCGAAACGAGCATGCGCCTGCGTAGCCAATGAGAGACATCCTTTATGAATAGAAAACAGAGGGCCACAAAAAGCAGAGTTGAGACTACAAGGATTATCAATTCAGTGGAAGCAAGGGTTGGCAGTAGCCAGAAGTTGATAACTGCAGCAAAAAAGACACAGATTCCGCCAAATCTCATCTGCCATCGATTGCTGGGATAGAGAAGAAAGAAAGCCAAAGTGATTGGTATCCATATCAAGATGGAAGTGACGATACAACCTTCACCCATGCTAGCAAGGGCTGCCACAGCTGTCGTACTGAACAATGCATAAGTAAGTGAAAGCAGAGTTGCTGCGGCTACTTCAGGATTGCTGCTGCTCGTTACACATTCCCAAAGGACTAGTTTTACCTCTTCATCTTCCTTTAAGTTCTTTTTGATTGCTTCATTGCCGCTTGCAATGCAGCTGTTTGCCCACTTGTAAAAAGTTCCACAAGCACGAGCACTGCTGCGTGTGTCCAAGGAAATGAAACGAAAGAGCTTGATACCAAGGAAGATTGAGATGATGGCAAAGATATAAGCGAAAAATATGGGAGAAGAAACCTCATCAAACATTTTTAGGTTTCCCTCTTGGCCGATTAGGCCAGAAAAGAATGAATGACTAATGAAGCAAGAAAGAAGATAGGCAAAGATAAAGGTTGGGATAAGGTTTACCAGAGCCTTCTTGATGCGTTCACCTAGGTTTTCACTCATTGGTCGGTCCAAGAGGAATGCCAACAATCCAGCAACAATCACGACAGCCAGGAAACCATCGAACAATTCTATCCACCTGAAAGCCTCTGTAGAAAAGGTCCTTGCAATGGCTTTTCCGCCATAGTTGAGTGCTACAGCAAAGGGCAAAATGATCCAGCAGCCCTTACCAATGAGGCTCAATGTTGGTGGAAGTGAAAACCCTTCTTTGTTGCCTAGCTGGGAAGAGTAGAACTGCGAATAGGACATCAAGCACCCCTCTTGGAAAAGTTGATATGTTTTTGGTCATGTTACATTATCCAGAGTGGAAATGACGAGAATGACCAGAGCTATGGGTAGGTTTATTGATGAAAGAAACACCGCCAATTCTAAAATGCAAAGCTTGTGGGAAAACAGCCTGTTCTATTCCTTTGAAATTGGTTGATGGAGCTATTTTAGGCGGTTATCCCTGTGTGCAGTGGTTGGATCCAGATTGTGAGCTTCCAGAAGATGAACATTGGCGGCCAAGCGAAAAAGCACCAGAAATAGGAGAGGAAAGGATCGTTTTCATTTCTCATCCAGCCCATTTTTCAACTGATGATGGAACGTGGTTTACCTACCAACCACCTTATTCAACACTTGATGGCTGGCTTGATCATCCTTCAGAGCTCCCAATCTCTGGACTCGTTTTGTGTCAATTCAAGCGTTCTCTTCGGAATGATGGCAATAAGGCTTGGGTGAGGGTGCTAGTGAAAGACTACGTCGCTCTGAGGACTCTCGTCGATGAGCCTGCTAAAAGTGGCCCACTACCTTTAAAATTTTTCAAGCCCAAACCTTTCATTAGTACATTTGCAGAGTGGTCCTTTTATCGCTGGTCGGCCCAAGGTGACTTGTGTGAATGGGCAGTATTCTTTCACGGATCCGATGGTCCACGTTTGCTGTTGTATGGTGAGTGGGGCTTTGACTACGACTCCTTCTGTTTACTCAATCGTCGATTGCCTCAGGAGGAGTATGATGCCTTGGTGGCAAAGTCGAGGACTTACACGCCTTAATCGGGCATTTTGTCGTCTTCCAATGCAAGTGTTTTTAACACTCCTCGGGCATTATGCCTTTTGCTGCCCTCGTAGATTTGCTCTGAGACAGCACCTCCTCTAGCTGGCAACCATTTTGAAATTACTCAGACTAGAAAGGGTTGTTTATGTCCAAAAAGATGCCTGTTGCTGTGTTGTACACGTCTCCTGAAACAGTTCTTCAAGATTATCAAAAGCTTGCTCAGTTGGCTGGGATGGAGCAAGTGCTAGCCTTGGATAGTACGACTATTCTCAAAGATAATATTTCTTGGCATTTTCCAATGCCCAGTGCAAATACGACACCTTGGCAATTGGAAGGTGCCATTCTGGCCCTGCGAAGGGCAGGGGTGAAAGATCTTTCGGCAGTGCAGAACAAAACTGTCGTCATAGATGCTTTCAAAGGTGAAGATCTCAATCTTTATCGTCCCATTTTTGATGAATATGAGGTGCCTGTCTTATTCAATTTCAAAGATGAGGACATGACTTGGATTAGCTATGAACCCAAAGCAAAAATGCGGGCTTTGGACCATATCTATCCCGAGGGTATATTCATTCCCGATTATTTCTTTGATAAAAACATTGTCCACCTACCTACGGTGAAGTGTCACATTTATACGACTACGACAGGAGCTATGAAAAACGCCTTTGGTGGTTTGTTGAACAAGTATCGACACTATACCCATAGTTGGATTCACGAAGTGCTCGTAGATTTGTTGGCAATTCAGAAAGAAATTCACAGCGGGCTCTTTTGTTTTATGGATGGAACGACTTGTGGCAATGGACCAGGTCCTCGAACAATGGTTCCCGAAGTGAAAAACGTCATTCTTGCCTCAGCAGATCAGGTGGCAATAGACGCTGTTGCTGCCAAGCTGATGGGTTTTGACCCAATGTCCATTCCTTACATCAGAATGGCCCACGAAGATGGGCTGGGAATTGGCGATCCAAAGGAGATCGAAGTTGTTGGTGATGATGTAGCCAATGTGAATTGGAATTTCAAAGTGGGTTGGTCTTTCCACAGTTTTCTTGGTTGGCTTGCCTGGTTTGGCCCCACTCGTATTCTGCAAAAGCTCCTTTTCCGAACTCCCCTAGTTTGGTTCCCCATTTTTGTCTCCGAATTTACTCACGACTATATGCGATGGCCCTTGCGTGACAGAGGAATATTTGAAGGATGGCGAGAGAGTACATCTTGGGGAAGGATGTTTAGTCGTTACGAAAAGGAAAAAACCTTGGCTTGAGAGCCCAAATGTTGTCTCTTATTCCTTTGTTCGAGAGTAAAAAACGTTCGAAGGGATGGACGCTTCGTGGGTTTACATGGATTTGACTCAGTTCTGGACTTGGCTCGTTCACTCATAGAAATAAAAAGTCTGTCAGGCAGCGAAGAAGAAGCTGTTCGCCATTGTTGCGCAGAAGCTAAAAAGATCGGGATGGATTGTTATGTCGATGGAATGGGTAATTTTGTTGGCACGGTCATAGTTGGTGACGGTAGTGGTCCAAGAATCTTATTGAGCGGCCATTTGGATACAGTGAATGCCCACCTTGCTGACTGGTCATCAGAGACACCTCCATTCAAAGCTGTAGAGCGTGATGGTCGCCTTTATGGCCGTGGTGCCTCAGATATGAAGTCATCCCTTGCAGCGATGTTTTATGCCGCAGCCAGTTGTTCTTCTTTGGGTGATGATTTTTCAGGTACAATCCACATCGTTGCCGGTCCTTTGGAAGAGCAGTTGGAAGCCATTTGTCTCAAACAAGCTTTGGCAGATTTAAAACCCGATTTTGTCATCATTGGTGAACCTTCTTCCAATAAGGTTGCCATCGCCCAAAGGGGGCGGGCCGAGTTGGTCATTCGTGTAAAAGGTCGCTCTGTCCACGCCTCTATAGGGAAAACTACTGTCAATCCCATTGAAGAAGCCGGAAAGGTAATCGTCGCTCTAGACAAATGGCAGAGCCAAGACCGAGATGATTTGTTGGGTGAACGTAGTCTCGTGGCCACAGATGTAGTTATCCCTGTTGGTGGTGGAGCTGGTTTGGATGGTAGGGGAGGCAACTCCACTGTCCCACGATTTGTTGATTTGACTTACGACATTCGCATCATTCCTGGTGACACCCAAGAGTCAATCAAAGCGCTCATCGAAAAGAACCTGGAAGGTGTCGTCGCTCCAAGTGTTTACGAACTCTCCTTTAGACAAGTCTCTTGTCGTAACTGGAATGGTGTCGAGATAAACTCGCCCTCATTCATTCCTGCCTGGCGCGGTTCAGTGGAAGATGAGCTTGTCATAAAGGCGAGGAAGGGTTTGAAGGCTGCCTCAAAAAGTTTTGAAACTACTGTTTATCATTTCTGTACGGATGGTAGTGCCATTGTTGAGTGGCAGAAGGTAAACCCCTGCCAGATAATTGGTTATGGGCCTTCTAATGCGAAACTACTGCACATTGCTGATGAATATATTGATTTAAATGAGCTCGCAGAGTCATACGATGGCTTTAAAGCCATAATCTTCGAGCTCTTGAGGAAGTGAAAATAATGGAGATTAAAAAGGACTGTTTCGTTGCGATGGATTTCACCATGGCTTTGGCTTCCGGTGACGTCCTGGAGCAATCAGAAAAGGGTCATCCATATAGTTTTATCTTTGGTGCCCGCCAAGTTCCCCGTGGTTTAGAAGAAGGTTTACAAGGAATGAAAGAAGGGCAATCACTTTCAGTGGTCGTAGAGCCCAATGATGGATTTGGCCCTTATGACAAGCGCCTCGTGCGTGAGATTCCTCGTTCTACTTTTCCTGAAGAAGCAGAGATAACACCTGGAATGGCCTTTCAGGCAGATGGTCCTCGTGGACAGGCAGTGCCCTTTCGTGTAATGGCCGTCGAAGGTGATGTCGTCGAAGTGGACTTCAATCATCCTTTGGCTGGTCAAACTCTTCATTTCGAGGTGACAATTGTGGAAGTGCGTCAAGCAACGGAAAAAGAGTTAGCTGAGGCACCAGGTCGTTATATCTTCTGCACTGGTGGTTCCTGCAAGAGTTCTTGCGACAGCGGCTGTGGTGGCTGCAAGGGGCACTAGGTTTTAGGGACCAAGATCAATTTGTTCCCAGACGAAAGTGACTGTCTCAGAGCGTGTTGCCGTAATGATGATGTGGTACGGAGCCTGAGGACCAGGAATAGTTTGCTCTCCCGTTGGATAAAGACGGGTAAGACGACAGGTGATCTCATTGTTCCCAGTTATGTGCTCCAAGGCCAAGATGGCTACGTGAGAACCTCCTGTGGCAATTTCTCCACCCATTGCGGCAATCACCATTGATTGGCTGAAATCGACTGATGGTAGGGTTGAACCATTGCCGTGAGAGGCCCAGAATGTTTGCCAATCTGTGTTGGTTTTTATGACCGACGTAGTCAGTGTCCGTATTGGTGAGTCAAAACCTTGCTCCACTGTATT
Organism: uncultured bacterium; assembly: GCA_964643655.1. Classification (GTDB taxonomy): domain Bacteria; phylum Muiribacteriota; class UBA6191; order CAZXTJ01; family CAZXTJ01; genus CAZXTJ01. Next base: position 22,297 of record CAZXTJ010000029.1, read on the forward strand.
GAAGGCCAAAACTTCTGGTTTGGGAGTGAAAGACAATAACTCTACATCGAGACTGTTCGTAGTCTCTCTCTCTGTTTCTCCCAGCAATCTGATATAACCGGAACATTGGACAGTTGAACCAGGAGTCAACGTTGGCGTGTTTGTGCTCCATAGCCAGTTGCTCGTCAAAGTTGTGGACTGGTCTGGATTGAGGGTCAATGTGGCAACAGGAGTCTGATTATCACTCCAAAGCACTTCGTTGCTACCAGTTTCTGCAAGGAAGCCATATTCTGCAATAGTGATGGCGTGGCTGAAACTGTTGGACACAGTCAAAGAGAGGGTAACCTCTTCTGCTGCTGTGAAGCTTTCGTCACCACCATCTAGGAGAAGGTGCACAGCTTCCTGGGCTGACTTGGGCTGTAGTGTGAAGTTGAGTTCAGCCTGTGAATCTTCAATTTCTATGGTGAGTTCTCGTTTGCTGAAGCCTGTCTTTTCTGCAGCCAGAGTGTAATTTCCAGGCTCTAGGTTCAAGACGTAGACACCATCTTCGTCGGTGAGAACTTGGTCGCTCGTTCCTGATACAGTGACTATGGCCTGCTCCAGGGCTGCTCCAGTAGCGTCATAAACGTGACCACGCAATGCGCTATCATCGTCAGAAAGTGCTTCTGTACAGCCTCCAATGAGGGTAATCGATAAAACTACGGACAATATTGCTGTCAATCGCCTGAGAAGTCGTGGGATCAATCTCCTACACTCCTTTCTCTTTATTCAAAACTCAAAAAAATACTGTTTTTGCCTTCTTTTGTCTGTTTTATCGGCTCCCCTATGCTTCCCTTGAAGGTTAAAGGCGATTTTGAGTTATCATGTGGTCATGCAATCATCACCATCAAATAAAGTGGTGCTTGGTAAGTACCGCGTGGTGAAAAAAATAGGTGCCGGAGGGATGGGCGATGTCTACGAGGCCGTAGATGTCGAACAGGACTTACCTGTGGCGCTGAAAACCGTTGTCGTAGAAAAATTGTCTGAAGGAAATCGTGTTCGCCTCGAAAGAGAAGCCGAAGCCCTCAGTCGCTTCAACCACCCCAATATTGTTGGTTTCCATGGAATGATTGCTCAGGGGAAGATGATTTTTTGCATTATGGAGCTCATCCGTGGCGAATCTCTCTCCTCTCTCATAGAGCGTGTATGTCGTTTGGAAAAAGGCAAAATTCCTGTCGAGACAGCCATTAACGTGGCTACGAGTATTAGTTCTGCCATTGAACACGCTCACGGTTTGTCCGTTCTCCATCGAGACATCAAACCAGATAATATTTTGATGGAAGAAGGGGGCAGGGCAGTCCTTACGGACTTTGGCCTTGCCAAGCTGAAGGACCTCTTTTCTGTTACCCAAGCTGGTCAAGCATTGGGAACAGTCGTTTATTTTGCTCCTGAGCAAATGCGTGGTGAGCAAGCTGATGAAAGAACTGATGTTTATCAATTGGGTTTGACTCTCTATGAAACGACGACAGGTATCTTGCCTTTTGGAACGGATCCTCCTTTGGCGGCAATGAAAAAACGTATCCGCGAGCCTGTTCCCCCTCCAAAAGGGCTGAATGGGGAAATTCCCGATTATCTCGATGCTGCCATCCAGAAGTGCCTTTCACCCAAGCCTGAGAATCGCTTTCAATCAATGAGTGAGCTTTGTGGCGTATTGAGCTCCCAAGAGGTTGTTTCCATCCCAGTTTTTGCTTCTGCTACCAAAAGTAGTGACAAGGTAGAGAAAAAGACTCCAAAAAAGAAAGAGAGTCTACGAGAACGTAAGGCCAAAAGACGTAGTACGACTCGTATGCGTGTCATCAAAGATCCAAAGCCTATGGAAAGTGATGAAAAAGGTCTGACAATCTCACCTGCCGCTGGTGTCGCAATTGCTGCATTATTCCTGGCACTCATAGCCGCAATTGTCATTTTTACCCTTTAATAGCCGCCTTTTGTCCGTCATCGATCCCCCGCCTCATGGCCGACATAAATCATGACTAAGGTTTGCGGAGGTTTGCCATGACCGACAAAATCATTGGGCCTTACCGGGTAATAGAAGAAATAGATTCCGGTGGAATGGCTCATGTATATCGTGCTGAAGACCGACAAGGGCGTTTCGGTATAGTCGCTTTAAAGGTAATGCGGCCCGAGATTGCCATGGGAACAGAGTATCAACTCCGTTTTCGTCGGGAAGCCAAGATATGGTCCGAGCTGGATCACAAGAACATCGTTCCTCTCCTCGATTATTCAGTTACCGACATCGAAGGTGCCTACGTTGCAATGCGTTACATCAACGGTTGCTCATTGCATTCGCTTTTGGCTGATAGAGGAGCTCTACCCATCGATTATGCTTTGCCCATTATCAAAGACATACTCGAAGCAGTGGCTTATGCTCATAAAAAGAAGGTCGTTCATCGGGACATCAAACCAGACAATGTTCTCCTCGATAGGAATGGGAAAGCTTATCTCACTGACTGGGGTATCGCCAAACCTCTTGGTGCCACCGAATTGACGAATACTGGTGCTCGTTTGGGAACACCAACCTATATGGCACCAGAGCAAATCAAAGGGAAAAAGGATGTTTCTGCTCGGGCAGATATCTATGCCCTTGGTGTGATGATTTACGAAATGCTCACAGGCCATCCACCCTTTGAGAGCGATGACGCCATCGTTCTCAGCCACGCACATTGTTATGAGGAACCATCGCCAATGAAACGGCGAGGAGCACCTTTCCCTGAGAGTTTGCAGACATTGGTAATGAAGTGTCTGGAAAAGGAGCCCAAAAACCGTCCACGTACAGTCAAAACGATTCTCAAAGGTATTGTAAAAGTAGAGAAAGAGCGCTCTCGGGGCGGAAAATCAACGAAGAAAAAAGAAGCCAAAGAGGTAACTGTCGACAAATCTGTCGTTGAGGTGGCACAAAAAACACGTGCAAGTAAGCGCAAATCCTCTATTTCTCTTGTTGTAGCCGAACGTAGAGTACGTCCTTTGGCTGCTCCCAAAGCGCCCATTGCTGCTTTTGTGAGAATTGCTGCTCTTATCCTCATTGCAGCCATCATTGCTGGATTTGGAGCACCTTCTCGCGTCTTGGACACTATGCTCGGCGCTGTTGAGACATTGAGAACATCAATTGGTCGCCTCTTTGGTGATGATGTGTCAGCAGAAGCCGTAGAACTTTTGCACGGTGGCAACCCTCGATTGGCTCTATTGACCTTTGAGCGCGACATTCAAGAGGAACCCAAACTACAGCCTCGTGTTGTAGAGATTTGTTGGCGAGAGGCTCATAAGGCATACCATGCGGGACGTTTGAAACGTGCTGAATTATTGGCTACTTATTGTGCCCGACTCTGTCCGAAGAATGCAGAGACCCGCTTTTTCATCGCAAAGTTGCTTTTGTTGCAGAGACGCCCTTTAGACGCGGGGCGAGAATACGTAAGAGCTCTTGGTTGGGTACCTAATCACGAGTTGATGGACCATCTTGATAGGCACAAGTCTCTCATCACTGAATTGCCTATCAGAGAGCGGCGTTTGGTGGCATCTAGGTACTATCGGGCTGCTCGAGGGTTAATTTTTGCCGGTCAAGCAGATTTGGCACGTCCATATGCAGCTGCAGCGGTGCGTTTGGAGCCTTCTAATCAAGTTTACCGAAGATTGCTCATTCCGCCTCCTACGGCACCTCCTCGTCGGTTGCGCTAAAACGGCTGTACTAGCGGATTTTAGAGGCTATGCGTATTTCACTTAGTCGGTGAATGAGTTCTCATAAAAACGCTGTGTTTGCCTCTGCTGGCGAAAAAACTAAGAAAAAATGACATTTTTTTTCTTGACCACCGTCTGCGCCGGTGATAAACAGGATCCAGAGTCCTTTTCACGATTCTAATATCATCCAGTCAGAAGGGGAGTAAAGAGTAATGAACAAAGCCGATCTCA
>CAZXTJ010000030.1:0-26038 GCA_964643655.1 uncultured bacterium
GCCCTAATCTGCCTATTGTCATGTGCACAGGTAAATATCTCCTTGCAGACACTGAGATGATGACTAGGCTAGGAATACAAACTTGCCTCCGTAAGCCTTTTGGTCACAGAGATTTAGCTCGTGTTGTCCGCAAAGAGCTGGACCAAAGGAACGAAAATCTAGAGCAAGACAGCTCTTCAGCTGCTCCAGACGAACAAAACTGTTAACCCTTCCACTAATTAACATTGTGAGACATCTGTCATTGCCAGTACAATTGGGTAGCGAGTCCTATGTTTGGGGCTCTTGCGCACTTAACAAGGAGGATTATCGTGGCTTTGCGATTAGCTTTGCTCTTAGCCGTCATTTTCTGCTTCTGTTCCCAATCCTATGGTGCTGACTCCTACCTGCTACGTTTCAAAGCACGCCAACAACCTCTAAAGATTGAAACGAAAAAGCGAGTGGATATTTATGAAACGTCTTGGCAGTACAGACGTTCTCATAAGTTATACAACGAGAGAAGAACTCACCTAAAAACAGTTACTAGTGGTGTTCCAGGTATTCTTCAAATCAAGTTAGAAGAGACTGGTTCCAAAGTAGCTCTTGATGGCAAGGTTGCTCCTCCTTTGGCAGGAGCTAAAATCCAAAAGATGACCATCAGTGATAGAGGTGAGGTCTTTAACAGTCTTACTAATAAACTTGCTGCCAAACAGACTGCTCTCACGCTGACATTCCCAGAAAAACCCGTTACTGTTGGTGATGTATGGAAAAACATCGTTCCAGCAACTGACGACTATCCAACAGAGGTCACGCTTCATTTCAAGTTAAAGAAGGTAGTCAAAAGACACGGACGAAGATGTGCTGTCATTGAAACTCGCTGTCGCAATAGCAAAAACTTCATAGAACGTGGCTGTCGTTCACTGTTGACTATCGCTGGCAGAATACTTTTCGACATTGATGGTGGATATGTTCTGCGCCACAAAGCCTCTAGCTCTTTCATCACAACTTTCTTCGAGCAAAGAGGTAAGTTGCCTTTCCAGATTTCTCGCTTTTCCAAACACAACAAAATGATCCGTTGATAGTGCATGACAAAACCCCACTGCCCAGGCAGTGGGGTTTTTTATCTATTAGTGTTTTTTCCCCAAGCAGAAGACACCTGCACATGATGAAACTTGGGAATAATCAACACTTACTCCTTTTGCTGTGAGCTCTGGTAGCAAATGCTCTGCAATGGGATAGTGTTCATCTTCATCCCAAGTATGTTCATATTCCTTTTTCTTTTTTTCCAACGAGCTGAGGGTGGAGAAAGCCACATCAGCGATGATTAGTTTCCCTCTGTTCTTCAAGTTCTCCGAGGTCACACGCTGAATGAAGTCGATTTTTTGATCAAAATCCAAATGATGGAAAAAGTATGTTGAAACAATTCCATCAAATTTTTTTCGGAAAATGGCCCTCATCATCTTCTCTGGGTTCGAGCAATCTGAGCACTGTGGCCAATACTTCATAATATCCCTCAAAGGGATATCCATTACTCGACTCGCTAATGGACTCGTCATAGTGACCTGCCCAAGAGTCGAATCCTTTTTTGTTCAACAAAGCGTTTTCCTCCTATTGACCACTATGTAGACCAACCGTCTCTTAGCGCTCAAAAAAAGCGCGCTCCCTTTGTGGGGAACGCGCTCTTTGGAGCAACTAGTCTTTAGTTAAAGGCTGCAAAGATATCCTCTTGTGCAGGAGGAGAGTCAAGGGCTTTGTACAGATTAGCTGTGTTCTGACAGATGGCTGTCAAAGCTTGTCTGTGCTGAATGTTACTTCCATCATATGTATTTGGATTGTAACTGCCCAAGCTTGTTTCCAATTTGGCTGTAGCTGCGCGGATGTGTTTGAGGTGCGCATCTTCTTTGCCATTGGCTTTGGAGTTTTCGTCAACCTTGATTTTGATGATTTCACATACACGCTTGAGAATGTCGTGGTTGTTTTTCAATGTTCCAATGTTCACACCAGCAGGTTTGCCTTTGAAGTGTGTGTGCATTGCATCGAGGTTGCTTGTTTTGTCTTTGGGGAAGAAGCGTGTCATGAAACCAGTGATACCGGCTTTTAGCTTCTCTGCAGACATTGCCTGTACTTCAGTACCATTTGGTTTGCTACCAGGTTCATCTACTACAGGTGTTTCGTCTACGACAGACTCTCCGCCAATACCTTTGAACCAATCGTCATAGGATGTTTTGCCACCATCTGCTTTTGGTACAGAAGGTATCTTCAGTTCGTTACCGGGGAAGAGAGTATCGTTAGCATTCATGTTGTTGGCGCGAGCAAGAGCGTTCACAAGACCGTTCTCGGCCCAAATGTTAGGAATGTCCTCTTCTTTCCAACCAGCTTCGATGAACTGTCTGCGGATTTCTGCAGCAATCTTACCAAGTTCGTCACCACTTACTATGGTGTGAGTTCTAGCGTCTGCAAAAACACCACCTGTAGCACTAGTTTCTACAGTGGCTGTGGTGCTTGTGGTGTGTACTGTGGATTCACCAGAAACTACTTCATCAGTAGTTTCACCTAGCAAGCCATTTTCAGTATCTACAGGAGTAGTTGTTTCACTAGGATCAGTAGATGTAATGGTTTCGTCGTCTGTGCTGTTAGGTTTGTTGGCAGCAGCTTTCTTCTCAGCTTCCTTGATAATCTCGTCTGCATTGGGCACTTTCTGTTTGAAAACAGCCATTTGGCCCTGAATGTTTCCTTTGAAAGTAGCTAGCTTTTGCCTCAATTGAAGAGCGGCTTCTGAGCCTCTGTCTGGATTTCCACCATCGCTCATTACGTTCTTACAAAGGTTTTCCAACTCTGTCCAAGGAGCAAGAGCTGTTGGATAACCAGAGTGACTTACTACTGTCGCCAAAGGTTTGGCTGTAGCAACATTGCCGAGCAAGAAGTCACGATGAGGATTTTTTATCCTCCAGTGGTTGTAGCCATCACGGCAGTAATCGATAGACTTGAAGTTATTACCTGAAGTCTGAGCACTGCGGCAATCTTCAGTGACTGCAGGTGTAAGAGGATCGTCGATGTAGTCGGTTACAGCTATCATTGCGGCATAGATGTCGATGAGCTCTTCTTTGCGCAAACAAGTGTAATCGCCACCACGACCAGAGCGCAATTTAGCACGGATTGCAGGCCCCATTGGTTTGAGCGCTGCTACAACATTGTTCAACTTGATGAGTGCTTTGCCAAGATTTTTGACAGGATCTGGATCTCCCCAGTCGCCTTCCAAACTTCCAACAGCTTCGCCCATTTTGTTGTAGAAATTTATGCATTCAGTGCGGCTCATGGGTCGACAGTAAATACCATTAGCGCTGAATGTTTTGCTTAGATGACTATAGAAGTTGGTGCGCAAATCTTTGAGACCTGAGCGATGTTTGTCAGCCAATCGCCAATGGTTGGTTCCAGAGCGATCGTGAACGATGAGAGCTTCCATCTCGCTCTGATCACTATAGGCCTTCACAATATCAGCACTGAGAGCTTTGAGAGCTTCGTCCAAATCATCGAAGTGCTTTTGCAGAGCTTCATAGCTGTCGGAACTAACCCAATACTGATTGCTGTATGCGCTGGCTACAGAGGCTGAACCGAGAGCCAGAACACAGACCATGACGAGAAGGGACAAGGTCTTAATACTAGATACTGTCATTTTTCACTCCTGCTCCTGTGTCGAATAACCGACTGTTATAAATTCAAGGGCAACGGTATTGTTGTTTTTTTTCCGGCATAACATGAACCGAACCCCAAGAACTCCTTTCAAAGATGACTACGGGAGCTAAGTTGCAAAAGTTTCAACTTTTTTCAACTTTTGCATGCAATCGGCTCTAGGACGACCTTTCGCTTCATTAATTTTTTTCGCGCGCCCACCCGCGCGCGCGTTATAGGGCTCAAAAAATAGTGCAAAATGCACTACCACCCTTTAAACGCGCTCTGGAAGTTAGTTTCATGGCAATTTAATCGACATATTGTAAGGCTACTTTTTCATCTGTCAATGGTCGATTTTCGTTTTGCATGTAAACCCTTTGAAAGCACTTTTTTGACTAAAATGCCCACTTTTCATAAAGTCTCGAATGTCTTGTTTGGGGACAATCAAAATAAAAGGAATATCTCGCTTCTTCAGCTCCATGTTTTTGGGCAATCATATGGAGCCCGATAGTCTCACCGCTTCCTTCTTGCCCATATGGTGAATAACTAAAATAAACCTCATCAAATCGCGTGCCAAGAAGTGGTCGCCGTTTGCCACCACATGTACGAAAGACCATTCTTCGCTCTTTGTCATATTCGTAAACAACACGCTCAACAAGCGCTTTGAAATTTTTTGATAAACAACTATCGTAGACTCCGCACTTTTCCAGACTTTTCACTCTATAGAAAGATATACGCCGCGATTTGGAGAATGCCTTCTGCCCCTGGGCCGTTGGAACGTAAGAAGCAAGGTCTTGGTGAAGGCAGGTGCGTAATAAATGAGCCCCCTGTAAGCCCCTCAGTTGAAAAGTAAGTCGAGAATTGTCCTTTTGCCCTACTGTAAATGAGTTAAGGAAGATTGAAAAAACAACAGAAGCCAAGACAACTGCAAGGAGGGCTTCAACGAGAGTGTAAGCCTTTCTCATAAGGCTTCCTGGCCAACCCAGGGTGAGCAGAGTAGCTTGGTGAGCTTATGATTGAAGCGTCGCCACCCCTTACCTCGGCTTTCTCGCCAAGTAACAGCTGCTTCGATGATGAGCAGTCCATCTTGTAACTGTGACTCATTTATCTGAGTGTTCTCTTCTACTGTAACCAAAGCCCTATCATTATGCCCCCAAGCAGTAGTGAGGGTGCGGCAACTCTGGGACTGTATTTTTGTCAAATCGAAACCTGCGACATGCACTCTGTTTTCAGCATGCTGAAGGACATTTATCAAATGAGCATGTGCCTGCAGCTGATATGCCGATTGAGAACTCTGTCGAAATTGGCCAGTATTCAGTCCGACAAGAGGTATCAATCCAACAGACAGAATGGTCAAAACGACAAGGACTTCCACTAGTGTCATCTCGTCACCTTTCTGTAGCGATATTTGGGCGAAAAACCAACGAATAGTTTCTCCAAAGACAAACCGTCTTGGTCTCCACCAGGAAATTTGACACATTGCCAATCCCAGAAATAAGCGGTATCGCTCTTTAATGTGCCATTCAGGTTCTGTGATGAAGGACATCGAGCTATAATCAAGGTACCTTCGAGCCTTGCCTCAGAGACCATGTTTAGGCGAGCTTTTTGGCCAACGATGAGCGCACATTTGTTTTTTCCCGAGACAGTGACGGCTCCTTCTGGAACAACTACAGTGATGTTGGCCTTTTCATTGGCTCTTTCGTTGAAATCCTCTAGGTAAACCCCAGCAGGGCCAGCAATGATTATGAGCTGCCCTTCGATGTGGCCTTTTAGCTCCAGTCTAGTCTTTGTGTTTTCTACGAGAACAACACCTCTTGGTTTTCTGTTCTCTCTGAGAAATTCATCGAAATGTGGCTGGTCGGACATTTTGAAATGTGCACGAACTTGCCAATATTTTTTGGTCAGTTTGCAGCTGCTTTTTTGTAGCTGCATGAAGGCTTTGTTTGGGCGACCATTCTTTTCTATGGCAGGCAAGATTGTGAAGTTGTCGTTGAAGGTAACAACACTATCCAAAGCTTCTTTGATATTGAACCAAACTCTACGAGCAACTTTGAGTACTCGTTTATGTGCGTGGACATCACCTTTCGATAAAAGACGAGCCATGGATTTGCTCTCCAAGTTTTTCCGTTCAGAATGTATCTTCTGGACCTTTTCGTAGAGACGACTGGCCAAGTCCAGGTGGGACAGGTCATATTCCCTTCCTTCACCATTGAGATAAAGGCCGTAACAAGCTCCCTTTCTGCTGTGGGTTCCTGGTACTCTGCGAGCAAGAGAGCTAGCATATTTGAAGTCATATATCTCCTCCAACAAACTGTCGTACTCTTGCGCCATACCACGTGCTTGTTCACGGCTCTTTTTTAATCCCATCCGCAACAGCTTCAACAAGTTCAGCAGTGCCTCTCGATTGGGATTGATTGCCAAGGTATCTGTCATAGTTGATACGTCAGAGACAAAAAAGCCAAAGTGACAGAATGGATGGGGCGGATTGAGTAAGACTGTTTTGAAACTCTGTACTAACTCGAGCGTTCTCTTGGTGGCTCGATTTCTCCCTCGAGCGGGCGAGCGGACGGTACTTTCGTATTTTATGTAACCTTGCCTCTCATAAGGAACAATGTGATCTAGATGTTTTTGAACAATGACATCCACAACAGGTTTGGCAAGCACATAAGTGCCTTTGGGGAGTCTTTGTAAGAGCGCTTTACTTTGTGCCAGTTTTATTGCTGGTGAAAGATCGAATGAACCAGTTTTGGGCGCTAAAACCATTTGGCGGAACAATTTGAAGAGACCGGTTCGACCATCATTTGCCTGCGATTGTGTTTCTGCCATTGCTTCTTGGACTGCGGCTGAAGCCAGTAACTCTGCTCTGTCTCCTCGTAAGAGCACATGTGATTCCAAAGAGGTTTGTGAGTTAAGTAGTGCCTGATGAGTGAAAAGTGGTGTGAGAATTCCCAAGATTGCACAGACGAGGACGATTAGCAAACCCGCACCTCTACGATTTTTCGCGACCACCTCATTTCCCCTCAATCATTTCTCAGTGGTGGTGGTGCTTCCTCCTCTTCCACTCCATCTACAGTGGGAGAAATTGTCTCTCCATCTCCATTTTCAGTGAGATCCATGGTGTTACTGTCTGCGATGATGGTTCCCTCTGGATTAGCGAAATCGCCATTGTTTATGGCTGTTGCAGTGGCCGTTCCTGTTACTCCTCCTTCTTCCACTCCAGTTACAGAACCTGGCTGTACATCGACACCTTTGATGCCATTGGAGGCCACTCCAACAATCCCATTTGGTGCAGCGCCAACAATTCCATTTGGTGCCACACCAACAACTCCGCCTTCCTCTATGCCAGTTATCTCAATACAGGCACAACCGCTAAGCAAGGCTGACAATTGCACCAACAACAAGACCAAATAGCTTCTATAGCTCACTTTGACCTCCTTTTGTTTTTTCTGGCTACGCTCTTTCAAGGTATGTGCCAACGCGATTGTCCATTTCCCCTGGAAAGTTGTACCGTTTTGGGGCAATACTCTATTTAGGCTTGTACCAACGTGGTACACCTCATGGGATAGAGAGAGGAACAGACGACAAGATGTGGCTCGTAGTCGATGGTCTTTCCCAGCACGGAGTTTTGGCACTAGGACTTCCCCTGAATGATGGGGCAATCACAATTGGTCGCCACGAAGATTGCGACATCCTTCTCAGCGAGCGTGATGTTTCACGGAAACATCTTCTCATCCGTCGTAAAGGTGATGAGATTACTTTTGATGACCTCGATAGTCTCTCTGGGACTTTTCTCAATGGCCGAAACTGTACAAAAGGCACTTTTAAACCTGGTGACATCCTTCGTGTGGGCCACACTGAGTTTCGTCTGCAAGCAGATTTTCCTTTCGCTAGTGTTGACAAAATCATTACGCCAGGTTTGGCCAAGTCGTCTTCCAATACTGTTGATTGGCGACCTTTTCGCAGTTTTTTCCGAAAACTGCGTGAACCAGGTGATCCTCGAGAAATCGTCGAAAGATTACTGCTAGGTTTGGTTGAAATCCTTGGAGCACAACGAGGTTTTGTTCTGCTTTCACAAGGTTCTGGTTCAGAGTTGACCAATGTTGCCTCTTATCACCTAGAAAATAGCGAAAGTTTTCTCGCTGTGAGTTCCACTGTTTACGAACAGGTCTTTGAGAATGAAGAGACCTGTTTCATTGCTGACACTAGCGTTGATCCCATTACTTCCAATGCGCCCAGTCTCGAATATGAATGTGGAGCCAGGACGGTATTGTGCGGACCACTAGCAGCTGGTAGCCAGGTTTTTGGTGTCATTTACATTGATGGAGCTGCTGATGGTTCAGCCCTCTGTGAGAACAACATACCCCTCTTTGAGATGCTGACTGAAATGGCCAGCGAACTTCTGCAAGCTTCTGACATGAGACGGCAGTTGTTGGCCAGCCGAGGTCGAATAGTGGCCTTCCAGTCACTTGCGGGCCATGACAGTGGTTTCATATTGGGTGAAAGCTCAGTAGCAAAAGAGTTGGAACGTCTCGTTGAAGCTGCAGCCCCCAAAGATGTTTCAGTTTTGTTGACTGGTGAGACAGGAACTGGCAAGGAGATGGTTGCTCGGGCAATTCACGATCTCTCTTCACGCCGCGGACAACCATTTGTGCCTGTCAATTGTGCTGCCTTCCCTTCAGACATCATTGAAGCAGAGCTCTTTGGTGCTGAAAAAGGTGCATACACTGGTGCATTGGAGAGACGCATCGGTCGTTTTGAATTGGCCTCTTCAGGCACGCTATTTCTTGATGAAGTAGGAGATTTGCCCTTGGAGATACAGCTGAAGTTGCTTCGAGTTTTGCAAGAGAAGACCATCACTCGCCTAGGCGGTAATGAGGCCATCCCAGTATCTTTTCGCTTGATTTGCGCCACCAATGCCTCACTAGAAGATTGTGTGAAAGCAGGAACATTTCGCCAAGACTTTTATTTTCGGATCAACGTCTTCCCCATCCATTTGAAACCTCTGCGTGAGCGTTTGGAAGACATCCTCATCTTTGCGCACCATTTCCTCGAAGAATATGGGACTTCATTTGGAAAGAACATTGGAGGCTTCTCTGAGGAGTCCAAACGATTGTTACTTTCTTATTCTTGGCCTGGTAACATTCGCGAGTTGCGCAATGCCATGGAAAGAGCCATCGTTTTGGAGAGTCAAAAACTTATTCAGGCCGATAATCTTCCCATTCACTCTTCTCTTGTATCTGCTGAAATGACTTTCCTCGAACATTTGCCAAAAAACTACGAAGATGCACGCTCTCTCTTTGAGAAGCTTTTCATCAAAAGAAGTTATGTCCTCAACAATGGAAATGTCTCTGCCGTTGCAAGGGACACTGGCATTCCTCGCAACACCTTGTATCGTCGTTTGACCAAGTATGGCTTCCACGTCAAAGGGAGATAATGGACCGAATGGTCCACTTCGTGAACCACCAATGGACCAATAAGTGGACAGTTTTGGTGACTTGTAATCAGCCCAAAAGTTCAAAGTGGCTTAAACAGAGGATTTAGCTTTTTGGCATCGGCTTTGCATAATTGATTGGCGAATGCGTTGAGACTCAGGAATCTCTATCTCCCCCTTCTTCTCTCATCGCCGCTACTTCCCCGAGGTGGCGGCGTTTTTCTTTTCTTCACCAACTTGCACTGCCAATCCCTTGTCGATTAAGCTTCAGCGGTTATGTTTGGCTCTACACCCTTAGAAATAATCGCTCGTTTGCCAGCTCTTCTCATTGGCGTTGTTTGCCATGAAGGTGCTCATGCCCTTGCTGCAGATAGATTGGGAGACCCGACTCCTCAAAAAGATGGTCGCCTCTCTTTAGATCCGCGTGTTCATTTCTCTTCCCTCGGAGCTCTTTTCATTCTTCTTGCTCCTGTGGGTTGGGGAAAATCCGTCTCTTTCAATCCTGCCAAGTTTTATTCTCCCCTCCGAGGAACGGCCAAAGTTGCCTTTGCTGGTCCTTTGGCTAGTCTCGTTGTGGCGACTATAACCTCTATTTTGCATTTTTTACTATTCAGGGTGGCGCCACCTGCGAACACAAACATGCTTTCTCTCGTATTGAGAAACATCATGTTCTTCAATTTGTTTCTCGCCTTCTTCAACTTGCTACCCTTTGGTCCTTTTGACGGAAACAAAGTTCTCGCCGTTCTCTCACCAAAGATGGCAAAAAAGTTTGCAAAGATTACTTTCTCTAGCTGCGGTTTTTTACTCCTCATTTTCTTCTTTTTTCATGAATTGCTTCAGCTTCTCTTCCTACCTGTCGTGCTTTTTGTACAGCTCTTGGTAACAGGTGGATTGGCACTCAATCTCTTTGTGCTGACCTTTGTTTCTTTGACTGTTTATCTCTTTTGCCGCTCTTTCCCAAAGGAGGGAGAAGGAGAAGACAGAAAACTGAGCTTTGCCATTTCCTTTAGAAAACTGCTCTCAATAAGCTCTGTTTTCCTTGGAGTGGTACTGCTTTATTTCTCCTATCAGTCGTGGAGACTCAATACTGAAAAAACAAAAAGTTTTGAGCTTCTACAGAAGAACGGTATTTCAGGCACGGCACGAATAACGCAAAAAACGGCTGATGGTTTGGTCGTCTCCATCTATCAAAAAGGTATTGGAAACGTTGAGGAGTTCATTTCAGCCCAATCGGTTGCTCACCTGTTGAAAGCAGGAGACGAGACTGAAGTCATTTATACAGTCGATGGCTCAGGACGACCGACGAACATTAGGTTGAAACTAGAGTTCACGAAAGAGCCTCCCATTGGGTATTTGTTCCTCTTCCTTTTGGGTTTTCATTTACCTCTGCTCGCCAAGTTTCTCATTTGGCCAGGTAAAAATGCCCACTTTGGACAAGCGCAGGTCCTTGACGATGGTGTGACCATCCAAGGTGAGTTCCGCGTTCTCTCAATTAACGAATCTTCGTCTGAAAAAAGCTAACAAAGCAGGTGCCAGCCAGACCAACCACATAGGTGGTGAGCAAGGTGTAACTAGGGCTTGGTTTGCCAATGAACATCCGCCACCACCTCCACCACCTGAGGGTGCACCACTGCCCGGAAGTAGGCCATTGTAAGCCACTACAACCGACATTGAGCTGGCTGCACCGCTAGTTGCACGAATGGCCACATTGGTGGAAGCATTTGCATAGTTGTTCGTGTTCGGTGCTGTAGAGGGCGTGAAATCGGTGACGAAGTTCGTGCGGAAATAATCATTCTCATCACCATAACTACCTGGCCACACTTCCAAATCTTGCGTGCCACTTGCCTCTTCTAAGTCATAAAGGAAATGTGTTCTATCAGAGTTGTCGTTCTGGCCTTCATCAACGTGCCAAATCAAAAGACCAGCAGTACCAGAGAGAGCGTCGTCATATCCTTCGTGTTGTCGGTTTTCCACGAGGAAAAACTCTTCGTTATCCATGGACTGTGATTGAACGACTAGCGTCTGATGGTTGGTTCCAAGGGATGTAATCGTGTAAGTTCCAGCCGTAGTCGCAGTGACTGCTTCTGTCCAGCCAAGTCGATATTTGACCCAAGCAGAAGGATGGGCAGGCGAATCAGCTGGCAATGTGGTGTCATTCCAAGAGCCATATGCCATTACACAAAATCGTCCAACTCCTTTTGAGTTCCAGGTGGGGTCGTAGCCTTCAGGCAGAAAGAACATGTGACCGATTTCGTGGCAAGCTTGACCTATTTGTAACATGTGTCCATTGGCAGGCCCTGCATCGGGCGTGGAAACTACCCATTCACCAACCATGGCATATGTTCCAGTGCGAACGTCCCCTGCCCCATATCCGGCAGCTACTTTCACACCATTGACTGTTGGTGCTCCAGCTGCGGAAAAACGAAAAGCATGGGGCCAAATGGCAGGACTTTGGGAATTGGTCCAAGATTGGTCATAACCAGCCAAGACCATAACGAGCAAAAGCTCTTCATAGCCGATGCAGTTGTCATTGTTGTCGTCATAGATAGAGAAGTCCACCAATCCTTGGGCAGACACATACTGAATGACTGCCGAGGCCAAAGAATTGGACCAAGCGCTCACATCAGCAAAACGGTTGGGAGGGTGTGTGGGATGGATGGACCAGGTAGGATCACCTGTCATATGTATCCAGTCGACAACACCATCATTGGCTGTACCCGAAGTCTCTTGGGCTGCAGTGAGAGTCAAACGACCACCAGATACTTCAGAGAAATAATGGGCAACAGATGGTCGCCCTCCAAAGGCCCATTGCTGCCACTGAGTTTGAGTCGTTCCTACGGGTAATGTGAGATTGGGGTATCCAACACCACCAGTAATGTCATTGAAGTCGACGAGAATTACCAGTAGACGGCGATTGCCCGTTTGTGTGACCACTGTACCTGGTGTAAGAGCAGCCTCGCCATAAACGACACCTGCTGCTTTTCGCAGAGGAGAATATGCAGAGGCATATGCATAAGCTTCTGGAGGGGAATCAATGATTGGCAATCTCTCAGCATCCATCAAACCATATGGAGCTGGTGGCGCAGCCAACACTACAGTCATGGAACACAGTGTCATTAGCAATGAAACGAATAGTTGTTTTGTCATAGCAATAAGATAGGTTCAAAAGAGCGAAATGGCAATCTCGAGCCTTGTCACGAAAACTCAGCGACCGATGAAATACATTCCAAAGGTGTCCGTTGTCGTTAGCGGAGCAGCAACGGCTCGTGCCGATATGTCACCATTTGCGCCATCACGAGCACCAACAAAACCGCGAAGGATCTCAGTTCCTCCTTGGAAGAGGCGCAGTTCTCCTTCAGCAGATACGCTGTAAGTACCTTCTGCTTCAACGGTAGTTCTAGGATTTCCTCCACGAACATTCCTCGTAGCTTGAAGATTGAAATAGGGCACACCCAATAGGTCCTCGAAACGGATCAATCCGCCCAGACAAGAACGAGCACCACTGTTTTGGTTGGCTTCTATACCACCGATGAGATAAGAACCGCTGAGGGCACTTTCATCATAACCACCAATGTCCATTCTCACACCAATGGCTGGTGCAGGAAAATCAACTGCATCGCCATATTCAATGGCATCCCAGAGGTAAACATCTTGATTACCACAAACATAGCCTTGATAGAGAGGGCCGTAACTCATCTTGCCATCAACGCCCACATTCCAATAACCATCGGGACGAGTCCGGCTATTAGTGCTAGGAGTTGATGGATCTGCTGAGTTGTAAAAATATTCGAAGAAGTTGTCTACGCCACCTTGGGGATTGGCGTCCATATAACCAACCAAGGTGTAAAAACTGCCAGACCACCAGTACATTGTGGCCATTCCCCAGCGTCCAGCAAAGGTACTGTTGGAGTAAGACTGGAATGAGCGGCGAAGAAAGATCTGCAACTCCTGGAAATCAGTACTTTCAAAATCACCAACGTAGGCAACATCACCAATGGGTTGATGGACATGGCCCTCTAATGTTGCACTACCGCCCAACAACTTGGCTCTTGCCACAACGGGAGAAGCTCCAAAAGCTGGTGCGGCTCCG
Organism: uncultured bacterium; assembly: GCA_964643655.1. Classification (GTDB taxonomy): domain Bacteria; phylum Muiribacteriota; class UBA6191; order CAZXTJ01; family CAZXTJ01; genus CAZXTJ01. The sequence goes on from CAZXTJ010000030.1 coordinate 13,167, forward strand.
CTGCTTTGGAAAATTTGCAAAGCACCTGTTTGATCCAGTGTGAAACTAGCACTTACAGTGCCTGGAACAGCTGCAGGTGGTCCTGTACGAATGAGATCAGTACCTGATAGAGCAGGATCGGTTACGTTGATGAGACTGCGCTGCTGAAAGTATGTGCCGCTTTGATTGAAACCAAAACCAAGAACAGCGTAATCCCCATCAAAATAATAATCCTGCGGTGGATAGGGTGGTTCTGGATCTGCGCAGCCCTGTAAACCTGCCAACAGAGCTAGCCCAACGAGCACTACCGTCGCCGTGAGTATTTTCATCCCAGTCATATTAGTCTCTTTCTCTATAATCGTTATCTACATTAAACATGCAACATAATTTTTGACTTGGCAACTCTGCTTGGTGAAAGAAAGTTCACTTTTACAAAAACTAACTAGTTCGGAACCAAAACCACGTTCATCTTGTCCCAAGCAGATTTCGAATGTAGGTAAATTGCTCAATCGTTTTAACCACTGCATCTGAGGTTCCTGTTTGTCTTTTCTAGCTGGAACATAGGACTCTACGAGTAATCGGCGAAATACCTGCCAAGAGGAATCGAGAGTTTTTATTTGACTTCCCGCTGGTGCAACGACCTTTGGGAAAAAGAGCAAATCCGCTGTAAAACCTTCTGTAACGAGCTTTTGCTCTATCTCGATGGCCTTCAGCTCCATTTCGAGGAAAGAGCGTTCTGCTTTTTCGCCTTCTCTGGTTTTGCGAAATCCGCGAAAAGCAGCCAAAAGTAGCTCGTCGTTTTTATAGTGGTAAAGGAGTCTGTCATCGGCGATGAAAGAGGCACCGGCGTCCAAGAAGGCATTGAGTACAGAGGATTTACCTGCACCAGAAGGACCGACAACGAGGACACGGCCTAGCTCTTCATCGTGAAAAGCCGCGCAGTGAAGTGGCAAAAGGCTGTTGAAACTTTGCAAAACGTCCAAGACATCGAGTGTTATTGCCAGCCCCGCTTCATCATCAGTCACAGAGAAAGCCTTCACTTCTCTTTTCTGTCTATCGATGGTCAGATAGCTACCAAGAGGTGTGACGAAAAGTGTGTCTTTGCTACTCTCTTCAGCAGGCAAGAGCCAAATGTCTTGCACCTTTTCTGGCATTAAGGAGTCTTCTTTACTGATAAATAAAGTCCAGGAAGAGGTTCGAGAGCTTCGCTCTCGAGAGACCATAGGAGCTAAAAACCAAGACAGATTGGACAGCAAGTATGGGCCGAGGTTTTCCACACGGCAGGAAAAGTGAAGTAGGCTCAGCTGCAAGGGCTGGCCCATATCAATCCTCGAAATAACTTGGAGGAGGTGGAGGAGGACCGAAACCACCGCCAGGACCAGGTCCAGGAGCAGACCCTTGGCACATCAAAGCAGGGAATCGATCTTCAACAAGGAAGGCAGGTTTGACATACAGGCGTTTCGCCTTTCCCCCCTTGCAGCATTGTAGCTGACTTTCTCGTTCCATGGCTCACCTCATGCGCTCCCAGGCTAAGAACGCTTTCGTATTAAAAATATTACTGCATATTCTTGAATCGGCAAGTTCTTCTCTTTTATTTCGTTCTTTGTCGTCATAATTAGTGAAAAACTTACAGTTTTTGTTCATCTTTTTCCGTCGTTGCTGGCCTTCTTGCGAAGTGTTATAGTCTGGCCCCATGGACAACTTGACTCTCAAATCGAAGGTGCAGCTCCAAAAAAGCCAGTCTCTGAACAAGGTTGACGGCAATGAAGGCGTCATCTTGGATTTTGAACAGAAGTATTTTCGTGGTCTCAATGAGACTGCGCTTTTCATCCTGGAATTGCTTTCAAAAGCTCGTGAAGAGAAAAGGGCTACATCTGGTGATGAATTGCTTCAAGAGCTCATGGCTGCCTTCGAAGTGGATGAAACAATAGCGCAAAAGGACGTTCTCGAGTTTTTGCATGCTTGTTTGCAGCGCAATATCATCGAAGTGGTCAACGATGTGTGCGAGCGATGAGTTATACCTTCAGCTCCTGCGTGTCGCCTGCGCCGAATTACATGCCCGTCATCGTAAAGAGCTCCAATTAGACATTTTCCCCGGTCTTAGCGATTGGCTCGCAAATGAAGAGAATGCCGTTGCCCTTTTAAGGCTGGCTACTCAGATAGGTCTCTTTGGCCTGCTTTTTTCTGCTCTGGAGAGATGGTTAGCCCCTGATCTATTCACAAAAATCCAGCAGAATTATCCTCAGTTAGCTCTCACCAAAACGAGCCATTTTGCGATGGCTACTTTTCAAAAAGAGGAGCTGCGACAGGTTCTGGAACACTTTGAGAAAAAAGGAATAGCAATCATTGTTCTCAAAGGACCTCTTTTGGCAGAAGAGATTTATGGTGATACCTTCTCTAGAGCCTGTGCAGACATTGATGTCTTGGTCACTGATGATAGTTTCAGTGAGGCAAGAGAAGAGTTATTGGCCTTAGGATACAAAGAGAGTGAACGCCTAGACGAAGCACTCAACATGGACGAGTATCACCACATCGTTTTTTACAAAGACTATGAGTCTGGCTTCAAAACGGCCATAGAACTCCATGTCAGATTGCGCTCGAACAGGTTTGGCGGAGTGAGCCCCTCTTTTCAATGCCTCCTCGAAAACACAGAGATATGTCCATCTCCTTTCTCCCATCGACGACTCTTGCCTCACTTGCTTTATGGGCATTTCGTTTTAGAGATTTTCAAAGATGGTGGTTCTCTCAAAAGATTGGTCGATTTGGAAGCCTTGCGCTTGACCCTTTCCCCAAAAGGTGATGCTGTCAGGGAATTGTGTTCTCAATGGGGTCTTACAGGGGCCTTGGCTTACGCTGAAAGCCTTTTATTGCCCATTCGTCAGTCTCTTAACGAAGAAAAGTCGGAAACAGCGGAGGAAGAGCTGCTTCAGTTGGGACGTGAACTTAACAGAAAGATTTCGCCCAAAGAACTCTTTGGTTTTTCACTCAACACGAGCATGCGCCTGCTTTATGGCTATTACATTTTGGGCGGAAGCTTGATGGCCTTTCGCTACATCCTGTGGTGGGCAATATTTCCACCAAAGGCTGTCATGGCCAGGAGACTTGGATTGTCTTCAGAGTCTTTCCTCGTTTATCTGATTTACCCCTTCAGTCCTTTGATTAGTCTTCTTTACGTCCTTGGTATCTGGCGAAGAACCTGGTAAGGAAGAAAGAAAAAAACGCACCTTCGCAGCTGCCTGTATCGGTGACAAGCTCACCCGGCGTGCCACCGCCACGAAGGTGCGCGACCCCCTGATTAGGGTTTGGCTTTTGAAGCCACCAACGGATGAGCAACTCCCTTGCCAAAGATTGCAATTCGCGCAATTCCCTTGCTGAAGCAGCTGATGGTCTGAAGATGGGTACATGTGATTAAGTTCACTGGTGACTTGCCTGTGCACGCTGCCATTTTTCGAGGCAAGCTGCCCTATTGCAAAATTGTCTCTTCCAAGGGAATGTGCCTCACCCTTTTGGGGCGCCGCAAGGAAAGGCCTGTCAACTTGACGAGCTCACGACCAAAAGCCATTGCTCGCACATAATCACGAATTTCTGCAATAGGAAAGAGGGCTCGACCTCGTTTATCAACAATAGCTACGTTGAAACGACGTCTTCTAATGATGGGACGTCCATTTTCTCTGTCATAGAGGTAGTCATGGTTCACATCAACGGCAACGGCGCCAAGAGTCTCAAATGGATAGCTGCGCAAAGGCAACCACAATATGCCAGTAGTGATGACTTGTTTTCGTTTATCTATGAGTATCCTACTCAATGCTCGCAGAAGTAAAAAGAGACCAACGAGGAGACAAACAGCGCCGCCAAGTATGAGCAGCACTTGAGGAGCAGTCTTCACATTCTGCGCGAGAATTGCTCTGCGAAAGAGATATAGAGTAGAGCAACCTGCCGCTGAGAGTGTAATTGCAGGCATCACCAGGTCACCCTCATGGTAGATGACTAGATAGCCTTTTCCTTTTTTCATGGAGGAACCCATTAGTCGATTTCCTCCATCAAAATCTTGCGCAGAACAAAATTGCACTCTTCGGCGTCAGGGCGAACGTCAGGTGTTGGAGAAAAACACTTTTGGAAAATTTCATCGTCCAATTTGCTACGAAGCTCTTTGCTTGCGCCAGAGACGGCCACAGATGACAAAGGTGAATAAATCTTCTGTTGTATTCTCGAGACCATCGTATCGTGAGTCAGCGCTTCAAAGGGATAAAGACCTGTCAAAAACTCATAAAAAACTACGGCCCAAGAAAAAACATCAGATGCAGGGTGGACAGTCCCTCTATAAAACCTTTGAAAATACTCTGGGGCAGAATACCTTGGTGTACCTGCTTGTTGTGCGCTGTGGCTGGTTTTCTCTGTGGCCAGCCCCAAGTCAGCCATTTTGATGGTCCCTTGAACAATGAGCAAGTTCTCAGGTTTGAAGTCACGATGGACAATGTCCATGGAATGAAGGTTCACGAGAGCCGAGGCCAAACCAGCAAATTGTTTGATTTTGTCCCTAAATGTAAAACTTTTCTTACCAGAAAAGCGCCCCAATAAACGGCGAGCAGCTCCTTGTTTTTCGAATTCTATTTGTTTGGCCAAGTCAGACTCAGCAAACTCCACAATGCCAAAACAGTGACCAATCATATAATGCTCGGGCATACCATAGTCTGGAACTGCAACGATGTGAGGATGTTGCATACCAGCTGTAACTGTCATCTCGTGGAGGGACAATATCTCGTCGCGAAAATGTGTCCACACTAAGTCTGCTTGTTCTTCCGTGAGCCCACTCATCTTCTCTGGGCAGAGAATTTTGGCAGCATAATTTTTTTCGACAGGTAGACCAGCTGCACAATCACTCGTGCATAAGCCACTCACCAAATCGACTGTGCAGAAGGCCCCTTCACCAATTTTGGTTTCAATGACCTTGTACCGACCAAAATTGCCATCATACATGTACGCCATAAGGTCACTGTAACACGAAGCAAGAGTGCTGGTAGACTAGTGTGATGGCTACTGACAGTGAAATAATGAAAGAAAAGCTGCTCACCTTCCGTGAGCAGGTTGCCCTTCTACCCAGAACAATTGCTCTGGTTTGGGAAGCTGCAAAGCACTACACCATCGCCTGGCTCTTGCTCTTGATACTACAAGGAGTATTGCCACTATTCACTCTCTATTTGACCAAAGCCCTAGTTGACACCTTAGTGGCCACACTGAAAAGTGGTGTTACTTGGGATAATTTCCAGCCCCTCCTTTTTCTCGTAGCTTTGACTGGTGTGGTCATGCTCATTTCCATAGCCGCCTCAGCAATAAACAATGTCATCCGCACGGCACAAACTGAGCTCATGCGAGATTGTGTAATGGTCAAACTGCAGAAAAAAGCCATTTCACTTGATCTGGCTGTTTTCGAGAATTCAGCCTTCTATGACCGTCTCTATCGAGCACAAACGGCAGCCAAATACCGTCCATTGTCTCAAATAGAGTCTCTTGGACGACTCTTACAGAGTTCTGTCACTATCATTGTATTGATAATTGCCATCGCCCCCTACGGTATCTGGGTACCTGTGGCTCTTTTGCTTTCCACTGTGCCTGCCATTTATTTGCTCGTCCATGAGCGACTGGTGATGTATCGCTGGCGAAAGAAAACGACGGAGGACTCGCGACGAGCCTGGTATCTCGACTGGACCCTTACGGGCAGAGAAGCTGCTGCAGAAGTTCGACTCTTTGCTTTGGGGGACCATGTGCAAAATGCATATGAAAATCTACAGAGTCGCCTTCGCCAAGAGCGAGTGGCTTTGGCTAAAAGAAAGAGTCTCATAGATTTGCTCGTCAGCTTTCTGGGACTCCTCGTCACAGTAGCGGCTTCTGGTTATATGGTATGGCGAGCAGCTCTGGGTCAGATTTCCTTAGGTGATCTGGCACTCTTTTATCAGGCCTTTTCAAAGGGACAGCAAGTTCTGAGAGGTTTTGCCGGCAATGCAGGTGAGTTGTACTCCAACAGTCTTTTCCTCACCGATCTATTCGAGTTTCTCGACCTGAAACCGGCAGTAGTCGAAGGTGATGAGAATGATGTACCACCTATTGAGAGCTCTGGTCTGTCTTTCCAGGGGGTGACCTTTTCATATCCAGGAGCAGAACACCCTGCCCTGGAAAACTTCTCATTACAGGTTCCTGCAGGTACTTTTGCCGCTATTGTGGGACCAAATGGAGCCGGTAAATCGACTATGCTCAAATTGGCCTGTCGTTTTTATGATCCCCAAGAGGGTAGGGTCTTTTTAGACGACGTGGACTTGCGTAGTCTTTGCCCAGAGAAGCTACGTAAGAAAATAACAGTTCTTTTCCAGGAGCCTTTTCATTATCGCGAAACTGCCCACGAAAACATAGCTGTGGGAGACATTGCTCAGATAAACGACAAAGAAGCCATTGAAGAGGCTGCTCGTGCAGCAGGAGCACATGAATTGATAGCCGCTCTGCCCAATGGATATGAGACAGCATTGGGTAAATGGTTTGCCAACGCCACAGAGTTGTCAGTTGGACAATGGCAAAGAGTGGCTCTGGCTCGTGCTTTTCTGAGAAAAGCCCCACTCGTTTTGCTCGATGAACCAACGAGTGCCATGGATGCATGGGCGGAAAAAGAGTGGATAGAGCGATTTCGCCAACTCGTTGCCGGCCGAACGGCCCTCGTCATTACGCACCGCTTTACAACAGCTATGCATGCAGACGTCATTCACGTTGTGGAAAATGGCTCTATCGTCGAGTCAGGAAGCCATGAACAGCTATTGAAAGTCGGTGGTCTTTATGCCAAGTCTCTCGAGCGAGTAAATAACTTGTAAGCAAGCTACCACTTCCCCGACTGAGTATTGACTGTACCCAGAATATTGGGTACTCGAAGGGAGTGAGTACAATGTGTAAAGCCTGTTTATTTTCAATGTTAATCGCTGTTTTAGCGCTAGTCCTATACGCTCTGCCATCTTATGCCCCAGCAGCTGGCTGCGGAGGAAAGCATCATCACGAACAAATGGGTGTTTGCCCTGTTTCCGGAAAACCTGGCTCAGCAGCACATACAATGGATGTTGGTTCCAAGACTCTATATTTCTGCGACGCAATGTGCAAAAAGGAGTTTAGAAAACGACCGCTCCACTACCTCAAGAGAATGCGCATGAAAAAAGTTGGCAAAAGCTGCCCCGTCGTTGGCAAATGCACGAAAACTAAATGCTGCGGAGTGTGCAAAGGTCAAAAGGCTGCACTGAAAAAATCATCTTGCGGAGGTTGCCCTTACAAAGTTCAGAAGGCAAAAAAAGCTTGTGCAACTAGTAGCTGCTCAGACTTCAAAAAAAGATATTTCTATGAATGACGGTCTTTGAGTAGACCGAAGGCTTTCAGGCGACGGTAAATGGTCCGCCGTGGCATACCAGTCTTGTTGGCTACGGCGGTCACATTGCCATCGTGTATCTTGAGGCTTCTCTCGAGAAAAGTGCGCTCGAACATCTCGCGCGCACTTTCGTATGTATCGGGCAAGTCAGACCAGAAAGTAGCTTCAGGACCGGCCAAAGCAACATCAGTGATGGGAAGGCTAGTGGCTTGCACTAGTTCCTGCCGTTCAACGACAACTGCTCTTTCGATGGCATTACGTAACTCACGAATATTCCCAGGCCAGGAATGAGTTTTTAATGCCATGATGGCTTCTTTGGTAAATCCTTTCAGCTTCCTGTTGTATCTCGTAGTGAAAGATGAAAGGAAGTGATTTGCCAGCTCTTCGATATCAGCATGTCTTTCACGCAAAGGTGAGAGCGTAACGGGAAAGACATTAATTCTATAATAAAAATCTCGCCTAAAGGTTCCAGCCTGTATGGCATCTTCGAGGCCTGCATTGGTGGCGCACAAGAGGCGAAAGTCCACTTGTATCTGCTTGGAACCGCCAAGGCGCGTGATTACCCGCTCTTGCAGAGCTCGCAACATTGTCACTTGGAAGTCTAGTGGCAATTCCCCTATCTCATCAAGGAACAGCGTTCCACTTTGAGCCAATTCAAAACGTCCTAAACGTCGTTCTGTTGCGCCTGTATAAGCACCTTTTTCAGCACCAAAAAGTTCTGCTTCCAATATGTCTCGAGGTAATGCAGCACAATTGACAGCGATAAAAGGACCAACAGCTCTGGCAGACATCTCATGAATGGCACGGGCAACCATCTCTTTACCTGTGCCTGTTTCCCCTGTAATGAGGACCGTTACGTCTTCAGGAGCCGCAGATTTGAGAAGCTGCGACAGCTGCTGTGACTGTTCGCTAGAACCCAAAACAAGTCGTTCACTTTGCTGAGCAAGGGCATTAATGGCCTTTAGGCGACCTCTCTCTGCCAAAAGTTGACTGCGGACTCTGACACCAGCAAGGAGCTGAGCAGCTACACCTGCTGCTGTATCAATCGTTGGCAGCAAATCGCCCGTATCTTCTTCCACTTGCATGGGTCTATCTACATAAAGGACACCAAAGGTTTTTCCGGAAGCACTAAGAGGAGCACAAACAATAGATCTTGGCCACTCATGGGCTTTTATAGATTGGGCCTGAGCGCATCGTTCGTCTTCACGGGAATTATGGATATATAAGACTTCTCCGCTTTCGATTGCTTGTTTGTACACAGTCGATGAGACTGCGGCAAAAGAAGTAGCATCTTCAATGTTATAAGAAGCAACAGGTGTCAATTTATTTGCTCCCATTTTTTTGAGCAGTACATATCCCCGTTCAGCGGAAAATATCTCGACTAGTCCCTGAAGCAAGTGCTCCAGCAATACTCGAGGATCAGAACTCTCTTGTACATGTTTCAAGAGATGGCAAAGTGGCGATGATTTTTCTTCCTCTTTTTTGTGAATTACTTCTGGCAGTGTTGGCGAAATGGAAAGTAACACCTCACCTAACTGCAGCTTGTCACCAGGCTTGAGTTCTCCTTCTTTAGAGGACTTGCCATTGAGGAATACACCTTTGCGTGAGGCAAGATCAGAGAAGGTCACTGCTCCGTCAAGAAAATGGAGTTCCACATGTTTGCGTGATAAAGATCGACATTGAACGGTGAGCTGACAAGATGGCCCCCGGCCAATGATAGTCCTCCCAACAGCTAGGGGGAGCGAAAAGGAGGTCTCCCCTCCTCTTTTCACTATGAGCCACATTGTTTGCTCCTATCGCCCTAGTCGAACGACCACTTCCATGACTGCACCTTGGAACCAAGATATGCTCTTCGTGCAAATAGGGGCTGCAGTCAGCTCCACTATATTATTCCCCTCGCGCAATAGGGAAGGAGGAATGCGCTGATACACATTCTTCACAGCCGTTGCCTCTACCAAAACACCACCAATATCTAGATCATTTTTGTGGCTCATTGGCGCATTGTCCATAAACTGGCTGAATTTTTTCATCTCAAAAGTGTCTCTATCATAAATGTACAAATGGGGTGTTTTGCCATTGACAACGAGTTTGAGGGTCATAGGCCCCAAAACACCTGTACGCAGGTGAAACTCTGCTGCTCGAATTGATGCAAGGTCTTTGATGTAAAAATTGGCTTTCCAGTTTTTGGCTTGACTTGGTCTTGTTACGTGGGTCGTCAAATGGAGACGGGGCTGTTTCCTGGAGCGAAGAACGATAGTTTCACCACCAGGTTTGAAGGTTGGTTCACACAGGAGTGAAAAATCCGCTAGTTCCAAAGGTTCTTTCACTTTAAAGGAACGGACCCCCATTACATTGGGTGACCAAACTGACAACTGATGAACTGATGTGAGGCAACGATAAAGCTTTTCCCGCTCTTCTATGGAAAAGAGACCAGTGGAAAACACAAGGGGAGAAATTGCAGCAGCTTTTTTATAGTGGCCAAGAATGTTCAGTTCTCTGATTTTTCGCGTGATTTCATCATTATATAAATGCCAATTCCCCTTGCCAGCGGCCCTTTTATTCAGCTCGCGGAAGACTCGTTCCAAGCTATCGGCTGCTAACTGACCAGGCGGATTGAGTTTGAAAACACTGTTGAATCTCTCTGTCAATCCCATGGCGATTGTTGCCAAATTGATAGTTCGCTCTGACCCATCGCTCAGCTGCGCCTTGACGAGTGCTCCATGCATTGAACGACCGGAAAAAGGCAAACTGACCTTGAAGTTTTCGTCATCCTTCTGAGCAAGATAAGAACGCTCGACGAGGTGACCGCCCCGAGCTCCAGTAGCTTCTTGGACAATCAGTTTGGCTGCTTTCGTTCCTGAACATCTCCAGTACAGCAACAACTTCTCACCTTTGATCTTTGTTTTTTTCAAGTGAAAAGAGAATGAAGGGACAGTTATCTTCTCAGCAAAGGACTGCTCTCCTGATGGATAAATGACACAAGCACGATATATTTTGCCCTCAGTCAAACCAGTTATGCGAACTCGATGATTTTTGGTGGCTCTTCCCTTTTCTCCACCAAAACAGCGACCGCCACTGTCTAGAAGTGCAACAATGGAGGGATAAGGTACTTCAGAGAGCCAAGTGACCTCCATCCAGCCCAAACCGGTATCAACTTTGAATTCCTTTACTCCATAGAGGACTTTCTCTTTGAATAGAGTTGCTCGTCCCCAGAAAAAAACTGTCGAGAGCAGACAACCAGCCAAGAACAATCCCACGAGAGGCAATAAACTAGCTCTCTTTTGTCTTTGTCGTGGAGGAAGAGTAGTTGGAACCTTTTCTCTTTTGACTATGGGTTTTGCAGCAGCTGTATCACGCCCACCAGGTTGTGGACGTATTTTCATTTTTTCAGGGGCAACGGGAGTGTTTCTATCTATGGTCTCCAAATCTCTCAAGAGCGCAAGTGCGTCAGGACACCTCGTATCAGGTGTGGGACTCATACAGCGATGGACAAGAGCAGTCCAAGCTGGCGTCGCCTGGGGGGCAAAGGCAGAAAGCGGTGGTACATCACCATTGATTATCATTTTGACGAGTTTTGTCAATCCTGCAGCCTTGAAGGGAGGTTTTCCTGCCATGGCCTCGTAAAGAATGAGGCCAACTTGATAGATGTCAGTTAGATAAGTTGCCCTTTGCCCACGCAGTTGCTCTGGAGCCATATACATTGGCGTACCAAAGATTTCGCCTGTCTTCGTAAGAGTCTCAGCATCGAGATCTCGAGCCATACCAAAATCGAGAATGGTTACCTTCCCATCTTTGGCCACCAAAATATTGGCAGGCTTCAGATCACGGTGAATGACACCTTGTGTATGACAATAAGCCAGGGCACGAGCCATTTGTTTGCCCAAATCCATGGCTTGAGCAAGAGACATTGCACCATTTTCGTCAATGTAATCATCGAGTGTGAGGTGGGGCAGGAAGTCCATGACGATATATCTGCTGCCATCTAAAAGTACACCAAAGTGGTGCACTTTGATGATGTTGGGATGGTCGAGACGAGCACAAGCTTCATATTCTCGGGCAAAACGGGTGAGAACGACCTCTCGGTTCTCCTCTTTCATACCCACGGGATCAGGCTGCAGAACCTTGACTGCAACTATATTGCCCACTTCCATGTCTTTGGCTTTATAAACGACCGAAGCGCCACCTCGGCCCAATTCTTTGCCGACTCTATATCGCCCTTCGAGCAGTTGGCCTTCCACTACTCTATCTCTCCTCTCCAATTTACTTGGTCCATGGTAGCATCGAATGAGGAGGACGTACTGTGATAGGTACAGTCATCAAAGACCAATATGAAATCGTAGGCGAGCTGGGCGCTGGCGGAATGGCCCAAGTCTTCAAGGCTATAGACAAAAAATCGGGTAAAGAACGGGCCATAAAGTTTTTGGCAGAACATTTCATCGATCGCCAAGATGTGGGTATGCGTTTTGAGCGAGAGTATTTGGTTTTGGCTCGGCTGAAACACGAAAACATCGTTGGTGTTTATGACTATGGAGTTCTAGAGAACCAACCAGGTATGGCTCGCTGCCAACCTTACATAATCATGGAATATCTTCCTTATCCTGATTTGAACAACATCCTCTTCAAAAAAGGAGCCATTCCCGAAAGAGGTGTTCTCGTTTTCATCAAGCAGGTAGCTTCTGCCTTTGTTTATTATCATCCCAAAGGTTTGGTCCATCGTGACTTGAAACCCTCCAACATCCTCGTCAGTCCCAAAGGTCGTCCCATCATTCTCGACTTCGGTCTAGTACGCGATTGTCGACTGACGACATTGACTGGAACGGGACAGGTAATAGGAACACCCCAATTTTTGGCGCCAGAGCAACTTTTGGGTTCACCAGTCGATGGTCGCACTGATTTACACCAACTTGGTGCAATTACCTATGAATGCCTCACAGGGAAACCAGCCTTCGACGGCAAAGACCTACAAACAGTTGCCGGTAAAATTCTGGGAAGAGATAGGCCACGCCCAACAGACAAAAAAGAGGTAGGCTCAGCCTGGAACAATCTTGTTTACCGCTGCTTTGCCAGAGAGACAGATGAGCGTTATCCCGACGCCACTTATCTAGTCAAAGACATAGAGACCATCGTCAAAGAAGGTTTCTCATGTAAACTGCCACCACTGCCCAAAAGACGCAAAGCGAAAAATGCGGTAAAGGCAACACCAGTTAGAGAGCAGAAAAGAGAAACTGTAGCTCTGCCTCCGCCTGCTGAACCAGGGGCCCTAGTCCATAGAGAAGAGCATAATTCCCTTGGCAAGATGGTCATGGTTTTTGTCTTGGGTTTGATTTCCACTGCCATATTGCTCCACTTTTTAGGTGTTTTTAGGACTCCACCTTTTGAAGCTCACAACATTACGACTCGCACTGGTCCTGGTTGGTTCGAGGTGAAGTGGAAAAGCCACAGACCATATCCCTCTTGTGTTCTGCTCAGTGAACCAGCCGCTGGTATGTTCAGGAGCGAA
>CAZXTJ010000031.1:0-21785 GCA_964643655.1 uncultured bacterium
GTTCATCCCTCGTTTGGCAACAGACTATTCTCTAGCTCCCAATCGCAAGAGTCTTACAGTCAATCTGCGAAAAGGTGTCTACTGGCACAATGGCACAGCATTCACCAACGAGGATGTGCGCACGACCTACCTTCTGGGATACATCATCTCCTGGCCCATTTGGGAGTGGTTAAAACTACAGCAAATCGAGCTGGTTGGTGAACATAGTTTGCGTTTTCATTGGCGCGAGTCCATCACTCAACGTGAGCTAATCCAAATTCTCAGTTATGGTGAGATCTGTTATTGCCGTGACCTCTTTGGCAAATGGAACGACCAAATCGAGAAGTTGCTCAAAGAAGATGCAACCTTCTGGAAGACGCATGTCGGTAGTCGTAAGAGTGAAAAAGCGACGAAACATTTTCACAATATCTCAAAAAAGAAAAAAGAGATTAGAGACGCTCTATTTCGTGTGAGACCTGATTTGCCTGTTGGCACAGGTCCTTTCAGATTGGTCACCGTCACTTCTGATGTACAGCGACTCGTGAAGTTCGATAAAGGCTGGTCTGCCAAGACCATCGATTTGGATGAGGTGCGAGTCATTCGTGTTCCAGACAACAGAATGGCTTGGGCTGTTTTGATCTCTGGAGAGCTAGATGCCTCCAATGCAGCGACTCCTCTTGATGTCACAAATAGGGTGTTGCAGCTCAACAAAAAGACGAAGTTGGGTACTCCTTCAGATATGCAGGAGTTTGGTTTCATGTTCAATACGGCGAAAAAACCAACTTCCGACTTGGCTTTCAGAAAAGCTGTGGCCCATGTCCTCGACCGAAAAGTGATCACCAAGGTTGCTTATTATTACTCTGACGCCATTGATGATTATTCGACGGGTGTCCTCAAGTCTTATCGCCATGAATGGCTCGATGACAACTTTTTGGCCACCTTGACCAAATATGACCACTCTTTGGAGAAGGCCCAAAAGCTACTCGAGGGCGCTGGTTACAAAAAGAACGAAGACGGAGCTTGGTGTTACCAAGACGGCACTCCCATCACCATGGAGATAAACACTATCCCCAACAGTGATTGGGTCATGGCTTCAGAAGTAGCCTCCACACAGCTCAGTTCTTTTGGCATCAAAACGAGAGTGCGAGCCGATTTACCTGAGCGTGCCGGCACGAGAATGCGTGAAGGTGATTTTAATATCATGGCGGAAAATGGCACAGACTTCCGTCGTTATGGTTTGCCGGAGATGTCATACCGTCGTTATTTCGGCAAAAGCGGTGTCATTTCCACCGCTACGAAAATAAACGATGTCATCAAAAAGGCTGAAGGCGTAGCACCTGAAAAATTGGTGCGAAAGTTCGACGGACACTTGAGTGAAAGAGAAACAAGAAGAGTGGTCAAAGAGTTGGCTCGGTATACGAACGAATATCTGCCTTTCCTTTCTGTTTATGAAAAACGCTTGATGATCTTCCACATGGAAGGAGAACGAGTAGCTGGATGGCCTGCTGACAGTGCTCCATTGTGGACTGCCGCAAGCTCGGGAATAGAGGCAATTTTCACGACCTTCATCATGCAAGGAAAACTAAAGGGGGTGAGGCAATGAAGACTAAACTAATGGTTTCACTCCTAACGGCATTCCTTGGTTTGATTTTGACTTTTTATCTCATCAGGATGATGCCTGGAGACATCGTTCATACTTGGGCGACCAAAATGGTCATAGAGCAGGGTATACCCTATGAGAATGCCTATGAATTGGCCAAGACTCATTTGAACTATGATCCTTCTGTTCCTGTCTATGTACAGTTCTTCAAGTATCTTGGCGGCGTAATGACAGGCAACTTGGGAACCTCTCTCTATCTGCGAGTGCCCGTTTCCAAAGTAATACTGAAAGCACTGCCCTGGACTTTGTTCATAGCTTCTTTGGCTTTGCTTTGTTCCTTTACTTCTGGAGTCCTCATAGGATTGATAATTACGTGGAACAGGAAGTCATGGCTCGATCCCATAGTCACTCTTTACGCAGCCATGGCTCAATCAATTCCCGATTTCATCATCGCTCTCATCTTGCTCCTCGTTTTTGCCATCAACCTACGACTGTTCCCCCTTCGTGGCGCTTATGGAGTTGAGGTGACTCCAGGGTTTAATTTGGCATTCATGCTCGATGTCCTCTACCACGCTGTTTTGCCCGTTGCTGCTTTCACCTTGCAGACAATGGGCACTTGGGCTTTGGCCATGAAAGGTTCGGCCATGTCGGTCCTCAGTTCGGACTACATCACAGTGGCTCGAGCAAAAGGTCTGACAAACAAACGTATCATTGTCAATTACCTAGGTAAAAATGCCATTTTGCCTCTCATTACGACCTTTGCCATCGCCCTTGGCACAATGTTCTCAGGAGCCATGCTCATCGAGTTCTTGTTCAGTTATCCTGGAATGGGATATTTCCTCACAGAGGCTTTGAACAATAGGGACTTCCCCTTAATGCAGGGCATATTCCTCGTTACCACAATGGCCATGATTGTATTCACTCTGCTGGCTGACATCGTCTATGCCAAGCTCGATCCTCGTATCAAATCGTAAGGAGGTGTATCGTGGAAAAAGAAAATTCAACCTTCTCTGAAATGCTCAAAATCTTGCGTGCCAATCGCCGCGCATTTTATGGCTTCTTGGGTCTCTGTGTTTTTGCTCTAATGGCTACAGTTGGACCCCTTGTCATCCCCTTGGATATGACAGTCAACCACGAAGCACGTTTCCAGGCACCCTCCTTTAGCCACTGGTTGGGAACGGATCACGCTGGTCGTGACATAGCCCATCAGTTGGTCCACGGTTCACCAGGTGTATTGATAATTGCCTTTACAGCAGCATTTTTCGGAACTTTGTTTGCAATCGTCATCGGCTTTTTGGCAGGTTTGAAGGGTGGCTGGGTAGACGTTATTCTCGTTCGCATCATCGATGTACTACTCGTTCTACCTCGTTTTCCCGTCTTGGTCATTTTGGCCACACTATTACCTGTTAAAGATTCTTTCACTTTTGGTTTGGTCATAGCTCTCTTCAACTGGCCCGGTCTTGCTCGTTCTCTCAGAGCGCAGGTCATGTCCTTGAAAGGGCGGGAGTTCATAGAAGTTACAGAAATCATGGGTTTGAGTACAGGTCACATCATCTTCCGTGAACTTGCACCCAATATGGTCTCTTACATTTCCATCAACTTCATCGATATGGCTCGCGGAGCTATTACAGCCAGTATTGGCATTATGTTCCTTGGTTTGGTTCCACTAGATCCGACGAACTGGGGAATGATGCTTTATCTCTCAACATTTACTTCCGGCGCCATTTACGTGCCCCATGCAATCATGTACGTCTTGGCACCTGTCTTCACCATCGTGCTCTTTCAATATTGTATGGTTTCTTTCGCCTCAGGGCTCAATGAGCTCTTCGACCCACGCTTGAGGAGGATGTGACGTGAAAGAACCTCTCATCTCCATCAAGAATTTGTCGGTCAGTTATCGTATTCGTGAGGGATTGGTCAACTCCGTCAAAGGAGTCAGTCTCGACCTCTTCAAAAATGATGTCATCGCCCTCATTGGCGAGTCAGGCTGTGGTAAATCGACGCTTACCTCGGCCATCCTCGGTACAGGAGCACCCAACACTGTCATTGACAAAGCTTCCGAAATTTTGTGGGAAGGTGAAAATGTTCTCGACTACTCGCCAGAAAAATTGCGTCAGTTTCGTTGGGTGAAAGCTGCCATGATCTTTCAAGCGGCTCAAAATGCTCTCAATCCAACTTTGAGAATTGAAGAGCAGTTTCGCGACACAATGATAGATCATGGTCTCAGTGGTGGTAGACAGCAGGATTTGGAGAGGATTAACGAACTGCTCAGTATGGTGCGCCTCGAGGCAGATCGTATCCTTCCCTCTTATCCACACGAACTCAGCGGAGGAATGAGACAGCGAGCAATCATTGCCCTGTCCATGATTTTGAACCCCAAGTTTCTCATTCTCGATGAACCAACAACTGCGCTAGACACGATTACTCAGCATTATATTTTCGACATTTTGACAGAAGTACAGCAGAAGACAGGAACTTCTATGATGTTGGTCACCCACGACCTTTCATCGGCTGCCAAACTCTGTCATCGTGTGGGCGTAATGTACGCTGGACAGCTCGTTGAATTGGGCTCGGCTGACGCAGTATTCAATGCAGCTCAACATCCATATGCCGCTGCTCTCATAAACGCCATGCCTTCAATAGAAGGTGACGTAACGAGACATAAAGCCATTCCTGGGGCGATGCCTGATCTGCTCTCTCGACCTGAAGGATGTTTGTTCCATCCCCGCTGCAGTTATGCCATGCCTCGTTGCCGTGAGGAAAGACCTCACCTGGAACAAATTAGCGACGGCCACTGGAAGGCCTGTTTCTTGGAGAAGCTCGATGCCAATCATTGAACTAAAAAATATTCGTGTTGAATTTCCTCTAGATGACGGGCGTGTCTTGCACGCCTCGAGAAACGTATCCTTGGATTTCAAACCTGGAGAAATCGTCGCTGTAGTAGGAGAGTCTGGTTGTGGCAAGTCCACCATTGGCAAAGTTGCCCTTGGTGTTTTGAAACCAACTGGTGGCGAAGTTTTGCTGGAAGGTGAAAACATATGGAAAGGTGGATTTAGTTGGACGCCTGAAAAACGTTCCATTGTTCAGGTCATCCACCAAGACCCTTTTGCCAGCCTAAACCCAGTACGAACCATTTGGGAGACTTTGTCAGCTCCTCTCGAAGTAGCCAAAAGACGAGGCTTACTTGGAGCTGATTGCAACTTACGCGATGAAGCGCGGCGTCTTTTGAAGATGGTTGGTCTTGATCCTCCTGACTTTTATTTGGGCAAATACCCTTTCCAGCTCAGCGGAGGTCAGAAACAGCGTGTGTCCATCGCACGTTCCACCATCATGAAACCCAAATTGGTTCTGGCTGATGAACCTGTCTCTGCTGTAGACGCTTCCATGCGGTTGGCAATTTTGGATCTCATGCGTGATCTTTGCGAAAAGGAGGGTATTTCTTTCCTATACGTGACTCACGATTTGGCAACTGCTCGATATTTTGCCCGTGATGGCCGCATTGTCGTCATGTATTTGGGGGAAATCATTGAGACAGGTGGAATAATCAATGTCCTCGATGATCCGCTTCATCCATATTTGAAGGCTTTGTTAACAGCCATTCCCGTACCTGATCCTCGTAAAGCGAAGATTAAACGAGAGTTGCCGCTGAAGAGTTACGATGTGCCCAGCCCCATCGACTTGCCTCCTGGTTGTGTTTTCAGACCTCGTTGCCCAGAGGCTATCGATAAATGTGCCCAGGAGCGGCCTCAGCTTCGCCCCTTGGGTGCTGAAGGTCACCTCGTTGCATGTCATGTGGCCAAGTCAAAATGACGAGTATACGCTTGCTGCGCATAGGTTTAGTCATTGGTTTAGCCATTCTATTGGCTGCCATAGCTCTACTTTTCGTCCTCGATAAAAAGTCGCCCGAGTATGTAGTCACGACCATGACTGTCGTCATCATCTCTGTTTTTATCGTTTTAGATGTCCTTGCCGTCGTTCATCTCGAGAGGAAAAAGCGAAAAGAGGGCGCGAGCAACTTGCCAGCCTAGTGGTTTAAGCCATGGCGCTTCGCCATTATCTGTATAGGGAAGTGGCTGAAAAGGCCATCTACTGGTTGGCACGTCTCATGCAATTGTCATCCTATCCTTGTTAGACCTTGGAAGGATTGGCTATGGCAAAGGTGCGTATTCTCGTGGCAGATGACGATGCTGTCACTCGTTTGATGATTTCCGATAAATTGACTGACATGGGCTATGACATTGTGGAAGTTGCAGATGGACTCGCTGCCATTGCCGAATTACAACAGAGTGATTTTGATTTAGTGATCACTGACATCATGATGCCCGACATTACGGGGCAAGGTGTCCTGGAAGCTGTTCGCCACGAGTCTCCTGACACTGAGGTCATCGTCATCACTGGCTATGGCAACGTGGAAATGGCTTTTGAGTGCCTTCGAGCCGGCGCCATTGATTTTCTCGAAAAACCTTTCAAACTGATAGAGCTCGTAACTACTGTCAATCGCGCTCTAGATAGGCGTCGTGCTCGCTTTGCCAATCGTCAGCAAGCTGATGAAAAGAACTTCTCCAATAGCCCTTTGGGCGAATGGTTGAGAGAGTTTCGTCCACTCTGGGATGAGTTTACGACGATGAAGGGGCGCATTGATGCCATGTTGGCTGACTTGGAAGAGTTGCAGCCCCCAATGGCCCTAGACGATGGGAAACCTGAAGAGGAATTATCTCTCATGACCCAATATGACAGAAGACCTCGTGAGAGAACTGATGACGTTTTGCAGCTTCTCCGTGAAGATCCCAACAATAAAAAGATCAAAGAGTGGCTCGCTTTCGAATATTACCGAAATGGTGAAATCGACCAAGCCATTCGTTGTTACCTCGATTTGCTGGAACAGGTACCAGAAGACAGTATGGCTCGTTATTATCTTGGAAACTGCCATTTCAAGCTGGGTAACTTTGAGTTGGCAAAAGCCAACTGGTCCACAGTCATTGAGTTGGCACCAGGTAGTTCCGTTGCCCGCAAGGCCAAACGCAGAATGCGTGCTTGTGAAGATCAGCAGGAGGCCGTGTTATAGTTTTTCCCATCGAGGGAGAAACTGTGTGGTTAGTTCTTCAATGGGCAGGTGACATTCAAGCCATCTCTCTGCCTGAAGGTGAATTCATTGTTGGTCGCGGTTTTGAGTGCGACCTTGTCATCAATCATCCAAGGATTTCTCGTCGCCACCTTTTGCTGGAACGCAGTGGTAAAACAGTCTTTTTCCGCGACTTGGGCAGTCGCTGCGGTGTTTTGCTCAATGGCGAAAAAAACAAAGAGGGTTTGCTCGAGAACAATGACGAGCTGCTTCTTTATCAATCCAAATTGACCATCTTGCACGAGTTACCAACAAACCTCGATGAAGTTCAGTTAGTGCAATTGCCATCGGAAAAGAAATGGCAGCCTTATGGTGCCTTTTTTGCGCGTCTACGCGATTGTTCTGGACCGCGTGAGCTCCTGACTTGCCTGCTCGAAGGATTGATGTCCCTCCTCAGAGTAGAGCGAGGATTTGTTCTTCTCGAGGAAAGACGGGCCAATACTATGTTGCCCATAGTCTCCAAAAATCTCTCTGACCTCGATGACTATCTAGCCGTCAGTTCGACTGTCTATGAACTGGCTCTCTCAGAAGGCAAAGTTATTTTTATTGCAGATTCAGCCACTGATGATAGATGTAAAAATGCCCTCTCTCTTGGGCCAGAAGCTGGGCCCAGATCAATAGTCTGTGCGCCTTTGATGGCTGATAAAAAACCTCTTGGAGTCATCTATCTAGATGGTGCCGCTCTCAGTTCTCGTTTGGATGATAGCACCC
This sequence comes from uncultured bacterium, assembly GCA_964643655.1. Lineage (GTDB taxonomy): Bacteria > Muiribacteriota > UBA6191 > CAZXTJ01 > CAZXTJ01 > CAZXTJ01. The sequence continues at coordinate 7,413 of CAZXTJ010000031.1, forward strand.
TGCCTTTCATTGAAACTGCTTCAGGATTGGCTGTTGTTTTATTGACGACAGCTACGACAAAAAAGAGACTTTATGAAGCTGGTCAACATCTGCGCGAGTTACGTCGTTTGCAAAAGGCTGGCTTTTCTTTTGTCTCTGGTAATGACGAAAATAGTGCACGTTTTGATGAAATGCTCCATTCAGCAGCAAAGCTAGATACTACTGTTTCCATCACTGGCGAGACTGGTTCTGGTAAAGAGGTAGCCGCTCGCGAGATTCATGAGCGTTCCAGTAGAAAGGAGGCTCCTTTTGTTGCTGTCAACTGTGCAGCCATTACACCGGAGCTCATAGAAGCCGAACTTTTTGGCGTAAAAAAAGGCGCATTCACAGATGCCAATCGCTCTCGACCAGGTCTTTTCGAGTTGGCTCATGGAGGGACGATTTTCCTCGACGAAGTTGGCGAACTTTCACAGGAGTTGCAAGTGAAACTTCTCAGGGTTTTGCAAGAGGGCGTTGTCGAGAGAATTGGTGGCAGTGAAAAGAAGCAAGTGGATTTTCGACTCATTTGTGCAACCAATTTAGATTTGGCACAGGGGGTACGTGAGGGCAAAATCAGAGCAGATTTTTATTATCGAATAAACGTCTTTTCCCTCCAGGTCCCACCTTTGCGAGAGAGAAAAGGAGACCTTTTGCCATTGGCCAACTATTTTCTTCGTCTCTTCTGTCGTCAGTTTGGTAAAAAAATAACAGGCTTTAGCGATGGTGCTCAAAGAGCCTTGGTGAATTATCAGTGGCCCGGCAATATTCGTGAATTAAGAAATGTCATCGAAAGAGCAGTGGTTCTTGCCCAAGATGCAGTAGTACCCAAAACCGCTCTATCTTTGCAAAATGAAGTCTCTGCTGCAGCTCCCTCTTTTCCCAAAGAGCATAAAGCTGCACTCGAGTTTTTTGAAGAGCAATATTTTGCCCGTTCCTTGGCTGAATGTGGTGGTAATCTCTCTGCTGTCGTGAGAAAGACGGGGATTGCTCGTGGAACCCTCTATCGCAAACTGAAAAAACTGGGTTTGTTGAAAGCTTAAGAGAAATCCTCTTTGAGTTTGTTGATGAGCTCCACTATCTCTCCTGGCTCGTCAGTTTGCGGAAAAGCAATACTAATCAATTCAGGTAAACCCTCTGGCCGAAGCCACTTTTTCAATGGAGTCTCTTTATCCATCTCATCTATTTGCAAAACATGGATGGGAGTTTTCCATTGGGAGAAAAAGTCAGTCGGTTTTTTCAAGTCACTGGCGTTTATTCGCATTCCAAACACATCGGGAGCCTCGAGGGCTTTGAGCAATTGGAGAACTTCCTGAGGATTGCTGAAAATAGGGCAAGAGCGAGGAGGTGCAGCCATGATATCTATCTGCAATTCTCTATCCCTGGCCCTTTCTGCCATAGGACCAAAAAAGTCCACAGCACGTTCAAAGGGTTGGTCTGCTAAATCCAATCCTGCTGTAAATAAGGCTGTCACACGCTTGGCTCCTAAGCGAGTGGCCACGTCCATAGAACCCAAAAGCAAACGTTCGGCTTCGTGGCGATGGTATTTTTCTTTGTGAAGAAGGTGGTGTTCCGTCATAGCAATGGCACAGATGGAGTGAACTTCCACCTCTGCCTCTTCATACAAAAAGACCCACCCTTTTGTTTCCCAGGATTCATAAGAAACTTCTAAGGTCAATTCCTGTTCTTTGGCAAAAGCAAGTCTTCCGTCTCGCGCTCTGCCTGGTAGACTGTCTTCAAGGAAAATCAAAGTGGAATTTTCACTCTTTACTTCACCTCTGAAAACGAGGTGATGATGGCGTGGGTATCGTCGCAAGAGTTGAGGAAGATCATCATTTTCATAACCCTTTTCTCTCAACTCATCGTGTTGATGTTCTCTCTCCACGGGAACAGCGATAGTCAGTAGAGGAATGCCATGTTTATTGCACTCTCGAGCAATCCTGTCGAGCAATGAAGTTATGACAGCAGCCCTGTCATAATCAGGATGATTATGAAGGTGAAGGAGGTGCACCTGTCCCCTAGGCAAATCTTCCCAGCGCCGGCAATCAGCATATGCAAGAAACCCAGCCAGCTCATCTTCATCTTTTAGAAGGAGCACACATTGCAAACGAACTAGGTGCAGAAGCTCCTGCCTAGTGGGCTCGTCCATGCGTTCCTTGCTGCCGCTAAAAGCAAGCGCTGCCTCAGTCAAGCGAGTGATTTGGGTCATATCCTCTTCTGTAGCCCAGCTGATATTGAACAAACATTTATCTAATGATTTTGTCATTTTGACCTATCAGAAGTAGCCGAAGCTCCTTCAATTGGATAGTCGCTCGTTGTCTATGACCGAGCAGGGATTTGATTTGTAATCGAAGCACATTTTCACCTTGGCTCAGATAATGTGGATTGAAACTTCTGACCCGATTGACCTGCGCTTTGTCACCACCACCTGATACGAAATGAGAGATATGAACGCGATGGGGACGAAAGTGGTAGTTCAAATCGAGCTTGTCATTGAGATTGGCTTGCAAGGCAACTCTGTAGCTGTACAGGTTTGTGTTTGTGCATAAAAAAGCATTTTTAGCTTTTCGCAAAAGGCCCGGTGGCACTGTGAAATTGAGCGTCACCACAGTGGACTTACTTGCTTGTTGCTGATTGCCTTCTGTTAGTTCGAGTAAAAAGCCAGCTGGCCACTTACCAAGGACCAAACCTCCTTCGTACACTTCTTTACTCAAGTGACTGAACGGACTTACGAGTGCTTCCACATTGAAGGGGAGGCGGCGACCATAAACCTCGAAAAACCTGTCCAAAGGTAAGAGGTTGTTCAAGTTCCGATAGAGTTTGGCTCGCTCTTCCAATGGTAATCCTTTGTCAGCCAGTACGAGAGGGGCAAAGGGGCGGATTTGAAGAAAGGCCTTCACAGAAGGAGTATTGGTAATTACATCCAGTCCTTTGGCAACGAGGCTGCCATGTAAGTCGCCTCCGCGTGTCCTGTCTTTGAAGGATCTCTCTGACAGATCATCGATGAGTTTCAGGTGGGATATGGCCTTGAGTTTTCCTAAGATAGCCTCTGCCAAAGAAGCTGCAGGAAGGGCCGCCGTCCACATGTTGGCCTTTTGATCCTTCACTTTTAGCTGCAAGGAATCAAAGAGTCCATGGCTAAGATTAAAGTCTAGCTCGTGATTGGTAGAAGGTTTTTTCGAGCAATTGAAGTAATAACGTTGATTGTTTTGTTTCCACTTGGCACTAACGAGCAAAGGAATCTGTGAACGTAGCGTTGCTGTGACGATTTCTTCTTTGATGTCATTTGACGTCAAGGCCTGGAACTTGAGGGCAGAATAGGGAACTGTAACAGTCTGAGAAGGACTGAGGCGGCCATCGACAGAGCGGAATCTGACACGATATCGATTGCCAGGTTTTAATCCAGAGAGGGAGGACTCCATGGGCATGATGCGCCAATCTTTTTCCGATGTTTCTCGGAGCTCTATCTCGAATGCATCGCCTTTGTTTGTCCAAATGGGGATTAGTTTTCCCCTTCGCCCATGCCAGCGCAGACCTTTGGGCATGACAAAACCGGAAATACTCGTAGGTTGAGTTTTTCTAGTCATCAACAGTATGACCAATAGACCCAGCACGAAAAATCCTGTCAGGCTAGCCGTAAAGAGCATCAGCTGACGGTGTTTGGCTTTTCGTTTGATCCGTTTTGTTTTGTTGCCATCTTTTGATTTGACTACGGCAGCTTTGTCTTGGCCGGCTGCAGCCTTTCCTTTGGCGTTTCCACCTTTATTCTCTCCCTGGCGCCAATCATTCAAGGCTCGGGCTAGGCTCTTCCCTGTCTGCGGACGTTTTTTAACATCCTTGGCAATGAGGCTCATAATGATGTCGTCGAGTTTTTTGTCTACCTGCTCGTTGAGCATGGAGGGGGGCTGCACATCTTTGAGGGCAGTACCGCGAGCGACAGACAAAAAGTCTGCCTCGGCCAAGGGATGTATACCAGTCAGCATTTGGTAGAGGACCAAGCCCAGCTGATAAAGATCGCTCGTGGCACAAAAGGGAGCACCAGTGATCACTTCAGGAGGTACAAACTTTGGAGTGCCAACGAAGTGGCCTGTTTTGGTCAAGGATGGATCATCATCTGCCTCTGCACCTTTGGCCAATCCAAAGTCGGCAACAACGGGTATGCCTTCGTTGGAGATGAGGATATTGTCTGGTTTGATGTCCCTGTGGATAATGCCCCGCTCATGGGCTGCGTACAAACCCTCGGCCACAGCTGCTCCAATGGCAGCTGCTCGTTTGGATGAGAGTTTTCCCGTCTCTTCGATGACTTTGCTGAGAGGCAAACCATCGACAAATTCCATGGCTAAAAAAGCGACGCCCCCTTCTTCGTCAAAATCGAGCAACCGGACCACATTGGGATGCCTCAGAGTAGCCAGAGCTTTGGCCTCTCGACGAAGACGTTCTGTGCTCTTGTCCTTCTCTCCGGCGTCCATGCGGATGACTTTTAGAGCCACTTCTCTTTGCAAACGAAGGTCTAGGGCACGAAAAACTTCACCCATACCACCAAGGCCGAGCCGCTTCAGTCCTGAATAACGTTCAGCGGCCCGTGGCGGAAGAGTGAACTTCTTTTTCTTTTTTCCTTCTTTGGGCACAGACCAATGATACGAAGGCTAGATTGAATTGTGAAGTATTGTCATTCCTCAGGGGTTCACACATTGCTACATTGCGGGTATACTCCCCTTAATCTAGATCTATCTAGGGGGACTGTTGGAAGGTACGGCAGACAATGGCAGACATCAAGCGACCTCCTGTGGCAAAACGTGCAGACCATGAAACTACTGTTCATGGCCATGTTTTCAACGACCAATACCATTGGCTACGTGAACGTGGCAATCCCGAGGTCCGTGCTTATCTCGAAGCTGAAAATCACTATGCCGATGCAGTGATGGCTCCTACCAAAGAGTTACAGGAAAAGCTTTTCCAAGAGATGGTTGGCAGAATCAAGGAAGACGACTCCACTGTGCCTTATCGTGAAGGTGAATATTTGTATTATTCACGCACAGAGAAAGGCAAACAGTATTCCATCCATTGTCGTAAAAAAGAGACAATGGAGGCACCTGAAGAAGTTTTACTCGATTGTAATGCTCTTGCTGAAGGACACGAATATTTCGATTTGGGTGTATTTGAAGTAAGTCCCAATGGACGTTTCCTTGCCTACTCCATCGACACTAGCGGCAACGAGCACTATTCGCTCAAATTCAAGGATTTGGCCACTGGTCAGACTTTGCCCCAAATCATCGAAAATACGGCTCCCAATGCAGAATGGGCTGAAGACAATGTAACGCTCTATTATGTCATCCTCGATGAAATCGTGCGCCCCTACCGCATTTACCGTCATCACATTGGTGACAATCCAGGCAATGACATCATGGTTTGTGAAGAGACTGATGAGAGGTTTTTCCTCTCTATCACCAAATCTCAGTCTCGTCGTTATTTTTTCATTGGCGCTACTTGTTCAACGGTGACCGAATATCACTACATGCCCACGAACAATCCCCATAGCCCCTTTTATATGCTCTTCGAAAGGCAAGAGGACATTCGCTATTATCCCGAACATCATGAAGACGAATTCCTCATTCTCACCAACGAAGAGGCCAAAGATTTTCGTCTCATGGGAGTTCCCTGTCACAACGTAGACAAAGCTGCATGGCGCACAATCATTGAACATCGTGAAGGTGTTAAAATAGAGGATTTCTTGCCTCTCCGTGAGTACATCATTGCCTTCGAGAAGGACAATGGACTCGATCAAATCAGAGTTCACGATTTGGCAGCAGGCTCTGTCCACACTGTGGAAATGCCCGACCAAGTCTACGCTTTGGGCGCAGGAACAAATCCTGACTATGTGAGCAAAACACTCCGTTTTGCCTATTGCTCACCACTGCGTCCTGACTCAGTCTATGACTATGACTTGGAAAAACACGAACGTACGCTCCTCAAACAAAAAGAGATTCCCTCGGGCCACGTCCCTGAGGACTACTGCACAGAACGGGTTTTGGCCAAATCCCACGATGGTGTCTCTGTACCAGTAACGCTTCTTTATCGCAAGAGCCTTCAGCGTGATGGTTCCAATCCCTGTATGCTCTATGGATACGGAGCATACGGTTATCCCATCGATCCATCCTTCCGCTCTACTGTGTACAACTTCGTCGACAGAGGATTTGTCTATGCTGTTGCCCACATTCGTGGAGGAGGTTTGCTCGGCGAGAGATGGTATGAGGGTGGAAAGCTGCTCAACAAGAAGAACACTTTCAAAGACTTCATCGCTGCTGCTGAATATTTGGTGAAGGAGCAATACACCAAAGCTGAGAAGATTGCCATTCAAGGTGGTAGTGCTGGTGGATTACTCATCGGTGCCGTCGTCAATGAGCGCCCTGATCTCTTTCACACGGCTGTGGCAGAAGTTCCCTTTGTGGACGTCATCAACACAATGCTCGATCCGACTATTCCTTTGACGGTCACTGAGTATGACGAATGGGGAAATCCCCATGATGACAACTATTTTGAATACATGTTTTCTTATGCTCCTTATGAGCAAGTAGCTGAGCAGGAGTACCCAAATCTGCTCGTCATGGCTGGTTTGAATGACCCACGTGTGCAATATTGGGAGCCAGCCAAGTGGACAGCCAAACTGCGAGCCATGAAAAAAGGCAACCAGACATTGGTGCTCAAAACTAATATGGGAGCAGGCCACGGAGGTGCATCGGGCAGATATGAATTCCTGCGCGAATTGGCCTTCATTCAGTCTTTCATATTCTTGCATTTAGGAATTGATGAATAGAGGGGGAAGATGAACTGCCGCACTTGTGACAAAGAACTCGCTGCTGGTGAAGAGAAAATGGTGGCCCAGTGGGCCTTTTGCGAAAAATGTTTTCAGGACTTGCTGAACAAGAAAAATGTTAAGGAAGAGCCTGAAACACCAGCTGAAGCCCCAGCTGAGAAAGCTGCGAAGGAATCCACAGAAGAACCTGCAGAAGCTGCACCAGAACTCTGTCACCTTTGCAGAAAAACGCTCGTCGAAGGTGAGAGGAAAAAAGTCGGTATTTGGAATTTCTGCACAGACTGTGTGAGTGATTTGAACAAACCTGCCGGCAGAGTGAATGTTTCAACTAGTGTGCAGACTGAAGAGGAACCAGAGCAGGAAGAGATAGTCGTCCTCAAAACGACATATATCAACTGCGCTGATTGTGGCAGACGTGTGCCAGAGCGGGGCTCGAAAGAGCGCGAAGGCGAAAGATATTGTCCTGATTGTTATTTCAGGAACGAACCGCCCCCGCAAGCTCTCAACGCTATGGCAGCTCCACCAGCGGCCAAGACAGAAGAGATTTCAGAACCTGCCCCTGAAGAGGCTCCAGAACCTGAAGAAGAGCCCAAAGTGGCTGTGGCTGTTCGAGCCTCAGTGTCAGCCTGTATACCACCACCACAGTCTGCCGAAGTGACGGAAGAGTCAGCGCCCGCAGTCGAGGTGGCTCCAGCTCCCGAAGCTCCTGCGCCAGAGCCCCCAGCTCCATCAACACAAAAACCTGCCGAGCCCCTTCCAGCAGCGGCAGGCAAATGTATGAGTTGTCTCAACGAGGGCTGTGAATTGAAAGAAGTTCAAGGTTTTAATCTTTGTTCTGCTTGCCTCGTGTCAGACAAAAACCTGGCTATCGATATTGCCAAAAAACGCCATAAAAAGATGATGGAGAAACTCAGTCAAGAACTCGACTGAGCCAATCCTGACAAACGAGCTCGTGATTTTGCAGGATTTCTTTGTTCTTTTGGACGTGTTCTTTGACGACTTCATCTATTCGTGAACTGTCGACGCCAAGCTCCTCGATTTTGTCGATGAGGTAACTTTTCTCCACATCGACACGCATGATGGTGCAGTCGGCGGCACCGGTCCAAAACTCCAATGTGTCGCCACGCTCTGTCACTCCGCAGAGGAAGGTCACTCGCGGAACATCTCCCACTAACTCCCAGGGTGTATCGGGCATGCAGAGAGGGAAGGGCAGTAGTTTACGGATGACTGGCCCAAGCTCCGTCACTGTCATCAACCCAGCAGACCACCAATAGACGTAAGGATCTGTGCGGACGTGATAGGTGAAGAGCCACTCTTCTCCAAGACTCAAAGGTTGGGCTCCCAAACCGATTTTATAGGCTCCCCAGGCAGGGAAGGGGGCCAATATACATTTGTTGTCATTGGGAGCTGTGAGACGGGGGAATTTGATGAGGAGTTCATCGTCCTCATTTTTCACTCGCTCTTTCGCCTCTTTGTATCCTTTGGTGAAAGTTCCGCAATAGACGGAAGCTGGTGTGTCCCAAGCCATGGGCCGATGGAGCAGGTATACCTCATCATCTTTTTTGAAGAGAGAGGCATTTTTGTTTTTGGGGATATCAACGAGTCCGGCAAACTTGGCTTCTTTGGGGCTTTTGCCAAGGGCGATGGCCACGTGGTCGAGGTATTTTTTCCGGTCTGGTTCTCTATTACTCTCGGGTAACAAGAGGGTGTAGGAGTGGACGAAGGTATCGTCTATCTTTGTGCAGCGGTCGTCTTCACAACCAAAGGAGTGTTCGGAGACGTTATAGGGGGGCGTGAGAAAGTGTTCGCAGCTCTTTTCGAAGTTTTTGCCATCGCCACTTTCATAGAGTCTGATCCAACCGGGGTAAGTCCAATGGCGAGCTGAATATCGGCCATAGACATAATATTGGCCGTCGCTCGAGCGAAAAGCGCCGGGGTTGAAGATGGGTTCTCCTTGTTCTTTGATTACGACTTCTTTGCTCAGTTTTTTGGCAAAATGCTGTCTGTATTGTTTGACCAATTCTGTGAAGGCTTCAACACCCTTCATCGTTCTTGAACTCCCTCCGGGAAAATGCGTTTTTTATTTGTACTTGGAAGGTACTACGTATCCTGTCGCTGCAAGATGCAATAATTTCACTATTCAATTGGTCCATTAGTGGCGAAAGGAGTAATAAAGGGCGTATCCTGGTAACCGGGAGGGTCGGCAGATGCGAGCAGTAGACGAGGCCATTAGGCAATTTGGTTTGGCCAATGTCATAGGCCAGAAATTCATTCTTGTGCAGTTGGGGACTATGCCCCTGGATTTTGAACTTGCCGAAGTGGCTGAGTTTCTCGAGATGGCCTCCCTTCACGACGATTTGGGTGTACGTGCCCAAGCGGGTCGCAGCCTCAGGCGTGTCTTGCCTCTCTTGGAAAAACGTCAGCTCGGTCGCAGCCGTGGTGCTGCCACAGATGAAGCAGGTACTTGGTCTAGTTATGGCTTGGGTTCTAAATCCTTCACTGACACTTTGATGAAGCTCGTTGACGCTGGAGAGCAAGATTTTTCTGATGTTGATCTCGATATGCTTCACTCTAGCGCTATGCACAAGCTCGAGCCTTGTATCAATGCCGTCGTCTGTCTGGCTAAAGAGGGGCCTCACGATGTGCGCTTATCTGCCATCCGTGCTCTTGGTCAATTGAATGCTCCCCAGTCTCTGGAGACACTCACAGGCTTGCTAGCAGACGAAGATTTTGTCGTCCAAGCTGCCATTTCTCTCGCCGAGATAGGTACAAAAGATGCGCTGACAGCCCTCTTGGCTGTTATGAACAACCATCGAGACAAACCTTATTTTGCTCAGTTAGTGGCCGAATTGGGTGCATTCAATGACACAGAAGCTGTTTTTTCCATCGTGAAAGAGATGTCAGGCGCAACAGACGACGTTCGCCTCAATGGAACGATAGCTTTGGGTATGTCTGAAGGTGATGAAGCCAAAGAAGCTCTCCTTGCCCTCGTTGATGACGAAAACGAAGAGGTGCGTGCTTTTGCCATTGAAGCTCTGGGGAGGCGGCGAATAACAGAGTCCCTTTCCAGCGTACGTGATGCTTTTTTCAATTCTGCTCTTCCTTTGGTGCGAGAGGCAGCTGTTGCAGCCTTGGGACGTTTTGGTGATGACAGTGCTCGCGAAGTCCTGAGCTCTGGCTTGGAAGATAAAGCAATGCGTGTGCGCGCTCGTTCCATTGAAAGTCTCGTTCGTCTGCGTGTTCCAGACAGCGACCTTTTCCAATATGTAGTTCCTTTGGTCCAAGATCCAGAAGAGATGGTCTCAGCCAATGCCATTCTGGCTCTTGCACCTGTAGACAGCTCATTGGCCCTACAGAAGATTTTCTCTTTCCTCAAAGCTCGTCACGAATATGGTCGTGCTCAAGGTGTTTATTGCCTCAGTTATGTGCGTAATTCAACGACAGGTGATTTGTTGACGAGAATTATCAATAGCGATGTCTCTGAAGTGGTGACGAGGCAGGCAACAAAAGCCCTGGCCAAATATCCCAAGGACGAGGCTGTTCCTCGTTTGTTGCCCCTCCTCAACCATCAGCACGTTGGTGTTCGTAAAACAGCTGCCCGTGTTTTGGGGAAAGTTGGCGAAAGCGGAGATGTATCCATCTTTGAAAAACTGGTGGGCCGTTTTGGCAGAGAACGTTCTGCTGAAGTGAAGGTAGCCATTATTGAATCTCTCGCCACTGTTGGCCAATCCAATCAACATTTGACCGTTGCTGCCCTCGGTGAAAAACAGCCGCCGGAGGTGACGGCCACTGTCTTACAGGCCCTGGACCTACTGGGGAACATTTCGTCCATTGATGAATTCGAAAAACATCTCGATGAAAAGGATGGCCGAGTCAAAGGAAGAGCAGCTGTTGCTTTGTGGCACTTGGGCCATATGAAGTTGTTGGATAAGTTGTTGATAGATTTGCAGACGGACGAACAAGACGTTGTCTGCGCCTCTTTGCAGGCTTGCCACTCTTTGGGCTTGTCTCTTCGCCATCTACCCGATCTTGGTTCTTATCCTCTCGTTCTCAACGAACTAAAAAACAATGCTGAGACACAAGCATTCCAAGATTCGGGATTCGCTCATCAACGTTCCAATCTCTTTTTACCGGAAGAAGAAGAGGTGGAAGAAGAGAGTCCAGCTGAAACTCTCAACGAACTAGTCGATGTAGACGAACTGGAAAGATTGACTGATGGTTTGGGTGAATTCATCACTTCATTGGATGATGATGATACGCCGGCCTGTGGTGCTTCCCTAGTGGGACTGGCCGAACCTGATGAAATTCCTCAAGGACCTCACGCTTATGATGGCACCATTATCAATGTTCTGCGATTATTGGTAGATGGCAAAGCTGAAGAGGCTCTCGAGACTACGAGCAAGGTCGTAGAAAAATGTGATGAACCCAGTGCTCGGTTTTTGCTGGGAAAAATATTGCTTTCTTTGAAGAAATTCGAAGAGGGAGAAAAACATCTGGCCATCCTTGCCGACAAATGTGATGACTTCGTCAATCCTCTGCTCACTCTAGTGGGACTCTGTCAGCGAAGGGCCAATAGGCGCCAGGGGGTGGCCTATTTTGCTGCAGCAATGGGAGCATTCCACGATTGCCTTCGAGAGCAAATCATCACAATGGACAAACATCTTACGTCCAATCAGCTCAAAGCTCTGCCAGCTTTTGTTCGTGAGTTGCAGCAGCAGTTGCCATTCATGGACAAGATGCACGCCCGTTTTGGTCGTTTCCTCCTCGATTTGGGAAGACCAGGTGCAGCTTTCGAACAGTTGCTTCTGGGCCATTTGGCCGATCCTGCAGCTGGTGACATCATTCTCGATTTGGCTCGCTCTGCCGCTCGTTCGGGACGTTACACCTATGCTCGTCACTTGCTTTATAAAACTTTGCTCGTGCCGACGGCCAAAGGTCAGGAAGCTACTGCAGAGCTCGTAGTGGCCAAACGGGCGGCTCTAATGTGTTTGGCTGAGACGCCTCATGACGATGATTGTCTCGAGATGATCAAGAGAGTCTTCCGCAAAGAGGATAATGCCGAGGTGAAAGCTCTGGCGCGAGAGTTCATCCATACTTGGCGTCAAGAAGAGGTAGAAGAAGATCTGGACAAGCCAGATGACAGCATTGAAATCCAACTTGAAAACATAGTGAACCACCTCAAGACAGGTTTGGCTCACGAAGCTGTCTCTGAGGCAGAACAGTTGGCAGGTTCTTCTCGCGCAGTGGAGGCTCGTTTCATCCAAGCGAGAGCTCTGCTCGCTCAAGACAGGGGCCCTGACGCTGGTGCTTTGTTACAACGCATCATTGTTGACGCCGACAATTTCATCAATCCTGTTTTGCTCTTGGTTGGGCTCTGCCAAAAACACAAAGACCATAAAGGTATGTTCAGCTATTTCGCCAAAGCTGCCAGGATGTCCATGGACTTGCTGGAAGAGCAGTTTTCTGCCCTCGACAGATTGTTGATGGATGGTGATTTGGATAGTTACGCCTGGTTCATGGGGGACGTGAGTTCCCATCTCCCAACTATTGGAACGACACATAGGCGCACTGGTATGCTTTCGCTCATCAGTAATGATTTTGAGCGGGCTTATCACCATTTGCTCTTTGCACATCTTTGCAATCCTGCTGACGTAGAAGTGTGTCGTGGTTTGGCTCATGCCGGTTTGGAAATTGAACAATATGACGTCGTTAGACTTCTCTGTAATAATCTCATTGAAAAGTGTGACAGAGAAAACGTTCGTCGTGATGCAGAGGCTTGTCTTGCGCGTTTACCGCAGGACTAGTTGGAGGGGATTATGAACATCAAAGAACTCGTCGACGCGATTATTGCTGACGGTCAATTGACTGAGGCCGAGCAAAAACGACTCAATGAAGCAATGTTGGCAGATGGTGTCATTGATGATGATGAAGTGAAACAGATAAATCGTGTCATGGACATGATTAAATCAGGAAAGCTGAAGGTTGTTGGCGAAGAGTAATTCGCCCCTTTGGTGGATCCCTCGACTCTTCCTGCCGAAGTCTAGAGTAGGCAAAGGAGTTTCGAGATGACAAAATACACTGTATCTTTCTTGGTTTTTGTTCTGTTAATCGCTGTATCCCCTTTAGAGGCAGGATTTAGCTGGCGCGCCTGTGAGCGCCAAGGTGACCGACTCTTTCGCGCCAAGAAATATCAGGAAGCTCTCAATCACTACATTCGAGCCATCGTTCTCGGCCCCAAACCCTCTCCCAAGAGACTGTGGAACAAACACTCTCACGCTTATGCCAACACTCCTGCAGGTATCAAAGAGGCACAGACCATGAAACGCTCTGGTGGCCAAGAACTTCCCCCTTGGCAGAAGCAGGTGAAGTTCACTGAGACCTTTGTTCGCAAAGCCTCTTATAGCCCAACAGAAAAGGTGAAAACGGACGAGCTGAATACTTTGGCTACGGCTAGTCGAAATGGAAAAACAGAAGCTGCCCGCATAGTGGCACCTGAATATGAAATCAGTCAGATAGCCATCCATCGCCGTGGCACTGGCCGTTTGAAGGTGACTGGACGTGTGACAAATACTAGCGAATGGACCATCCATAATCCCCGTGTTTACATCACACTCTATGATCAGATAGGAAACTTGCGAGGTCGTGTCTGGGGGTATCTCAAAGGTGGCCGTAACACTCTCGAGCGCGGTGATGACAAAAACTTCGAAGTAAAGTTTATGGGATTTCGAGGCACTGTAGGTTATTACAAAGCTGAATTGGTTGCTCGCTTCAAACAAGAAGGTCGCGGATAAAAAAAAAGACCTCCCAAGAGGGAGGTCGCTTGCGAGATACGGTCAACGTATTGGAAAGGCAATTAAATGCGTCCAATGAAGCGGTACCAATTAGTAAAGCAAGGGCCTCGCCAAAAGGGCTAAAACCCATCCAGAAGCTGGTTAGAGTGAAACAGGCCCTTTTGCTAAGGGAATAATCGTTACAACAGATGCCACTCATTTTCTCTAAATGGATCTTTTTGATACGTTATTTCTGAAATTCTTTGCGGAGGAATTCAGCGAGCTTCTCATGCTTGCTTTTTTGGGCCAATTCCACGTGCTCAGCCTTTGCTTTTGCTCCTTTTTGGAGAAGCATTTTGACAACCTCCAAATGACCCATCATCACTGCTCCCTGCAGAGGAGTTTTTTGGAACTTCTTATCCACAAGGGAGTGGTCTGCTCCTCTTTCGAGCAAGAGAGCTACTATCTTTCTGTATCCTGCCCGAGAAGCGACAAAAAGGGCAGTAGAGCCATTGTCGTCCCTCTCGTCGGCAGGTGTTCCCGTATCGAGTACTGCTTTCACTCCCTCTAAATCTTTCACCACAACGGCAGCCATCAGATCGTTGCCCGTTCGTTTGGGAGGTGCGCAGCCAACAAACACCTGGCAAAGAAAAAACAATATGGGCAGTAAGTATCTCATGGCACTCATTTTACTTCCCCCCTGCGCCGCCAGGCGCACTCCCCACTGCGCCGCCAGGCGCATTCCCCCCTGCGCCGTTAGGCGCACCGCTAGAC
>CAZXTJ010000031.1:21795-25866 GCA_964643655.1 uncultured bacterium
CACCTCCACCGAGCACAGTGGGGAAAAGTCCCAAAAGCGCTGGCAGAAGAACTAGATCGGCAAAAAGTGCGTAAAGCACTGTCAGCGAAGTGAAAAAACCAAATTGGACAATCATGCGGAATTTTGAGAGCACGAGCACTGAAATGCCAGTAGCCAAGATGATGGATGTAGAAACTATGGGTCGCCCCACACGTTTGGAGGCACCTTTGATGGCCAATCTGATGTGTTCGCCCCGTTGGCGATTTTCTCTGTATCTGAAGAGGTAATGAATTGTGTCGTCAACGACGAGACCGATGGTGACGCAGAGTATCATCCCTGTCGTAATGTTAAAGGGCACTTGCAGCCAGCCCATTGTGCCAAAGGTCATTATGAGCGGCAATACGTTGGGCACAGAGCTCAATAGACCGACTGTCACAGAGCGGAAGGTAATCATCAACACGATAAGGATAGCCAATACTGAAAGGAAAAAGCAGGCCACTTCATTTCGCATCGTATTCACATGGGTAATGGCCGAAAGATAGTTACGCCCCGTGATTGTGATTTCAGTTCCTTCTGGCAGAATGTGGCGTGCTACCAGGCGGATGTTTTTGGCCAAATCCAAAATGGCCATTGAACCCTCTTTTTTGATGGTCACATGTATACGCGAAATGTCGCCTTCAGAACTGATGAAAGTAGACATCAGGCCCGCACGAGCTTCACTTCGTAAAAAGCGATCGAGAAGGCGCAGCTCTTTTTCCGTTGGTACATCCCTTTTTTCTTTTTTGGCAATGAAAGAGGCTGTGTCCAAGAGAAGATCTGCCGCTGAGAGGCTGATATGTATGTCTTCCCTCTTGTGCAGAGCTTCTTGGAATTTGACTATTTGGCGAAATCCATCGAGCTCGAGGACTGAACCCATTTTGGGAAGTTTGACGAGTAACTCGAGAGCAATGAGTGGCTCGAAACCCTTTTCATAGGCATTCTTGGCCTGAATGAGAGGGTCTGTTTCATAAAGGCCGCGAATGGAGGCACTTTCTATGGGTAAGCGTCGTATGCCTTCCATACTGAAAAAGAGAATAATGATGAACAATATGCCGACAGCTTTGCGGGCTGTGTAAACTTCGCCAGAAAGCAGGGAGAGCCAGCCGCCCAGTTTATCTCGCTTCTTTTCTTTTGGTAACTCTTCAAAACCAAATTTGGTGATCTTTAAAAGAGCAGGAATATACAGAAGGGCTGCAGCAAGGGAAAATAGCGTACCAATGGCGGCATAAATGCCAAAATTGCGTATCTCGGCTATGTCGTTCACTGCGAGAGACATAAATCCTATGAAGGTAGTCGTTGTGCAGAGAACACAGGGAGGCACCACTTCGGGCAGTGCTTTGAGCTCTGGCAGTTCGTCTGCAGAACGACGTTTTCTGGCCTGGGCCAAATATGCCGCGAGAATGTGAATGGTCGTTGTCAGACCAATGGAAAGGACGAGAGGGAAAAGCATAGTGGAGAAGGCATTCAAGGTATAACCACGTAAGGGGAAAGTGGCCAACATCCAGAAAAGGCCAGAGAGTACTCCTCCCATAGCTGCCAACAAAAAAGTGATACGACGAAAGACCAAAAGCAAGGTCAGAGAACCAACGAGGACAGCCATGGGCATTAAAACGACATTGCTCTCTTTGATGAGCTGCAGTACTCGATCTTCGATGACGGGATAACCAAGCAAACCTATCTCTTTGTCGATTTTCCCAGAGATTGCCTGGCGAAAGTCGCGCAATATCTTTCGTCTCTCTTTTTGGACGGCTTGTCCACCACCTGAGGGCATATTGAGTCGCACGAGCACTGCTAGGGCGTCGAATTCAGCAGAAGCAAGGCGCTGACGGGCCAGACGTGTCCTTTTGATGGAAGCCTTGAGGCGACCGATGGTTCGAGGCCTCTTCAGGTATTTGACAAAATCCTGGCGTGTTTTGGTGTATCTGCTGGGGATGAGGGACAGAACAGAAGTTGATACCTGCACGACTTCCAGCTCATTGATGCACTGCACGAGGTCATAAAGCTCGAGCAAAGCCTCTTTGTCCAAATCACCTGTTGGGAAAAAGCAGATGACACCTTCATCTGAGCCAAAGTCCTGTAAAAACTGGCGGTAGACAGGGTAAGCCTGGTTACCTTTGAGAATGGCCTCCAAGTCGTTGCCAACACGCACTTTGGTGACCCAAATCAAACTGAAAGCAGTCAGCCCCAAAGCAATGAGTAGAATGAACCAAGGATGTCTGTAAAAGCGGGCCCAAAGAGGCGTTTGCTCAATATTTGCCTGTGAAGAAGTCATCAATTATCTGACGATGATCAAAGGCTATCTGATGGGGTAACTCGTCTTTGGGGAACCAGGCTGCGTCTTTGGCGTCATCGGAAGCACATAAAACTCCACCAACTACTTTGGCTACGAATACGACTGAAATTGTGTGTAGACGAGCATCTCGGCCTGGATCTGAATAGGTGTGGAATTGTCTTATGAGCTCTAAATCGAGAGAAGTCTCTTCTTTGCCTTCGCGAATGGCTGCATGTTCACAGCTTTCGCCATAATCTACAAATCCACCAGGAAGAGCCCAGCCGTGAGGTTCATTGAGTCGTTCAATGAGCAACACGCGAGAAGAGTCATCAGTAATAATGAGGTCTACAGTGGGAGCGGGATTACGATGTTTCATCCCTCTCTCCCTTCTATGCACCAGATTTTTCGTCCTGTTTGAAGAACTTCTCTGAAGCTCTAATGATGGCTTGTGACTGCTCTGTAATGGAGTTCGTCAAGATGGACAAAGCTTCCAAAGAGGTGAGGTTTTGACCAATGTCTTTGGAGATTTTGTTCACGTCACGTGTAGCCAGCATTGTGGACTGTGTTTGTTCCTGAATGGCTTGTGAAATCTTCTGAGTCAAACCGGAAACGTATTCAACGCCCTTCACGATTTGATCTGAACCAGCCTTCTGCTCTTGGGTGGCGATATTGATTTCTTTCATATTGTTCGTCACCTGAGAGATGTTAGCAATAATGTCTTTCACAGCTGCCTCAGCGCCTTGGGCTTTGGCAATCTCGTTCTCAATCTGTTTTCTACCACTCTCTGAACTTTGAATGGCGTTTTTGACCTCTTCTTGAATACCGCTAATGAGCAGAGAAATCTCTGTCGTGGAACGGCTGGAATCATCAGCCAGTTTCCTAATCTCTTCGGCAACGACGGAGAAACCTTTGCCGTGCTCACCGGCACGAGCAGCCTCGATGGCGGCGTTCAAAGCGAGCAAGTTTGTCTGTTTCGAAATATTGTTGATTGTTTTGATGATGACGCCGATTTTCTCGGACTTGGCGCCCAAGTTGTTGATGACGGCAGTCAAATTGGAGATTGTGGAACCAATGGAGTTGATACCACGAATGGTGTCATTAACAATCTCGCCTGATTCAATGGCTTTTTTCACTGTGGCTTCAGAGAGTTCAGCCACTGACATAGCGTTTTTGGCCACCTGAGTAACAGAAGCTGCCATCTCTTCCATAGCGGCAGAGGACTCTTCAGCTGTAGACACTAGCTCTTGAACGTTTTGGGCCAATTTACCAACATTGGAGTTGATGTCTTCCAAGTTGCCCGTAACGGCTTGTGCTTTTTCGTTCTGTTCTTTAGAGCTCTTTACCAAAGCGTCATAAGATTGAGTCGTCTCTTTGGACGAATACATAATCAGCTTGTGGGTATCCTCTAGTTCGGCACGGAATGTACGGAAATCATCCATGAAACCCTTGAGATTGTCCGTAAAACCTGCAAAATGGGGGATTAAATTCTCATCCAATTCACGAGGCACACGTGCTTGGGCAAAATCATTGAGATATTCGATAATGTAATCGATAGGTCTAAAGACTTTTCGGTAGAAATACAATCCAACCAAAAAGGACACAATAAACCCAACAGCCCCACCAATAATATAATAGAGGTGGCTGTGAGTAATACCAAACGCCGCAATGATTATCCAAAATATGAAAAGAGGCGTAAAACAAAGCCAAAAATACCGCGCTGTCTTCATCAATCCTCCTGGGATCAGTCTCCAGCCGCAGATCCTAACACAGCTATATAATGG
>CAZXTJ010000032.1:0-25761 GCA_964643655.1 uncultured bacterium
GCACCAATAGCAGTCAGACTGTGCACCTGTCCCAAGTAATTGTTACAACTGTCATACATTGAGGCGGCAGTTTCGATTAGATTGATACCTTTTGCAATATTGCCCATTGCCAACTCAATGTCGCCAAGTTTAAGTAAATTGTCTGCAAGCATGTTTTTGTTTTTACATCGTTTTGCATAGGTAACCAAGCTCTTATAAAGGACAGAGCTTTCTTGCCATTGTCCAATTACTTTCAAAACAGGTGCTTTTGCCTCTAATACAGTCATTCGCTCTTTTCCCGACTTGGCACAGGTCAGGGCTCTATCAAAGAAGGAGAGGGCTTCTGAGTTTTGAAACAACGCGGCTGCTTTTTCGCCTGCATTCATTAGGTATGGGAACGCACGTTTTTTTAATCCAGCATTTTCGAAGTGGAGGGCAAGCTCAACGCTGTGCTGCATTAGGTTTTTCGAGTAGAGCTTTTCCATGGTAGTCCCGACCAATCGATGAAGCGAACGAAGGGTCTTTTTGAGCTGCATGGAATAGACTGTGTCACGTATCAATGCGTGGCTAAAAATATAGAAGATTTCTGAAACCGGCTCTAATAACGCTTCATTTTCCAAATCAGCAAGCTCTAGTGTCAAATTGGTACTGGACAAAAGCTTCGCCAAAAGCTGAATAGAAAAATCTTGTCCCACAACGGCTGCAATTTTGAGCAAACGTTGTAGTTTGCCTTTGAGTCGGTCAATGCGACTAGTAATCACAGCAGATATGGTCGTCGGAATGGAGCCTGTGACTTTGGTCAAGTTTATTCGACCATTGGAGATTGTGAGAGATTTATTCTCTTCGAGGTAACGTAGCAATTGTTCCGCGAAGAAAGGATTACCCTGCGATTTCGTGAAAGTCAGTTCAACGAGTTCCTTACTGGCTCTAGCACCAAAGAGTTCGGCTATGAGTTCAATGGTAGCTCTCTTGCCAAAAGGCTTCAATAATAGGTTTCTCTGAACGAATCTGCTGAATGAAATGGAGTCGCTATTCCTTAGTTTTTCACTGCGCCTGAGACCAATAATGCGCACACTTTTCAACTGGTCAAGAACGTATTCAAAAAGGTGAATAGTTTCTTCGTCAGCCCATTGCAAATCGTCAATGACTATCATCAAGGGCCACTTAGCTGCAGTCAGTTTCAGAACTGCAACTATTGCTTCGCGCAGGCCGTTGCAGCGCTGTTTTGCTGAAAGCTCATCAAAATATGAAGACTTATAGGGAAGACCTAGAAGTCGAGCAATGTGGATCTTTGCTCTTTCGTACAAGCGTTTCTGTGACGGTCGAGTTACAGGTAACACAAAGACAGACCAAGTTTTTTTGAAGGTTTGCAAATTCGACTTGGGAGGTGCATCTGCTCGTAGTTCAAAACGGTTAGCCAGCCATCGTTTCAAAGGCGCAAGACTACCTCTGTTCATTCTGTCACAAGAGAACCATAACCACAATTCGAGTTTATTGCGGCAAGCCATTAAATGGTCAATGAGGCGACTTTTACCTACACCCGCACTTCCGTGCACATTGATAAAGCGATTTTCTCTGTCGTTCAACCATTGGGTCAATTTGTGGGTTTCTTTTTGCCTACCAACGAGCTTTGTCGTGTAAGAATGATGAAGTTCTAGTTTCCTCCCCTCTAGCTCAAAGGAGGCAATTGGCTCAGACATCCCCTTCAGAGATAAAGCCGAATAGAAGGAGAGATGAAAGTGGCGAGTCATTTTTGCAATCTCTTCGTCAACCAAGACTGAGCCAACAGGTGCTTTCATCATCAACCTTGCAGAAAGATTGATAGTGTTTCCAAGGCTTGTGTAGGTGCATCTCTGCCTGTTTCCTACCATTCCCGAAAACACTTGTCCCAAGGTCACTCCTGCTCGAATAGGAATTGGGCTCGTCTGACGAATGTAGTGAACACAAGTCAAGGCGCGTCGTGACAAGTCTTCGTAAGCAGTTGGTGCTCCGAAAATGATGAGAATGGTTGCACCTTTGTCACCAAAATCCAATAGATTGAAGTGCCCTCCATATTTATTCGTATAGTCCAAAACTAGTGAGATAAATGATTCCAACATTTCTGTAGACTCTGGAGCTTCGAAGGAAATGAACAAGGGAGCTACAGTACGAAACTCGCCCATAAAGGGCGCTGAAGTGACTGTTGTAGGCTGAAATTTTTGGACAAGCTTTCTTTTGAGCCTTCTACCTTTGTTAATCAGTGGTAAAGATTGCTCATACTGCCCAGGAACATAAAAAGAAAACTTGGAAGTCAAAGACTGAAAGTCATCTTGATTTTCGAAAAAGGGTAGTGCTGAAGCATGACAGACGATTTGTCCTGGCGAACACTTGGCTTCAGCATCTGTTGCAAGATCAACAGCCTGACCACGAAAATAGTAGGTACTCTGACTTGGGCTGTCGACGATTGCCCAGCTCATCTCACCTGCAGCAATACCAATCTTTACGGCAAGGGAGGAAGCAGACTGCTCTGTGAACAAATTCCATATCTGTTTTGCTGCTGCCAGTACTCTGTTGCCCTCCTTATGAGAAAAAAGAGCAGTAAGAGCATCACCGGCAAAAGTCGTTATCATTCCATTGTTGCTGACGATTATCTGCACAATTTTGGCTAGATGACTATTGAGGATGTCCGATAACTCTTCAGCCCCTTCAACACCTTTGGCCATGAGTCTTTCAGTCATCGCAGTGAACCCAGCCATGTCAGCAAAGAGAGCAATAGAAAAGAGATTTCCTTTCTTTTCTCCTCTTATCGCTCTTTCTTCTATGAATGGAGGAATCACCGGTAGCATTTTGATCTCCTCGCGGTTTGTTGGAGCTGTAAGTCCAACGAGTCATCTCTCGACCATGTTACTTGTAAATGTCCCAATGATAGGGAAGGAATTTGTCATGGTTGAAGATAAGCTTTTTACCCCCTTTGTCATAGGGGATGTAATGTTAAAAAATAGACTAGGTGTCGCGCCTATGACTCGAATGTCCTCTAAGACTGATAGCATCCCCCGAAAGGATGTACTCGACTTCCTAGTCAGAAGGGCCGAGAAAGGTGCGTCAATAGTATATACAGAGGCAATTGTGACTGACTATGAGTCAGCACAAGGTTACCCAGGGCAGGCTAGGTTACTCACTCAGCGTCAAATCGAAGCCTGGAAACCCGTTGTCTCTGCTATTGCTGAAAAAGGTGCTCTAGCTGTTGCGCAGGTGTTTCATTGTGGCCGAATGGCTTGGCCCGAGATTAACACTGCTGGGAGGATAGTAGCCCCAAGTCCCGTCACTCCAGATCAAGACAATCCGCTGACAGGAGAACCTTATCCCAAGCCAGATGAAATGAGTCATTTTGATATTGAACATGTGATTGATGGATTTGTAGAAACAGCTAAGGGAGTTGCTGAGGCCGGATTTAAGGCCCTTGAGATACATGGCGCTCATGGTTATCTCATTTCTCAGTTTTTGTCCTCCTACTCCAACAAGCGTAGTGACGAATACGGTGGAAGCATTGAGCGCCGTTTTCGTTTCATGAAGGAGATAATCACCAGAGTAAAGTCAGTCCTGCCCAAAGACATGTTGCTCTTTGCCCGCATTTCTAACTGGGGAGTTGCAGATATGGGAGTCTCACTCTTCAAGTGCGCTCAGGAGTGGCAGGATTTGGTGAGAATGCTTGCAGAGTTGCCTATTGACGCAATTTCAGTCTCAACCTACGAATACCATGCAAAAGCTTTTGAGAGTGATAAACCAATGGCTGCATTGACACGGGAGGCTACTGATTTACCTATCTTTATCTGCGGGAAGATCTATGATAGGAAATCGGCCGAGGATGCTCTTCGTTATGCCGATATAGCGCTCAGCGGCAAGTCTATCTTGCTCAATCCCAATTGGGTGGAAGATGTTCGAGAGGGAAAAGAACTCGAGCTTTACTCCTCTGAGGCAGCAAACATCGCTTATACGGAAGAACCCTTGCCTTAGTGTGAGATTTTTTCTGTCAATTGACGGAAGAGCTTGCGAACTCTTGAAGCTCGTTTCCCGGAAGTGCCACTCAAAGCCAAGACCGCGTCTTTGAAGGCTTTCACAGCTTCAGGAGTGTTTTCTCCTGCGGCGTCGAAGAGAAGGCGACCCAACTCTTCAGTCTCGAAATAAACATATTGACCGTTGTGTGTGGCGATGAGTGTCTCTTTACCATCAAAGACCGCAAAAACTTCATAGTCACTGATTTTGATGAATTTGGCGTTGATGCCAATTTTCATGGAAACGTACTGGTCGAGACCTTCAATGTACATTGAACCGTCTAAGGCAAGCTTGCCTTCATCTACTATCCAAGTGCAATCGTCGTAGTTGAATTGGGCAAAAGTCATCGGAGCGAAGGCTGTGAAGATGAATAGCAATACCGCTAGCTGTATGATATTACGCATTATTCCCGCTTCTCCTGTCTCCCATATAAAATAGAGCTATCTTATTTTTTTGGGGACCTTAAAGAATAAATGGCAAAGCGTCAATCCCTGAAAAATTAATTTTCAGTTTTGTCGCATTTTCAGTCCCTTGTCTGTCTATTGGGTAGAAGTACTTCTGAAAGGAGCATATTTCCCAAATGACGATGACGGATGCAGAGCTTGTAGAACTGGTCAAAGAAGGACGCAAGTCAGCCTATGGCGAACTCGTTCTACGTTATGAGGCAATTGTACGAGCTGTAACCATACAGGTATTGGGGCATAACGATGATGCCAGGGAAGCTGCACAAGAAGCTTTTGTAAAAGCCTATGAGAAGCTGCCTGGCCTACGAAATCCCAATGTCTTTGGACCTTGGCTGCAAAAGATTGCCCGTCGCTGTGCCATAGACATAGCCAAAAAGCTGACCAGAGAAAAGTCTGCAGGTTTCGTAAGAGACCTTCGAGTTTCCAGTGATCACAGTAAGGCCTATGATGAGGGCTCAACGGAGTTGCTCAACGCTGTGTCAGGTCTGGGACTCTCGGAGAAGCAGGTAGTCGGATTGCGATATTTCTCTGGTTTGAGTGTGAAGGATGTTGCGGCTGTATTGGGCAGAAGCGTGTCAACTGTAACTAAGCAGCTTTCGCGTGCCCATAAGCGCTTGAGGAATGTGCTCGGGGAGAAGAATGATGGATGAAAAATCGAAAAAAATCAAAGAACGATTGGAGAACCTCGGGTCCATGTTAAGAAATGAAGAATCAATGGTTGGTGATGTGATGGAGCGAATAAATGCTTTTCCATCTGAAAAGAAGAGTGTCTGTAGGAAGCATGAAAAAGTGCTCAATGTGTGGCCTTGGTGGCGCAAACTGATTGCTGTTAGCGCCTTGGCAGCCGTCGCTCTGTTCTCAATACACAGTTTTGGTGATGGAATGGTACAAGCCGCCGAAGTGTTGTCAAAGGCAGCAAAAGCTGCTGCGAATTTACAGTCCGTCTTTATGCAAGCGCAAATGAGAACACTTCCTCGTGACAATTTCGAATTAATTGGAACTGAGTATGAGTTTGTGCCTATCAAAATGTGGAAAGTATTTGATGGCAGCAGTAACAGCCCTTGGCGTGTAGAAAAACCAGGGCGTGTGGTTGTGATGGATGGACAGCAATCCACCTTGTGGATAAGGCCAAAATCTGCTGCACGAGGCGGGAGAAATAGCGGTTTTGTCGTCTTTCTGAAGAGGATTTTGGATGTCCATTTGGTTATAGACGAAGCAGTAATGCTTTCACAGCGCAAGGGCTCGCAAAGCAAGGTTTTTGAAGAGACAGACAAGAGTGGGAAAAAACGGCTAGTAGTCGTAGTGGATGTTCCAGCCCTTGGAGATTTTAGCCAAAATGCTTACTTGAAGAATACTTCAATAGTGGAAAGCGATACTCAGCGGATATTCCGCTTTGATGCCAAGACTCTCTTCTTAGAGGAATTGGAGATCTACGTAAAAACCAAAAATGAAAAGACCCTAGTTTTTGCCATCGAGAGCGTGCACTGTAACAAGGCAATCGAGTCCGCCATGTTTAACTTGAATCTTCCAAGCGACGTGGCCTGGTCCAAGGCAGCAGAGGCAATGCCAGGGACCAAGTATCAGACAATGGGACCACGTGAAGTTGCAAGAGCCATTTTCACAGCTTCTGCAAATGAAGACTGGAATGAATTCTTGAAATTTTATCCAAGAGATAGTCTCTCCGATGGATTGAAGAAGAAGATGGCTCGAGTCAAGTTACTGTCACTAGGAGAACCTTTTCAATCAGGACTTTACTCTGGTTGGTTCGTTCCATACGAGATAGAACTAAGTTCAGGACACGTTATCAAGCACAATTTGGCAGTGCGTAACGACAATAAAGCCAAGAGGTACATATTCGATGGTGGTTTGTAAAAACCAATCCAGCAAAAAAGCGGTGGGTTCCAAGAAGGAACTCACCGCTTTGTATATTCTAGATTTTGTCCAATGCTTGTTCGAAGTCTCCTAGGATGTCTTCGATGTTTTCCAGTCCTACTGAAACACGTACGAGCCCTGGAGTGATACCAACGGACAGTTTCCGCTCTTCATCAACACAAGCATGTGTCATTGAGGCGGGATGTTGTATGAGTGTATCAACACAGCCGAGGCTTACGGCGAGGGTCATTACCTTCACGGAGTCCATCAACTTGCGACCAGCTTCATAACCTCCAGCTAATTCGAATGCAACCATTCCGCCGAAGTCATCCATCTGCTTCTTGGCGAGCTCATGGAAAGGAGATGATTCCAATCCTGGATAGGCCACTTTGGCGATTTTGGGGTGTTTTTCAAGGAACTGAGCGACTTTGAGTGCGTTTTGGCAATGTCGTTCCATGCGCACGGGTAGTGTCTTGAGACCAAGATTGACCAACCAAGAATCAAAGGGACTTGGTACAGGTCCAAAGTCCTTCATTACTGAAAACAGCCTGTCTTTGAACTCATCATTTGTCGTGCAAACGACTCCACCAACGACTGTTCCGTGGCCACAGATATATTTAGTCGTCGAGTGAACGACAATGTCAGCTCCAAGACTCAATGGGCGTTGAAGGAATGGGGTGGCAAAGGTGTTGTCAACGGCAACTAGGCAGTTGGGATTGATTTTGTGGGCAATCTCGCTCACTGCTTGAATGTCTGTCAAAGACATCGTTGGATTGGTGGGCGTCTCAAAGAAGACTAGTCTAGCTTTGGGATTGGCTTCCATTACTCTTTTGAAGGCATCTAAGTCACTCGTGTCAGCGGAAACTACGTTGATCCCGTAGTTGGGTAGATGGTGGGTCAACAAGTCATCAGTGCAGCCATAAAGGACATCGCCACGGATGATGGTGTCGCCTTGCTTGCAGGCTGCAAAAAAAGTGGAGCTTATTGCTCCCATACCTGAAGCAAAAACGACAGAGGAGACTCTTGTGTCTTCTGGGTTCTTGTTTTTTACTTCTTTTCCTTCAAGGGCATTTACTTTGGCTTCGAGAACAAGAACAGTGGGATTACCAAGTCTTGAATAAATGTAGCCGTGTTTTTTGCCTTCAAAGAGTTGTTTACCTTCTTCAGCATCTCGAAAAATGAATGTTGATGTCTGAAAGATTGCATTTGTGTGATTGGTGGCTGCAGCAGGTTGGCCGAGATGTTCTCCTGCATGCAGAGCTCTTGTGGCAAAACCACAGTCTAGGTAAAACTCATCGAGTAGTTCTAGGGACTTGCTGTCTTCCATAGCAGTAACCTCTCAAGTTTCCTCCTGCTTACATACCCCCTGCAAACCTGCGATGATACCGAGTATATGGCCGTTAGTCTAGTTTTGTATGAAGACTAAGATTGTGTACGGTCCAAAATCAGCCTGACAGTTTCAGCCAATTCTCGCCTATCAAAGGGTTTGGTGAGAAAAGTTTCGGCTCCAGCAGCCAAAAGCGCATCTCGAGAAGCGCCAAAATCGTGCCCAGTAATGATGATTATTCTGATGTTCTTGTTGAGTTCTTTGATTTTTTGAACGATTTCCATGCAAGGGGGACCAGGCATTATGACATCGAGAAGGATGAGAGCGTACTTGTCTGGTTTTGAGCTGATTGCAGCAATTGCCTCTAAACCATTGGCAACGTGATCTGCCTCATATTCCAGTCCTCTCAGTATTCTAGAGGTTACATCTCGAACTGCCAATTCGTCATCCACAACAAGAATATGTTCTCTGCCCGTTGGAATGGTGACCTTGGGAAGTTCAGTCTTTTCAGAAAGGTGACTCACTGCAGGCAGATATAGCGTGAAGGTTGTGCCAACACCAAGCTCTGAATAAACAGTGATGCCTCCGCCCAATTCTGCAGCAGTACCATATACGGCTGCCAAACCCAGTCCAGTGCCTTCACCGATGTCTTTTGTCGTAAAAAATGGCTCGAAAATGTGATCCAAGTGGTTTTTTGAAATGCCACAGCCATTGTCTTTTACTGTGATGACGACCATTTTCCCTGGCAGGAAGTCGAGACCTTCCTTTTGAATGAAATTGACATCACATTTTTCCGTATGAACCTTTATTTTCAGCTCGCCACCCTCAGGCATGGCATCTCGAGCATTGATGGACAAGTTGAGTAGCGCATTCTGTAGCAAGGCCCCATCACCAAGAATAATGACAGCTTCGCTACAAGGTTGGAAAGTCAATTTGATACGTCTATCAACGGTATGGAGAAGGAGATCGAGTACTTCCTGGGCAACGTTATTGACATCAACTTCAACAGATTCCGTGACTCCACAGCGAGCAAAGGCCAATAACTTACCTGTTAATGAGGCAGCCCGATTTGCAGCAGTAATTATGGCTTTTGTCATATCCTTGAGAGCTGGAGCGTCTTGTGTTTCTAGCTGAATCAGTTCTGCATATCCCAAAATACCAGACAAAAGATTGTTGAAGTCGTGGGCAACGCCACCAGCTAGTTGGCCTATTGCCTGCAATTTCTGACTCTGTCGCAATTGATTTTCCAGGTGGCTTTGTTCTGTAACATCTCTCACTGTAGCCAATGCAAAGGACTTATCTTGGTAGGTTCGGACGACAACGTTGATTTCAATGATGACTTCCTCCTGTTGTTCCCTCTGAAGTTTTGAGGTCAAAACAACTGGAGATGATGGCGAGACCTTGCAATCAGTGAACACATTTCTTAGTTCCCCAAGGACCTGCGGCCCCAAGAGTTCACATACGCAGGAGCCAATCAAGTCAGAGTGCTCGAGTGAGAAAATTTCTGCTGCTCGCTCGTTGGCGTCAGTTATCTCACCATCGGGTCTAGATATGAGCAAAATACCGTCATGGGATTGATCGAGCAAAGATCGGAAACGTTCCAATTCTGAGTGCTTTCGCTGCAACTCTGGATAATAACTTTTCCTATGGGAGCGTTCCCCAAGACCCAGCACACGACGACGGAGTTTTTGCCAATCGCGAGGAGGGCCGTCACTTGGCTCTTTCATATATCTCTCTAATATCCTGAAGCTCTGGTGGGCGAGGATTGGTTACAACGCAGGGATCGCGCAAAGCGTTTTCAGAGAGCGCTGCAAAGTACTTCTCCTCTACACCGAGTGTAGTCAAACCTGAGTCCAAACCAACTTTTTGCTGTAATGTTCTTACGGCACTGATCGCTTCTTCTGGTTCTTTCAATCCAAACTGCTTTGCCAGCTTTCCATAGGGACCTTTGGCAGCAGAGAGATTAAACTCCATTACATATGGCAGTAAAAGGGCGTTACAGTCTCCATGTGGGCTATCCAAGAGTCCGCCAAGACTGTGGGCCATGGCATGAACCAAACCTAGGCTGGCATTGGAAAAAGCCAAGCCTGCCTGCAAGCTAGCGAGCATCATTGGCCCACGGGCTTTGATGTCTTTGGGATTTTCAATAGCCTTTAAGAGATATTTCATCACTAATTCTGAAGCGTGCAAGGCATGTACGTCTGTTATTGGGGAAGAGGCGTTGGATGCGAGCGCTTCCACTGCATGGGTCAGAGCATCCATCCCTGTGGCCGCTGTCAGTTCACTATCCATAGAAAATGTAGTCTCTGGATCAACTAAGGCAACATCTGGAACGACAGTCTTGCTTATGATTGCAATCTTCGTCGACCGAGCAACGTCAGTGATTATTGCAAATTGAGATACGTCGGCCGATGTTCCTGCAGTCGTGGGAATGCAGATCAACGGAGGCACAACTGCCGGGACTTCGTCCACGCCTTCAAAATCGAGTATGGAGCCACCATTGGCTGCAACAATGGCAATACCTTTGGCGCAATCAATGGTCGAACCTCCTCCGACGGCAACGATGGCATCGCTGCCACACTGGAGGTAACTTTCAACACCAGCGTGGACCTCATGGTCTTTCGGGTTGGGTGTGATGGCAGAAAAGATGCAGTGTTCAATGCCAGATTCTTGCAGAGAATTGCATGCTTCCTTGGCCCACCCAGCTTCACTGACACCGGCGTCCGTAACGAGCAGAACTTTTTTGGCTCCCAGGTTTTTTAAGTATTGGCCAACCAACTTGCGTGCACCAACACCAAAGATGAACTCAGGCGCTACAAATTTGCGTAGTTCATCAAATGTGTACTCTGCTGTATCCATTACATCCCCCTATACAGTGAAACGCTTAGCAATAGCTTAGCCCGAGCAAGTTCTCTTTTTAAACTGTTACATCAAGAAGAGGTTGTTCTAATCTGAGTTGTAAGTTGATTTACTTGGTACTCGACTGAGTTAAAAGGCCAAGACGAAAGGGGGGCAAGCATGAGGGCAATCTGTAAAAGAACACTAGTTCTTTTGTTAGTGCTTTTTTTTGTTAGCAACTCTTCTGGCTCAGAGCTCAAATTCGATATTCATACTGACATTGAGTCTCAGGCTATTTCTCTCATAAAGGACAAAATCGGCTATTTCTGGATAGGCACTTTGGCTGACGGTGTGTACCGCTATGATGGTAAGACACTGAAGCACTATTCACAGAACTCGCCTCTCATTCTGGGCAATGCCGTTCCTTGTATACATGAAGACAAAGAAGGGAATCTGTGGTTCACGGCCACTGGTGGCGGTGTAACTAAGCTTGAGAGGAAACAAAATAAGATACATGCTTTCAAATCGGGCTCTGGCGGTCTCTCTTCAGCCTCATTTTATTGGTCTGGTAAGCAGATATGTTTACAGAGTCAAAAGGGCGACATTTGGATTGGAACGACAGGCGGAGGTCTCAATCGGATTCGCAATAATGGCGAAATTCAATATTACAAACACCATGGCAAGGATGAACATTCCTTGAGCAACAATAATGTCAGAGTCCTTCATGAGGGAAAAGATGGCTCTCTATGGATAGGAACAGAAAAGGGGCTTGATCGCTACAATCCTTCTTTGGACGAGTTTGAGCATTATAGATCAAATCCGTCACAGCCAAGTTCATTGAGTGGTGCAATAGTCATATCAATTTTGGAGGACTCTTCTGGATCCATTTGGGTTGGCACAGAGAGTAGGGGCCTAAATCGACTGGATCGCAAGAGCGGCAAATTCGAGCATTTTCGTCATCAGGTGACAGATGAAAATAGTATAGGAGCTGACAGGATTTCTTTTCTCTGGGAGGGGAATAATGGAGAGATTTGGTGTTCTCACGAGAACCATCTATCCATCTATCACCCTCGCTCCAACAATTTCACTCGGCACAGAATTGATGTAACGAGTGTAGTGCGAGATGAGAGTGGTGAGATTTGGTGTCTTTTTGATGAAGGACAGTTAGGGCGCTTGAGACAAGAAAAACCCCGTTTTCGCCACTATAAGCATGACCCTAAGGACAAAAACTCATTAGCCGCCCATATTGTCGTTACGATTTACGAAGATAGTAAAAAGGATCTATGGATTTCCTCTTTGGGTGGATTTACTCGGTTCAACAGATTCACGAATACTTATACAAGGTACCACTACGATGCCAAAGATCCTTCATCCATTCCATCTACAATCAACTATTCACCTGGAATCTATGAACATAGCGACGGAACTTTTTACATAGGCACTGCAATGCCTGCAACGGTATGCATATTTGACAGGACAAAAGGCGTAGTAACAAAACGCTACTTGCACGATCCCAAAAAACCCAAAAGTATGCCTGATGCAAGTCAGGTGAATATGTTTCTGGAAGATGCTGATGACAAGAATATCCTTTGGTTGGCTACAGCCAAGGCAGTCATTAGGTTCAATAGGACAACAGAGAGTTTTGACACCATGATTGAATCCGATTCATGGGGCGTTTATGACGATGGCAATGGATACCTGTGGGCCACAACTTGGGGTAAAGGCGTTGCCCGCCTACACAAAAAGAGTGGCAAGGTCGACTTTCTCAGCCATTCTCCAGATGACGATAATAGTGTTTCAGGTAATGTAACGGTGCCCATCTTCAGAGCAAGTGACGGTCGCATATGGGTTGGTGCAAACAACGGATTGAATCTACTTGATGTTAGCAGTGGTACCTTCAAGCGTTATTCCTATAATGAGGGATATCACTTTAATTCCATTCATTCTATTGGAGAAGACGAAAAGGGCAACCTCTGGCTAGGGACAGCTGGAGGATTGGGTCGGTTTGAACCTGCAACAGGTAAGGCGCGTATCTACACAAAAGAAGATGGTGTCCAAGCGTCAATGTTTTACGCCCTAAATGGCATTAGGACCGAAGACGGTCAAATGTGGTTTGGTGGCGTGAAAGGGATGAACAGTTTTTTCCCTGATAGTTTGAAGGACAACCCACACAAACCTAGTGTGCGGCTCACTTCCTTTACACAGGGTGGAGCGGAATTTCCTACATCGAGCTCTCCTGAACTGCTGAAGAAAGTAGTCTTGGATTGGACCAACAATTTCTTCGAGTTCGAGTTCGTAGCTTTCGATTACACAAATCCAAAGCAAAACTTGTATGCCTACAAACTCGATGGCTTGGATAAAACATATTTTCAGTCTCGAACGAGGAACTACGGTCGCTATTCAGCAATTCCACCTGGAATCTACACACTGTGTTTGCAAGGTTCAAACAATGATGGTGTTTGGAACAAAAAAGGTCAGAGTATTGTTGTCGAAGTACTACCGCCTTTCTGGCAGACAAACTGGTTCAAGGCATTCATCGCGCTTTTGATGCTAATGGTTTCTTGCGCAATCGTTTTTTACGTAACCAAACTCAGACGTGAAATAGCTCAAAGAGAAAAGGCCGAAGCCGCATTGAGGGCTTCAAGAGACAATCTCGAAGAACTCAACCGTGAACTAAAACGCTTGGATGAGTTGAAAGATGAGTTCTTAGCAAATACTTCTCATGAGCTGAGGACTCCTCTCAACGGCATTATTGGTCTTGCCGAGGCATTGCTCGATGGAGTTGCTGGCCAATTGCCAGAAGGTGCCAAAAGAGATCTGAATATGGTAGTTGCCAGTGGAAGACGTTTGGCCAGTTTAGTAAATGACATCCTTGATTTTTCCAAGTTGCGTCATCACGATTTGGAATTGCAGATTAAACCAATTGATTTGGCTACTGCAGTTGAGGTTGTCCTTGCAGTATCACGGGCAACCATTGGTGGCAAAGATGTCAAACTCTCTAGCGATCTTAGTAGTTCGCTGCCAGCAGTTGCTGCTGATGAAAATAGAATACAGCAGATCCTCTACAACCTAGTTGGCAATGCCATCAAGTTCACGCATGAAGGCGAAATCAAGGTCCTTGCCAAGGAGGAAGATGAGTGTGTATCAGTCACCGTTATGGATACGGGGATTGGAATTCCTGCTGATAGATTGGAATCCATCTTTGTACCCTTTGAGCAAGTCGATGGTAGCACTGCCCGAAAATACGGCGGTACAGGCCTTGGCCTGTCAGTGACCAAACAGCTCGTTCAGTTACATGGTGGCGATATAAGAGTTGAGTCAAAAGAAGGTGAAGGAACCAAGTTTGTATTTACCTTGAAGAAGTCTAAAGATAAGGCTCAGCAGCTCTCAAACTTTTCATCCAAAAACAGAGTTATGTCCTCTGTGCTTTTCTCTGAGGAGGGTGACATCGAACCAGTGGGAGGCATTTTCGCAGGAAAAGTATTGGTTGTCGATGATGAAGCAGTTAACTTGAGAGTTTTGAAAAATCAATTGAGACTGCAGAACTATGACGTAACGGTTGCAAATAACGGCCATGAAGCTCTAGAAGCCATTAGCAAAAGTAAGTTCGACATCGTGTTGCTAGACATCATGATGCCGGGAATGACAGGTTACGAAGTCTGCAAAAAGCTGAGAGAAGATTATGGCCAAGATGAATTGCCCGTCGTTCTCGTAACAGCCAAGAATAGAGTTCAGGATTTGGTGTATGGTTTCAACTCTGGCGCAAATGATTATCTTTCAAAACCTTTTACTAGAGGTGAGTTGATAGCAAGAGTAGAAACACATCTACAAATCAAGAATCTTTTTAGCGAACGTGTTGAAGCCGAAAGAGAACTTCTGCGAATGGAAGAGCAGTTATTGCAGGCCCAGAAGATGGAAGCTATTGGGACTTTGGCTGCTGGTATTGCTCATGATTTTAATAACCTGCTGCAGGGAATTCTCGGTTACACGCAGCTTCTGATGGAAGAGAGCGGTCATGAGAATAAAAATGAGCTTGCTCATATTGAACAGGCTTCACTTCGCGCAGCTGAGTTAATCAGAGATTTGTTGACCTTTAGTCGGAAAGAAAAAGCAGAGCTGGAGGTTTTAGATCTCAGTTCTCTAATTTTGAGTTCGAAGAAGTTGTTAGAGCGCACCTTGCCCAAGATGGTCGACATCACTGTTTCCCTTGATAAGAATCTCAACATTATCAATGGTGATAGTCAGCATTTGGAGCAGGTGCTGCTCAACTTGGCTACCAATGCCTGCGATGCCATGGACGGTTCTGGTGAGATTTCGATAAAGGCCGAAAACGTAACGCTCAACATATCTCATCCAAAGCTTGCTGCCGGACAGTATGTGAGAATCTGCATAAGTGATACGGGCAAGGGCATTGATGAAGAGACTCAAAGGCATATGTACGACCCGTTTTTTACAACCAAAGGTGTTGGTAAAGGTACAGGCCTTGGCTTGTCCACCGTTTTCGGAATAGTCGTAAATCATGGTGGCGCAATCGACTGTAAGAGTACCGTCGGAAAAGGAACCACATTCTCTATTCTCCTCCCAGCTGAGGTGGACGAGAAGGCTGCCGAGTTGCTCAAAGAGGAGCAAGCGATTAGTTACCCTGGTGGTAAAGAAACCATTCTCTTGGTTGATGATGAAGAACTCGTCCTTGGTGTGAGTAGCCGATTTTTGGAGCGACTTGGCTACGAAGTTTTGATTGCTAGGACTGGCGAGCAATGTCTGGATACACTTGAGAAAACGGAAAGACCTGTTGATTTGATTATTCTCGATGTTGGTATGCCCGGTATGGGCGGGAAAGTATGTTCGAGGACTATTCAGAAAAAGTATCCCAAGCAAAAAGTCGTTATTGCTACAGGTTACGGTGGACTCTCTGCTGGCGAAAACGCTTCAAGTTTAGGGGCCTTGGCTCTCATATCCAAGCCATTTGACTTGGAGACTCTTGCTAAATCAGTACGGCAAGCTCTCGAGGACTGAATTCGTCAGAGTGCCCTTCCTCCTCCAGTGACCAAAAAAACGTAACAGAGGAAAAAGAACAAGGCTGCTCCAAGAATCAAAAATACCAAACAAGTTTTGCTCATGGATACACCAAGGTGCCCCAAAATCCTCGCTGCACCAACAGTCGTCTTTTCCAGATCAAACTCGGCAGCTGACGCTTCAGGATCTTTGGAAGTCACGACACCAGGTACGTCGTTGCCCTTCCTGTTTCCTGGGCACTCTTTAATCTGGCAACCACCGGCAAATTCAGCGCATTCTTTATGAGTCGGGGCTTGGCAAGAATAGCAGCGAGCGACAGCGCTTCCGGCAAGAGACTCTCCACAGATACTACAAGTACGAGAGCGAGTCTCAACGAGTTTGATGGGAGCAAGGGCCTGAGGTTGATTAATTTCGTCATTATCTTCAGAAGGATTGATTAGAGCTTTCACCAATTGCAGGTGTTTGGGGCTAATCAGTATTTGAAAACAACTTGGAGGACCAGGAAGGAGCACTGCCCGACAAGGCACTCCTTTTTCCGCCAAGAAGGTGCGAATGGACCAAACCTCGTCTTGGCTATTGACGCGCTCCATAGCATACCAAGCGTCTAGATCCAATTCACTCAGCTGATGAGCTTCTTCTAGCTTTTCATCATAGAGGAATAGACCGAGGATTAACCCTGCTATCAAACCGCCTATGTGCCCCCAATGGGCTGTACCAGAGATCATTCCATCGCTTACTAATGCATAACCCATTATGAGGTCAGTCATACAAAAGATGATGAAAGCTTCTGGGCAACTCAAATGGGCAGTTCCTCTGGCGACGAAAAGAATCCAGTAACCAACGATAACCTGTTGGCCCCAGCAGGCATACAAGAAATAACCCATCACACCAGCGATTGCACCGGATGCTCCAACACAGGGTATTGAATGAAACTCCTCACTGAGAAAGGATAACTGTACGGCTGTAAAAACTAATCCAGATGAGAGGGCAAATATTGTGTAGAGACCGGCAAACCAAGCACTGCCGACACGATCTTCTACTGGCGGACCAAATACGAGTAAAAAGAGCATGTTTCCAATCAGATGGAACCAACCGCCATGAAGGAATGCTGACGAGATGAGTGTAATCAGACTCAGACTTTGTGGTACGACACCCCATTCTTGATAGGTCTGCCGAATGTTAGTGCCATACCAAGTGCCAAGAAATATGACGATATTGAGCACTACGAGCGTCAACACGGCATAAGGTATCTTGCCAGCTTTCCTCGTCGTCCCCAAGGGGATGATGTACATCATATTCCTACCTCCAATAACAGTCTAATTGGCAACGATGTATCGTTCAATTAGATGTGAAGGTGAGGGCTATATATTTACTATTGAAATCGACGCAGATTTGGGTAGCTTCTAATAACTGGACAAATGGTAGGCCGCCCCGTAAACTCATCAGTCGATTTCTTGACTGACTGAATGGAGATTAACATGGGGCGGTCCATTTTTATTGCAATCGTATTCGTTCTGGCATTTAGCACCTTTGGTTTTGCGCAGAGTTTCACTGGTACTTATGTGCTTTCTGCAAAGGGAGTTACTCTCACAGTGACTTTTCAGCAAAATGGCAATCAAGTTACTGGCACAATGGTAGGCGCAACGGGAATTGTCATCAATATGCAGGGAACGGCCCAGTTCAACATGGTGTCGGGCCAAACTTCTGCTCAAGGAATGCATGGTTTTTTCCAGGCTGCTTTGCAGGGAAATCAGCTAATGATAACAATGATGGATGCCTTTCCAAATGGAGCTCCTAATTACGCAACTACTAATAGACTCATACTCGTCAAAACTGCTGGTGCTCCACAAGTCCCGCAGGCCACCACTCCGGCAGCCATGCCACAAATGCCTACTGCTCAAATGCCAGCAGCAATGCCGCAAATGCCTGCAGCTTCTGGCACGAGTACAAAACTCACAGATCCCAGTTGGGGCTTCTCAGTGAAAGTACCTGCTGGATGGCTGAGCAGAAAACAAGGTGGCGGTGCAATCGTTGGTCACAACACCATCGCAGGTATGATTCTGATTTTGCCCCACATCCAGAGCTCAAAAGCTGCCATGAAACAAGAAATGTCCCAGGGCATTACAGAGCAGAACTTCCAGCTGAATCTCGTTGGAGCAGTCACAAATTTCGGCCATAATGGGCTTGTTGGTGATTATTCAGGTTCTGCACAAATGCAGATGGTCAAGGCCAAAGGGTATGGAATACTCCTTTCTGGTGGAAAAGGTGGTTATGTCATTGCGATGGCAGCTCCACAGGTCTTTTCTACTCAACTGCTAAATGCTGCCAAAGCCATAGCCAAGTCAATAAGTAATGGAGCAAGCAGCGTTGCCAAGGTAAAAACTATTCCCCGTGGAAATCCTGGAGAACAGGCACTTGTGCAACATTTTTCGGGTACTTGGAAGTCATATTCCAAATATACGGAGAGAACCGTTCGTTTGCTTCCAAATGGCGCTTATTATGATTCCTATACTGCCTCTTATGGTGGTGGCGAAGCTCCAGGAGCAATGGCGCGTGACGACAACAACGCTGGTCGTTGGACCATTCGTGGCAACAGGCAGCAAGGCGTCATAACCTTCACAGACAATACTGGTTCATCTCAAATTCAGTATCAAGTCCACACAAAAGATGGACATACATACTGGAGCGAGTATTTCTTTGACGGAACGCTCTACGGCAAACAATAGAGCCTATTTTATAGTCGTTCGCGGATCTATCTGCATGTACCAGTCGAAGCGTTTTTTCTTTTCGTCTACATCAACTGTGTAGGTGAAGGGTCTCATCATCATGAACCCCTCTCGTTCGAGAGTCACCTCGTAGGTTCCTCTAGGCATTCGTAACTCATACAGGTTGCCATGGCCCTTTGTTTTGGTTCGGCGAACAATTGACGAGTTCTGTTTTTTGAATGTCAGTTCGACAAAATCAACAGGACCTACGAGTTCGTCTCCTTTGTTGGGACCTGTTCGTTCCCAAATGTAACCAATGACTTTGGCGAATTTGAAATTCAATTTTAAATTCTTTACTTTGAAATGAAAATTTTTGTCTTTTACCTTGTGAGCTTTGCTAACAATAGTGATATGTGGCACAGGAGCATGATTATAGAGAGTGTTTTTTGTGTAAACGAGGTAATTGCCTGGCCGCACCCAGATTTTGTAAAAACCATTCGCGTCGGTTGTAACATATCGCAAATATCCACCACCCTTTTTGATAAAAACCAATTTTAACTTTTTCAGGGGGGGACCTGATGTGTTGTCACCTTTTCGCAAATGGACATAACCGCGAAATCCAGCCGTCATTTTCTTCATAGAGAAGTCTTTAGTAACTGGCCCTTCAACACGGACGAAGGAGGGTTTGGTTTCAATACTTCCAAAACCGTCTTTATGGACGGAGATGAAATAAGCTCCTTTAAAGAGTCTCTGTCTGTATGTACCGTCGGCCTCAGTTTGGCAAAGGACCTTTTTGCCTCCGCTGATCGGTTGAAAATGAATTGAAGCTCTGCCAATGGGAGCTCCTGCACTTGTAGGGATGGCCATCTGCCGCACTTTGCCCTTGACTCCACAGAAATTGAATTTGAGTCTGCTCAGCTTCTTCCTGGCCAGTTTGGGACGACAGTAGGCTGTTGAGACCGCCAAGAGGCAGAGACAGGTAGTGATTGTAAGAAGCTTTTTTAACATTGGGCCCCCTCGTGAGTTTTTGAGTATCAGTTCAGCTCATCATACTCTATCTGTTGCCTGTACATACTGTAGGTTATGGTGCCAATTTGGAGCCGTAGGCTGAAAGGTGTTCCAACTTCGTAACAAGAGCTGGCTCAACTTCTGACTTCATACTGGCTCAACAATTGAGCACTATCTGCTTCAATAGCTGTTTGTGTAGCTGTACACCCTTTGTCAAGCAGTTTTCACTTCTGGCAACACCTTTGCTTCTCTCCAGGCATAACAATGATGGGCAGGTGCAAAATGGTCGGTAAAGTGGCAAAATCAAAGAGTTTGATGGTTATGTTCCTAATAGTCCTAGTTTCAGCTCCAGCATTTGGACAAATTGGTGCCATATCCTTTCTTGGTTTGGAAGCCACAAATGAAGCAGTAGCAGAAGAGTCCACTCCGAAAACGATGGCTGTTACTGGGCCCTGGGGACGTCTAGCTCCAGGCCACAGAGACAGAATTGCTCCAGTGATCATTGCACAGCTGAACCATCATTCCACAGACGAAGTCTACGAGAATATTGCTCATCAGGAATATGACGATGACTATCTCAAGTGGAAAGCTCTTGGATTGCCACAAGAGACATGGCCCATCTATCAGTTCAATGAAATCTTTGATGATGACACAAGAAGACTATTCCTCTGTGTTTATACCAAAATGCGTTACGAAAATTTTTGGTCCCAGATTATCACTGTAAAGAGGTCTTCACCCAAGAGCCCTTGGCCTGGATTTTATGTAATGCCCAAAGGTGGCGAGGCTGGCTTCAAACGTTATCTCGAAGGATTGGGTTACGGAGATTGGTTCAAGGCTTCACGCAAGCCAAGATGGGGCCTCCGTTCTCCCAAGACTGGTTATGAGTTTCACATCATTCAGTGCCCACTAGATTGGGATCAGAGGTTCGTAGAGACTCACATCGACTCCTACAATCCTGGAACCTCCAGAACTGGCTTGGAAGTACTTGCTCCTGGTGTGCACTGGGCTAATTACGCAGCCAAAGGACTCAAGCATGTTTCTGATGACAAATGGTGGCCTAACGAAAAAGACGTTCCAGGCAGATTGAAGGCTGCCTTGAGAGCACAGGGTTTGGTCGTTCCTGATGTAGACGAAACCACCTATGACAGTGGTGTCACAATGAGTGATTTCACCAAGTGGAAGACTCCTGACAAACACTTTGGTTACCTGTGGATTAACACTCGCCAAAACACTGCAGGTTGGTGGACGACCTATGAAGGTGCTAGAAACTTCTCCAAAGTGACCTGCCTGGGGAGTGCCAAAGATGATGGCAGAGTCAGCTACCGCCTCGACTATTACAATGGTTTTCTCCTCTTCAGAATGAAGGGCACCTCCTGCGAAGCTTCTTGGTACAAAGAAAATGAAAACCGCTGGATCGATGTGACGGGCAATAGGGTAATGGGTCATGCCTACCGCGATGGTAGAGACATGGAATAAGTAGCCATCTTAAAAAGTCGCCCTCGAGCTCCAGCTTTGTTATCCTGCAGTATTAGATAAAACCGGGGTAGGAAGTTGGAGCTCTTTGAAATCTCTCCATCGAAACAACACTGTCTTAAGGCGTCTACGATACGCTCTAAAAATATCTGAGAAAGCTCTCGTTGGTGTTTTTGCCAAAGCCGACTTTGAGATACGTCCATTTTTATTGCGTGCATATTTACACAAAGAAGACCACGAAGGATTTGTGGAATGCCCCGATGAGGTAATTGAAGCATTTCTTGATGGTCTCATTGTTGACCGACGAGGGAAAAGAGAGCCAAAACCAGGCGAAAAACCCCCACCAAAGGAAAAGCTCACCAATAACGTCATCTTACGAAAAATTCGCATAGCCTTGGAGCTCAAAGAGAGCGATATGCTCGAAATGATGAAAATGGTCAAAAGACCCGTATCGAGAAGTGAACTTTCTGCACTCTTCAGGAAGACGACTCAAAGGAATTTCAGGCCCTGTGGTAACCAGTTCTTGCGTTATTTTCTCACTGGTTTGACCAAACGCTTGAGGGGCGATGATAAAGAGGGGGACTAATGGAACTCTATCTCGTGCAACATGGCTTGTCGAAGAGCAAAGATGTTGATCCTGAGCGCTCTTTGACTGAGATTGGTGAAAGACTGATTGGGGAAATCGCAGAACTTGCCAAGAAATACAAAGTTTCACCAAAACAAATACATCACTCCACAAAAAAAAGGGCAAAACAGACTGCCCATATATTGGCTGAGAAACTTCAGTCTCAAGTGACGATAGAAGAACTCAATGGATTAGCCCCTATGGATGATGTAGAGAAATATTGGCTCTCTGTCGAAGCTCCTGATGGTCTCATGGTCGTTGGTCATTTACCTTTCATGGACAAACTTGCTGCCCTTTTGGTTAGTGGCGACTGTGAAAAATCAGTGATCAAGTTTACAAATGGGGCAATCAACAAGCTCGTTTCCGAAGATGGCAAAAAGTGGTCTGTAGAGGCAATTCTTCCACCCATTTGCTGAGTTATCTAGCAAATACACATTGGCTCGAAAAAAACGTCTTTAACAGTTGCCGATTTCAAAAAGCTATTGTAGACTAAAAAAGTCCACAATAACTTGGCCTTTGGGAGAAAGAGGTTCCGAGTCAATGGAATACCCCATTTTTGATTTACCCTATTTGGGTGGCAGTATGGCCATCGCCTGTATCGCGATTTTTCATGTCTTCATAGCTCACTTTTCAGTGGGCTCAGGTTTTTTAATGGCTCTTGCAGAGGGGAGGGCCATCAAAAATGGTGATAGTGAAACTTTGGTTTTCCTCAAGAATTACTCCTTCTTGGTGTTGCTCGTTCCTTACGTACTAGGGACTGTAACTGGAGTGGGAATTTGGTTCACAGTTGCTGTTGTTTCTCCACGGGCAATATCGCTTTTGATACACCAATTCGTTTGGTTCTGGGCAATAGAGTGGGTCTTTTTCATTATCGAAGTCGTTTCAATACACTTTTATTGTTATCGTTGGGACTCTATGGAGCCCCGTGCTCACAATAGAATTGGTTGGATTTTTGCCATCAGTTCACTCTTTACTCTTTTTATTATCAATGCAATTCTGACCTTTCAGCTAACACCAGGAAGCTGGGCTCCAGGCGCTCCTTATGCTGTTTGGAAAGCTATACTAAATCCAACCTACATGCCCACGACCATATTGCGGTCAGTCGTAGCCCTAGGTTTGGCTGGAGTAGCAGGCATTGCATTGATGGCTTTTTCTAACTCCATATCTACAAACGTGAGAGAGAAGATAGTTCCTCTTTGTTACAAGTTCATGTTGCCTTCTTTGCTGGCACTGCCAATGGGAGCGTGGATATTCCACAATCTATCTCCTCGAGCCAAAAACTTCCTGGAGGGTGGAGCTCCTGTAATGCTCATATTCTTGAGCTTTGGCATGGCAGCTTTTATTGTCATTCATCTGTCTGCAGGAATAAGCCTGTGGAGGCGCGATTTCAACCCATCCACTCTTGGCGCTTGTTTGCTCGTTTTGCTGGCATTTATCTCCTTTGGAGCTTTTGAGTTTGTTCGAGAGGGAATTAGGAAACCCTTCATCGTCGAAGGTTTCATGTATTCCACAGGTTTAACTACAGAGAAGGCATCAGCTTTTGATAAACGTGGCACAGTTGCTTTGGCTCATAAAGGAGGTGTTTTGCGTCTGGCTCCTTGGGCTCTACCGCCTGGTAGCGCCGTTGAGAAGCTGACCATTCAAGAGCGTGGGAAAGCAGTTTATCGTGCTGCTTGTCTACGCTGTCACTGTGTTGATGGCTACAACGCAATGCGACCTCTCGTGAGAAACTGGTCGGGCAAAACGATGAAACACCTTCTAGACCATATGGCCGAAATCAAATCATCAATGCCTGATTTTCCTGGTAATGAATCTGAAAAGTTGGCTCTCGTCCATTACTTACTGACACTCAATCCAAAGAAAGGCGGTGTCAAACAATGAATATGGCAATGTTGATTCCCTCTTACGATATGCTCGGATTGCCTGCACCGCCTATGATTATTCAGTTACTGATGGCATTGACTCTTGCCTTGCATTGGCTGTTCCTTGGAGGTGCCGTTGGTGGTACCTTGCTCGTCCTGATAACAGCTATCAAAGGCGAAACTAACGATGAGAGCGTGAAAGAGGTACACAAGAACTTCGTACCGCAGTTGCCCTTTTTTCTTGCGCTGGCAATGACTATGGGCGTTGCTCCTTTGTTGTTCGTCCAGGTTTTGTATGGGAACCTTTTCTACACAGCAAACATCCTTCAGGCATTCTGGTGGTTGGGCTTGGTACCCATTGTAATTTCAATTTTTTACCTACTTTATTATTCCTGGTATGAACTCCGTAACAAGGGGCAAGTGCATTGGAAAACACCTGCAGTTACCTTTGCACTCTTTGTCTTATGTGCTGTCATCTTGTCTTCCAATGCAACTCTTCTGGAGACTCCAACAGCTTGGCAAAGCATGCGTTTACCATTTCAAGGAGTTAAGCTTTATCACGGTGACAGCACTTTGTTGGCTCGTTTGCTCATGGCTTTGACTGGAATGTTGTCTCTAGGTGGACTTTATTATGGTTTGATCCCAAGATTGAAATCAGCGATTTCTGAAGAGGCTCTTGCTGGTGCTCTTTCTCGAGGTCTTTCCATCGCTTTACCTGCGGCAGTGGTCTATGGCTGTGCGAACTTGCTCTTCCTCTTTTCTCTGCCTGAAGTTATCAAGAAAACTCTTCTGGCAGGTTCAGGTGAAGCACTCTTGTTTTATGTGACAGCAATAATCTTAATCGGCGCAATTGTTGCGCTTTTCGTTGCTTTCAAAGGTGGAAAGAGCTCTATTGCCATTGGTGGATTAGTGCTCTTCTTCCTACACCTCTTTTCTCTTGCAGCTGTCCGTGATTACATTCGCAGACTCAAAATCGATGAGTTTTTCCAGGTTGCGAAGGTTCCAGTCAATCCACAGTGGGATAGCTTCATCTTGTGGGCTCTCGTTTTTGTCGCTGGATTGGCTGTTGTGGCCTATATGGTGAAATTAACGATGAAAGAGTCTAACTAGTTGCTTGCCTAATGGGCTCAGGCGCGGGATACTGCAACTTTGGAGGTATCAATGCGCCCAACGATAAAACTTTTTAGTGCTGAGACGCCTGACGGTCTGCCACTGGATTTGTACCAACATGATGAAGAGTTTTTCATCCAACAGGGTCGAAACACCATTATGTCCAGTCGCGCCCACGCTTCTGAAGATGCTTTGGCGCAACTAGGTTGCAGTAAAATAAAGGGAAGAAAAGCTCCCGTCGTTTTGATAGGTGGCTTGGGTCTCGGATTTACTCTCAGGGCAGCTCTCGACGTTTTGCCGAAAGCTGCAAAAGTGGTAGTCGCTGAGATACTCGAACCTGTAATCGAGTGGAACCAAAACATCTTGGGCCATTTGGCTGGTCATCCGCTGAAAGACAAACGAGTTGAGCTTGTCTCTGACGATGTGACTCAGCTCATCGCAACTTCCAATGCAGCATTTGATGCCATCTTGCTCGATGTTGACAATGGCCCTGAAGCGCCTGTCGTCGGCACTAACATCAATTTGTATAGTGACGTAGGTTTGGCAATCTGTCGTAATGCTCTTCGTTCAGGTGGTGTCATGGCTGTGTGGTCCATGCACCAATCCAAGGGTTTCACTAGACGTTTGGAACAAACGGGATTTGCTGTAGAAGAGGTACGGTGTCGACCTCATGGCGACAAAGGCTCCAAGTGTCACTTGATATGGGTTGCTCAGATGAAGAAGAACTGGGTTCCTACTCGAAGGAGCAAAAGACCAAAGGGAAACAAACCCAAGATCAAGTTTCGTAAACGACGTCGCTGATTATTGCTTCATTTGTTGAGTGGAACTAGGCAGGGATTCCACCTCTTTGGCCCTGAAAAGTAAACGAGTGCATCATAAGTAACATTGTCGATTATCACTTTGTCTACTGGTTTACCACCAAGTTTGGGTTCTCCATAAACTTTTGCTGCAAATCCTCTTTCTTTGAGACCATCAACGAGGGTGTAGAGGGCATTCGAAGAAGCAGGATCGATGGAAGCAGAAATCTCGCGGAATGCTCTGTTGGCATCACCTCCATTGGTTGACGAACCAGGTACTGTCTGAGAGCCAGTCTGTACGGAGTTTTTGCCTAACTCAACATCAATAGGGACCAGAAAGGGATTCCATTTTTTGTTTTTTGTGAAGTAGTGGAGCGCGTCATAGACAGCTGTTCCAATAATGATTTTGTCAATGGCTTGGCCGTTGAGTTTGGGCTCTCCATAAGCTTTTACATCAATACCGTGTTCACTCATTTGGGAAGCCAGTTCATCAATTGCTGAGGAGGAAAAGGGATCAATTGAAGGAGCTACTTGAAGGAAAATCTTGTTCACGTCTTTGTAACTGCTGCCAGGGGTTACTTTGCCTTGTCGACTATGAAGAACATCATCGAGAGAACCCTGTGCCAAGAGAAACAATTGGCCATTGCCTGCTC
>CAZXTJ010000033.1:0-25543 GCA_964643655.1 uncultured bacterium
GTTGGTGTATGGGGCAGAACATCGTCTACGAATGGGCCAAAGCTCTGGCAAAAGAATATGGTGACAAGGTCACCTATCGGGAGATAATAACAACAGAAAGAAATGTCGT
The DNA here is from genome assembly GCA_964643655.1 of uncultured bacterium. Lineage (GTDB taxonomy): Bacteria > Muiribacteriota > UBA6191 > CAZXTJ01 > CAZXTJ01 > CAZXTJ01. The sequence goes on from CAZXTJ010000033.1 coordinate 110, forward strand.
GGCCGATTGGGGTATAGCCGACGCTATCTTCGTGAACAACGAACAACTAATGGGGCCACCAATGTCCTATGAAGACGTAAAAGAGGTCTTCGAACGACACTTGAGCAATCAATGATACTGCCTGAAGAAGTCTTAAAGACAATTGGAAGGGACTACATAATCCAGAAACCGGAGCAAGGCAAAGTGGCACAATATCAGAAACGGATGGGTAGATCCAGGAGACTGGGAACCAGAAAATCTGGGGACACCAATTTACGAACTAAAAAGAAGCTTCTCTCAGCAATCCCACGCCATACCGAGACAGTGTTAATTCACGGCGATGTGGCATCTGATAACTTTCTACATCAAAACAATCAGATATGCAGCATTATCGACTGGTCTGAAGCTGGCTACGGGGATCGTCACGCCGATTTAGCCCTTGCTTATCGGGAAATCCGCAGGTTAAACAACAGCGATCGTTTGTGGCATATTTTCCTTAACTCATACGGTACTAATTGCTACTCTAGCGAACACATCAGCTTCTATCTATTGCTCGACGAATTCATGTAAGCAATGCCTTATTATTTCTTGTTAATTACTATTATTACACTCAACTTCTCCCCCTTTTCACCTTGGTTTTAAGGCTCCGATTATAGTATAATTCACTATATTTAAAGGGGGTTACAGAGTGAGCTCACCAACTCGAGTATTCCAAACGGATAATTACCTCATAAAACTCGACTTAAACAACCAATCGTTGAGGATTGATTGTGATGATGGTCCTTGGGCCGTATCGTACGTCAGCTTTGATGAATCTGGCCCAAGCTTCACTGAAGAGGCTCCCATACCATCGAATATAACCAAAATCAGAAACTTCGGTTTTAAACCGCTTGCCTATCTTGGACAAAAGTCAAAGTGCATTGACGACTACCTAATGGCTGGTTTAGAGCTGCATCTTCAAGAAGGAAAAGCCGCCTTTCTGACCGAGCTCGTCAAATCCCTTTCAGGTATGAGTATTCAAGATGAAAATGTTGGATGTATCGCATTTCTCGCAGCTTGTGCCGAAAGCGGAATGGAACTATCGCTTCCATCTGACACTAAAATGGCGGTGCAAGAATTCATCAAAGACTTTGATGGAACACCATATTTGTCCCGCCCCTTAGGCCTTTATTCTTGGCATAACAAACTATCCAATATCTTTCGCCAAGACAGAATCCTACAGACGGCTTTCACAGACGAAGCTAGTCATCGTGCCTTGAAAATGGCAATCGGTCAGGTTGAGAACGGAGCCAATAAGTATGGTGATTGGCTCAAATTGCAGTCAGTACTCACAAGCTCCTGTCGTGCCAAATTCTACTCACTGCTTAGTGGTGTCAGAAATCTGCAACCTGATGAAAAATACGCATTCATGCCTCCAACACGATCCATTGAAACGGACTTGATAACGAAGTTGTATGGCGACTCTCCAATCCCAGACGACTTCGACTTGATGACAGAGTTGATAAAGCAAATTAAGTCTGGGCAGTTAGATTTGTCACCTCTTCAAACTTCTGGCTGGTACGATTACTGCTATTGGGCCCACGAGCCTATGCTCCTTCCGGGCGAAACAATCGAAAGTGACAAGCTGGAGTTCACGGAGAAGTATGAAGAGCACTTGATAGAACTATTCAAAGGTTTCACTGCTTTATCCCGTGAGACTCATATAAAAAACGCCTCTCCGCCAGCGGCTGGAGCGGGGTCTCTTGAACTTTGCCTGGGCCCCAACTTGTCAGTAGAACCGCTGCCCTCTTATTTCCTAAGAAGAGCAAGAGGTTATGATTTCATAAGAACGGTACTTGCAGACCTTCTCGAAGACGATTTGTCTAAAATCCATGGTCACTCACCTTGCGGTCCACGAGAACTCAACCTTGAGCAGGAGTTGAGAGATGTCGCCAAGTTGTTTAATGGCGCGTTTATTACTTCGTGTTCAGAGATTGGTTTATCTCCGCAACAGTTTCAAGGTTGCCCACCAAAATGCACATGGAACGAATGCAAAACCTTGTTCGAGAACTGGAATCCATCAAGAGATGAAGACTTGCAGCGGGATACGAGAATGATGGTTCCAGTATTCTATGACCAGAATAGAAAACAACACAAGGTCTGGATGTTTATGGGTTGGCAATACAAGGACCTTGAAATCTCGTATATTGAGTATCCATCAGTAGAAGTCCTGGACAAAGACGGTAGGCCAGTGAAGATCGATATCGTCCATAGCCGAAGCGAAGCGTTTTATCGTAGCAAGAAGCCTAATCAAGATGCGGTAGTGGTCACTTTTACTAAGCAGGGCTGTAGCCGCTCAATATTCCCCTACTTTGCCGAGGCCTATGTCTCAGAACTGCTGCCTCCTGATGAATTTCGTAAACACTGTGACAAACACAAAACTGCTGAAGCGATTATCCACGCACTCAAGTGATTAGCTAGATGCAAATTCGTGAAAAGCTGCATTAACACTGCATCATATTGCCTTTGACCTAGAACTGCTATATCCTTACCCCCAGGATAGGTTGTAAGGGAGGCCAATATGAGTCACGTCCACAAGACCCATAAAGACATCGTGAAGAGGTTAAAGCGTGCTAATGGCCATCTGAAGGCAATTATAGGCATGATTGAAGACGAACGAAGCTGTCCGGAAGTTTTGCAGCAGATGTCTGCTGTTCTTGCAGCAATAACTAAAGCCCGAAAGATCTTCCTAGAAGATCATTTGCAGTGCTGCATTGCAGATGCTGTTAAAAAGGGCGATTCCGACTCAGCTATGGAGGAGCTTCAAGAGACTCTCAAGATGGTCTTGTAAGGAGGGGGGAGGATATGGCAACGAGCAAATGGTTGTATGATCTTCTCAAGTTAGCTCTAACTGCCCTTATCATCTTTGGAATAACAAAAGCTGCCAAACGGTCGACTATTGTAGCGTCACTGATTGCAGCTCTGCCGATGACGAGCCTTTTGGCTATTGTCTGGCTTCACTGTGAAGGTGGAATGCCTACAAAGATTGCCGATCTGACTGAAGGTATTTTCTGGATGGTCATTCCGAGCATGTCCTTCTTTCTCGTCTTGCCGGCCCTGCTCCGACGCTCCTGGCGTTTCTGGCCTTCCCTGGCACTATCAGTAATGCTTACTGTTGGGGTTTATTATGCTTTCTTCCGCTTTTTGGATTGGGCCAACGTCGCCATTCCGAAGTGAAGAAAAAATGGAGCCCGCCTTCTCAGGCGGGCTCGCGTCGGTGATACAACCGCTAGGAGCTTTTGAGCTTACCGGGAAAAGCAGCTACAACAGTTATTCCTGCGGCTTCTTCTTGTTGCACGCCTTCTTTCGACACGGTTGTGTGCACGATTGGCGGCTCTATTATTCGCTCGTTTTTCTTTTATCTCGTTGATCTCGATCATGATGTGTCGAGGTATGTTCAGAATTGATGTTCGTCTATGTTGAATGTGTGCTCGGCGTTCGATTGAATGTTCTCTTCTGCGTCGGGTTCTCTCAATTCTTCTATGTTGACCAGCAAGAACTGGAGACACAAAAACTAGACCGAGAAGGATTACACTCAATACTTTTGCGACTGATTTCATCGTTATCTCCTAACTTTGCCGGTTCCGGCGAATTTGTTTCCTGCTGGCCCTAATACACAGCTTGTGCCAACATGCAGCCAACTGGACCAAACCAGCTTATGATGAAGCTTTCAACAACAGAAGCAAGGAACACGTACCTGCGAAACAAAAAAAGGTGAGCAATAATTGCTCACCTATTTTGAGGAATGGGAAATTGTTGCGCAAATATGCTCAGTCGAGATTACTCAATAAACGATCAATTTCCTTCAATTGTCGCTGCAGCTCTTGCACTGACTTAATGTTAACGGGCTGCTTTTTCATGAGCTCAATAAACTCTTTGTACAGTAGATCTCTCTCAGCCTTGAGTGCCACTCCACTAGGCATTGTCACTGAGGATTTTGCCCTGGTTGATACTTGCTGATCAGCTTCTTCTGCGAGAGCAGTCATTGGTAGCAGAATAACAATCAATAGGGCCAGAGAAAGCGAGTTGGTTCTCTTCATCAGGGCACTCCTAACATTTTTACATCCCGGAATGTACCAAGCAGAGAACATGCCACTTTGTTCTACAAATCTTCACCTGGTAAAGTGACACTCAAAGGGGGCAACTATGTCTAAAGCGTTATTGATAGTTATTTCAGTCCTATTCGGAATAGTTCTTTCCGCATGTATTGGTAGCTCCTCCAATTCAGTGGTTCTCAAAGGAGCCTCCTCCATCATTGGCGAAGATGGAAAGTTGAAGGAGAATATAGGCTTGCGTTCAGCCGGAGATTTGTTCACCATCATCTTGCCCAAAGGTGCCAACGAGCATATGCTTTCAACCAAAGAATTCAGTACAGCTAAAGATAATCAGCAGAGTATTGGTCTCACTTTTTACCGCGGCTTGTCCAAGATGGCTTCTGAAAACACTCTACTTGGTACCTATACAATATCTGGAATCCCCAAAGGCTCTGCAATGAGCAAAACAGTTCGACTCACTTTGCGCATCAAAGGTAATGAGGTAGTTATTGAAGCCGTGGAAAAAAATTCCAAAATTCAACTGAAAGTAATTGGCGAGAAGTAGAATATCAGTTGTTTTTGTTCTCTGGATCGAAGCTTCTCAAATTGAGCATGTAGGCTTTAAGGCTCTCAAAATAAAGCAGGTGGGCTCGTACAGTAGCGCCTCCACATGCAGCAACGAGGAAAACTGTGGAGCAAAAGAGTGACAGCATAATCCACTGACTGTTAGCAGTGTTGGCGAGGTAATGGCCGAATCCCAATAGGTCCACTTTCGTGACCAAAGCCAGACCTTTGCCGCCACCTGTAAACAAAGTGAGGACAACGGCCAATGAAAACATCAAGAGACTAGCGAGTATGACCAAAGATCCACCTTGAGCCAACTTTTGTACCAGGGGAGGATGTTCAGCACCTTCTGCTTCATCAACAGGACGACTGAACCGTTGCAATAGTGAACGAAGCCCCCCCAAAAGAGCAAAGATAAGAAGAGCTGTGCCAAACAATAAAACAAAAGAAATCAATGCCGAACGAGCGGCTGCATTTTCTGCTCCAGCTGGCAACAGCTGATGGCCCATTGCACCAAATCCCAAACAGAAAACTCCAACAACGGCGCAAAGACCACCTACAATAGCAGTTAGATAGGAATGTTGGCCCTTCTCAGCTGCCTCATCAAATTTCTGGATACGTTCATCAATCTGGCTCTTCAAACCAAATCGATAATCCTTTAGTGCTGACACCATCCACTCGTTCTGCGATACCTGTTCGTTTAGTCGAGATACCTCATATTGGTAATACTCGAGCTTCTGTTTGGTAGCACTATCTATTGTGTCTGCTGCGTCAGCCACACTATCCGTCAGACGTTCTCGTAACTCGTTGTTTTGAGCCCTTAGCTCTTCGAGTTTGGCAACGAGCGCGCCAATGAGTTCGTCTTTGTCGACAGGTGGTGCACCTTGGCCGTTGTCCGTCATACAGTAGTCCTCGTTTCCGAGGATAGAATAACATTGCAAAGAAGCCCGGTACGACCTTTGGTAGTACCAGGCTTTTTAGTCAACTTAATTACGATTTATCGCAGCCTTTGCTGAAGAAGGCTTTCACCTCACTACGATACTCTTCACAGCGCTGCTTTCCAGCGATCATCGATTGCCATTTTTCACAATTGGCTTTGGCGACGACACCTGCCAGTTTTTTCAACTCTTCACCACATTTTGCATCAATCTCTGCCTTGATTTTTTCTTTTACGAGCTCCATCCAGGCTTGATCTGCAAGACAAAGTAGTTTTTCCGGCATTGGACATTCACAACCACAGGACTGAGTAGAACAACAATGTTCTTGAGTTTCACAACATTCACTTTTCATGATTTCCCCTTTCGAAATCTGAGTACGTCAAAACTAACCGAGGACCATTTCTCGGTTTTATTGGGCCTGGTGGCCAAGCAGGCTCAATTCAATAAGAGTAGGTATTTATGCTATTTAGCGCCAGTAAACCTTTGCTGGACGCCTTTTAGGTATCTTGTGAACCTTGAGTTTGGGCTCACCAAAGATCATTGTGTACTGAAGTTTGGTTCCCTCTGGCAACTTAAGAAGGGCTGCCACTTCAGGAGATTGCATTGCTGCCATTTTGACCAAACCGAGCCAAACGCAGCCTAATCCAAAAGAATTGAGAGCTATCTCAAACCAACTCATTGCGATGATGCCGTCGGCATCACCAGAAATAGCCTGCTCGTCAGTTGCCACAGAAACTAAATGAGGAGCTCCCCATGTAATGACATTGTGGCCTGCATCATAAGCTGCAACTAGCCCCTTGAAAACAGGTGTATAAGGAGTCTCTGGAGCATTCTCCAAAAATCCTCTGAACCACTCTATGACAAGTTTGGTCAACTTGTTTAGTTTCTCCTCACCACTGAGAACGACCCAGTGAATGGATTGGAAGTTGCCACCTGTGGGCGCGTAACGAACGATGTCAAAGATCTCGTTCATCGTCTCCTTAGGAACAGGTGCATTTTTGTAACTTCTAATGCTTCGACGCTTCTGCAGATATTTTGCGAGCTGTTTAGGAGTCACATCAGCTACGTCATCATAATTGTGGACTGGATAATCACCTGGAAAATCGCAGGAGACAGCGTGCATAGGACAAAATGCATCACATTGACCACATCCCATACAACGAGCTTTCTCGTTAACAGTTGGCTTTTCCCCTTTCTCATAGGCGATTGTTCCGCAGGGACAAACAAGTGAGCATATTCCACAAGCGGTACAAGTATCGAGGTCAAAGGAAATTGGTTGTGACACACAAACCTCCAATTAGTTATGACCGGTCTGTCCTAACCGGTAGTCAAAAAAAATACTACTTTTTGATAAGTGCAAAGAGTGTATTCCTATTCTGTTCGATGACGCTGAGATCTTTGGACGCTTTCATCAGAACCATCGTTCCATTAATCGTGGAAAGAATGAACTGGGCCATTCCATCGATAGGGAAATTGGAGTGGAAGTCACCTCTATCCACTCCTGCCTGTAAGGCCGCTGCAATGGCTTTGCGATACATGTCGAAGAACTTGTCTACCTTCTCACGAAACAATGGATGATGGTCGCTCGTCTCTGTGGCAATATTGACGAAAGGGCAACCAACCTTACAGCAAGTGTGCTCCATCGATTCACGAAGCTTCTGAAAAAGCCCCTCAAAACGTTCTTTAGGCGACAATGTATCATTAAGCAATGTTGCCCTGAGGATCTTATCTTCAAAGAACTCGATGATGGCATCAAAAGCAGTGAGACATAACTCTTCTTTTGATTTGAAGTGATAGTAGAAATTACTCTTCGACACTTCAGCCTGTTGAAGAATGTCTTGAATGCCCAAATTCTCGTATCCTTTTCGAGGCAACAGCTCTATGACGGCATGAATGAGCCGCCCTTTGCTGCCACCACAACAAGATTTATTGGACATAAACCACCACCAAAGACATTACCCGCTAGATAGGACCGGTCTGTCCTAAAACACATCGCCCAGCTAATGCTGTCAACAAACAAGTTGTTCGTTTCCGAACATGCCTGTTTCAAGTCATACATAGACTGCCCATCAATCTGAGCCATATGAATCTTTGTATCCCCTTTAAATAGGGCAACAAGCTATATTGGTTCAGTCTTTGCGTAGTCGTCTGAAAATAAAACAACTACAAAACGGAGGACTGAAGTATGCGCATCCAACTACTAATTCTTACCCTGTTGATTTCAGCTAGTTTCTGCCATGCCCATGGACCGGGTTTTGAGTACCTAGAAGCCACAGAACAGTCTGCTACTAATGATGATTACCTAGTCGGCGAATTCAATCCATCCACTGGTCGCGTAATTTATCGCACAAGTGATTTTGCTGTGGAGATTGGTGAATTCGGCGTTTACGCAAATGGAAAACACTACCCCTGGGACAGTGACAAATTTATCTTCGCGATTGCGATGTCACACAGATTCAGTGGTGTTAAGGTTACCGATGGAGCAACTGCTCCTTTGGTCGAGATTAGGAAAAAGAGTGGCATCTGGGCCATTGCTGGCAGCAAAGATGTCAAAACTATCAGGTTTTTTCCCAATGCCATTGAAGTGAAAAATGAACACAACACCTATTTCATCATCCCTGGCCTAGGTCCTTCGAGCGAAAGATACGAATCTGCAGCTTTAGAGAAGAAAAAAGACATGCCAGTCCTGCTTCAGTTTCTGAGTGAATTCGTCAAACACAGATATCGCCCAGTAACAATGCCAGCGGCAGAACCAACTATCGCTGAGAACGATACACCTTTTAACTTTGATGACCTGGCCCATCTACCCATTAAAAAACAAGTGTCCCAGGTTTATCACAACGCCTTCGCCATCAAAGACAAACACAAAGCTGACGCTTACATCTATGAGTTTTACATATCTCGAGTAAATGAACTCGAAGACAAGAATGTCTACAGTCTTCACGTATATATGACCTACGAACATCACAGTGACGCTATGGTCATTGACTATGCTTTGCGAAATGTGGATGTTTCTAAACGTGACTATTATGGTTATGTCTGTTGGGCAAATGATGGCGCAACCAAAGACAAGTTAGTTCAGGCCTATATCGATCATCGTGGCATTGAAAATATAAACAGCGACGATCTCTACTCGCTATACGTCTGGGCTGAAGGTGAAGAGCTAAAAGAACGGATAAACGCAGTCCGCAAGTCTCGTGATAGTTAGTAAAAATTTTGAAGAAATGAGAAAAGCCCCTCGCCTTAGCGTGGGGCCTCTCGGGGGAGCCTGTCAGACTTACGCCTGCGGCACCCAATAGGTATTGGCCACGGTCCCGTCCAGTCCTCGCTTTTGGTTCCGCTGGTTTTTTCGTGTCTACTTCGCTTTCCCCTTGCGGTTCTGGCGTCGCGTTCACAACTTTCCCCTGCGGCCTCGCTAGCACCAGTTCTCTTGCGAGCCCTGTCACCTTTCGGGACCCTCCGAGTTCCTTCAGTGTCGGTTACCCTTCACCACTGGCTCTCGGGAGGTGTTTTGTCTTCCTTGCGGTTGACTCCCACCAGACTCTAGTTGCCTAGAGCCCTCTGATGACTTTTCACCATCAGGTGTGTGGCTTTCACCTCACTAGCTGGTCAGTTTTGGTTCTAATGAACCGTCGCTGCAACTAGCGTTCTCCACTCGTTCCGCCGCTCATTGCTGGGCTTCGACGCAAATGAAGTTGTGCCTCTGGAACTTGCGTTCCTGGCACTGTATTCAGGTTCCTGCCACTAGGCCCCGTCCGGTCCTCGCCTTTGTTACCGCTGGTTCTTCCGTGTCGACTGCGCCTTTCCCTTGCGGTTCTGGCGTCGCTTTCACGACTTTCCCCTTCGGCTCCTCCAGCACCAAGTCTCTTGCGAGTCTTGTCACCCTTCGGGACCCTCCGAGTTCCGTCAGTGTTGGTTGCCCTTCACCGCTGGCTCTCGGGGTGGTGTTTTGTCTTCCTTGCGGTCGACTCCCACCAGACTCTAGTTGCCTAGAGCCCTCTGATGACTTTTCACCATCAGGAGTTGTGGCTTTCACCTCACCGGTCGCACTGACCGGCAATTTTGGTTCGGTTTTTCCCTCCGAAAAGGTCTAAACCTTACCGCCACCGCTGGCCTGCTTTGGTTCCTGAAAACCGCTGCGGCTCCCGGTGTTCCGCTCTTTCGGTCCCTCGTTTCCGAGGTCCCTCCGGAGTGGAGTCGAGTAATGTACCACAGATTTTTTCAGGGTCAACTCTTTTTTGATATTTTTTTGATTTTTTTTTTGCTCCCCCAAAAACAGCTCTGACTCATTCTGAGTTAATGCTTCTCTTAGAGAAGTATGTAATTGCATGAGTATACTTCTGTTAATGTGTTGGTAAGGGGGACATTCGACGGGAAAGAGGAAGTATGACGCAAGTGAGTTCAAAGAAGTGGTTCTTTGTAGGTATAGGATTTGTTCTGGGTATACTGTGGGCTGGTTGTGGTGGTAGTGACGGAATAGTCCCTCCTTCTATCGCTCAAGCACTTGGCAACGCCGTTGACGTAATCTATGACAATGCAACAAGCGGAGCTGCTGCTACAGATGTACAAGCAGCATTGGATGAAGTTGATGCGCGCGTTGACGTCCTTGAAGGTGCGAGTCCTACTCTGACGAAATACAATGAGACAATTCCTCTTGCAGTGAACGGTACCAGATACAACATCAACCACAACCTAAACACATTGACACCTATCGTTTCCTTGGCACATGGGGCCGCATTCACTGGAAACAAGGGAAATCCGTTCTACAATATCGTCGATGCAAACAACATTGAGGCAGGCCAGTTTAGCGGCGGAACTCCGCAGCCAATCGAGGTATACGTAGTCAAACCATAGGCTCTGACAGATTCTGCTTCGTTTATTGGCCCGACGCCCGTCTTTGGACGTTGGGCCTTTGCTATTTTCACTAGAGTTCGCTAGCAAGCCCGTTCCAATAAACACCTTTTACTGTGGCAATACGTCTACAACTCCAGAGTTAGTCTGTTTTGGAAGAGTGGATAAATAAATGAGCCACTTCTGGTTCCAATCTGGGTCCAATCAAGCCCTTACTAGATTCTCCATAAGACTAAAATACCTTGGTTACACTCTTTCCACATTTGGTCCATAAGTTGCAAATAGACAGTGGCTATAAGATATCAGTGCGAATTGACTGTAGATTGGGAAGGATTGGACACTATGAAAAACATCGTTGCCTTTTTTCTTTTTTGTTTTGTTACATCTAGCTTACTTGCTGGTGGCGTTCACTACGATAAGAGCAATTGGGTAATCAATGAAGAAGGGAAAATAGGCGTTCGGGGTTCAATGTTTATTGAGGCATTAAATCAGAAAGTCTCCATTACCCTTACCGTTAACGCCGATTTCATCAAAGTAAGTGGGCGTAAGGTTTTCGCATGCTTTGATGACGTCTTCACAAAAATCGCTTCACACAACGGTCGTCGTGTTTACTTCGACCATAGTGATATTGCTCTTAAGCTTTTTGACGTTGTAGGCAACAACAATGACCAAGAAAAGCTGCAAATCTTTAAAGATGCTGTACTAGCTCTGAAACCAGTTAGTTCTCGAGCTTCCAAGGCAATAAAGCTATTTAACAAGCTTCATCACCAGCTTCAATAATGACAGAGACTATTGTGGCAACACGTCCACAACTCCAGAGTTAGTCTCTTCTTGCACTGTATGTATGGGCGTTTTGGAGGGATCGAAAGTGATCTCCATATCTTTGGAGTTCACTATCACCCTAGAAAGACCGTGACCTGCGTTGATGTCGTGACCCTCAATGAAAGCCCAAGACTTAGTTGCTTCGTCATCAGCATTTAATTTCAAGTAAGCAGAATATGGCTCAGACCTTGGTTCCACTGGCAATTTGACGCGGAACAAATCATCGTCACCACGCTCCATAGGAAGCTTCGCCCACTTGGTTTCTCCACCAACAAAGATAGCTAACAAGACGCTGTTGATTGGACCAATGACAACATTCACATCTTCTGCTGGTTTACCCTCTTTGAGTTCAACTTTCTTACGAGCAACTGTCTTACCTGGTGCTGCCACAACAACACTGTACGTTCCCACAGGTAATTCAGAGAATGCATAGGCACCACCATCGGAGACTTCGGCTTCGCCAAGTGCGTAGAAGGAGTCACGCTTCTTACCAAAGAGGCGAACTTTGTGTGTCTCACCATCGCCAGTTGTCAACGTTCCAGAAATGGTGGCTAGTTTGTAGAGAACAAGGTCTACTTTTGGCTTGAGGTTCTGTGTCGTGTCATCGAGTCTCAGTAGTTTTCCGTCAGTATTGTATCCATCGCAAGTAACCTCAATGTACATCTTGCTTGCAGGCAATCGTTTGAAGGAGAACTTACCTTTGTCATCGGTTTGCACCTTTTTGTACTCAGTCCACTTACCATCTTTTGCTTCGTAGATGACAATCGAAGCACCAGCATTGGATGTTTGCCCAAAGAGTGTTACTGAGCCTGTTAGCTGGCGAAGGCTCTTTAGATTGAAGTGACGGTTGTATGTTTTGTGTTTCGTCACTTCAACAGTAGAAGCCTCAATTGTCTCGCCATCAGTCAATACTTTGACGACGTGGGAACCGAATGGAACTGCTGTCAAAGTACAGGGAGTCGTTCCTGATGGAATGCCATCGAGCAGTACTTGTGCACCTTCAGGTGTACTTGTTACGACGATACGAGCAGTCTTATCTTGAGATACAGCAGGCTCTGTCATTGTGTTGACAGTGCGTTTCAACTCCAACAATTTTCTGAAGACTCTTCCTTGGGGAGAATTCTGTTCTTTCAGAGCATCCCAGCCAAAAGTTAGTGCCTTGCTCAATGACTGTAGAACAAAGGTGAAAGCTTCGACGTCGCCATCAGGAGTGTTCAGGCGAGCGGCAACAGTATCGAGAGCTTCTTCAGCTACATCCCACTTTTTGGCACGAGCTGCTTCTTTGAAGAAGGCACCCAAGTTTCGCCGTAATTCATCAATCCTATGTGTCACATAGTTGAAATCGCGCGTCAATCTCTCGAGCAAACGTCTGTCATGTTTCACAGTCTCAAGGTGTGCTGTGAGAGAAGCGAGAGAGCGTTTCAGCTGTAGCAATTCGTCTACTTGCAAATTGGCAGAACCCGGTGCAGGAGCTGGAATGATTTGAACTGTGCCATCAGCAGAAGTCCTTGCAGTAGCAAAGAGTTCACCTTCAGTGTTAACAGGAGCTTCCACTTCAACAGAATGAGGAATTAATCCTTTTCCCCACACTGTGATCTTCAAATTTGCATCCGTGCCAGGTCGCCATAGAGTTACGTGAGCATTGGCTGCAGGAGCTCCATTTGCACTCACTTGAACAGTCACACCATTGACGTCAAAGTCATCGTTTACTTCAACAGTCGCTGTAGCTTGTGCAGGTGTTCTAGTCCACAAAGGGAGTTCGGGGTCACCAAGTAGATTGAGACCGAAGGTGAGCCAACGCCAAGTTCCATCGATAGAAGAACGTTCCATGAACTTGCGTCTTGCACGATGGATCAATTCACCCATTGCAGGTGGTTCTTCGTTGTAGGCAAGATAAAGGAGGTTCCAGAAGTCTCGGGCAACGACCTCTGAAGCACCATAACCAGAATTGCCTGATGTGTACCAGCCATAACGACTACAAGCCCAACAGGCCACTGCGCCACCATTGGGATTTCTGATCAAGTGTTCAGTGAGAGCATCGTCATCGAAACGGTTTGTCAAACAAGCTGTGGAAACATAAATGAAGGGATAAGGATGGACTAGTTTGTCAGCTTCATTGTTGGTGAATGATGTTCCATCTAGGGCAACGGAATCAGTGTTTCCATGTGCTTCAACGTGCATGATGTGCGGTTCATATGTCTGAATGGTTTCAAACATGGAATTCACATCGAGATTGCCATCAACAGTGGAGAGCAGTTTGTTGTCGATATAGTCTGGGATCTTGGCATCCTTGATTTGGACTTCTACCATATCTTTACCAAGGGTAATCTCATCTGAATTAGCGCCTATCCAGAGAACTCGTTCAGCAAGTCCTTTCGGTGCTTTCTTTTCATAGGTGAGCACCTTGTCGACAAAAGTGGCAACTTCCTCAGGTGTTCGTACTGGGGCACGGCCCACAAAGACTTCAGGATCGAGATCAACATCGTCTTTCACTTCACCGTAAATGCCATTGTTATCGCCATCCCAACCACCATCGAGTGAAGCAAAATAGAGATCTCCTGGCATGGACTCCATATCTATGACTGTGGCGACGACCTTGCGGTAGGGCATTAGCTCATTGCCCTCTAAGTCAGTAATGTCACCACCAAGTAGTACCCATTTAATTCCCCAGACTCTGTAAGCCTCTTTTAAGAAAGAGCGAATCTTCTTCGGATTGTCACCACGGTGCCAATTCTCGAGGACGTATTCGAGACCAACTACACGTGTTCTAACACCGCGAGCAGTCTTCCAATCGGCCAGAGGCTGAAAACCAGCGGCCAGTGAAGTTGGTGCAATGATTACATAGTCACAAGCACCGCTAGGATCTAGTTTTCTAGGTTGCTCCTTGGCAAAAGTAACGGAGCTGATAGCCAAAAGTGCCATTAACAGTGCGATAAACCGAAGATTCATACTTTTCCTCATTCTCATAGTTCCCCTAGTACGTGTATACGTACATTCAGTACTACATGGTTTAAAGCTGAATGTTTCCACTTCTGAACCTTTTTTCGAACTTGTGTCCCATTGGCAAAATGTTTTTGAATGGCTCTTAGGAGAACTTTTTCTATGTTCAAGCCGCTTTCTTGGCTAATGAGCTATAAGCTAGACAACCTACGCCCCGATATCGTGGCGGGCTTGACTGTTGGTGCCTTAATTGTGCCGCAATCGATGGCTTATGCAACTTTAGCCGGACTACCAGCGGTCACTGGTCTGTATGCAGCCCTGCTCCCTTTGGCCATTTATTCTATGTTTGGCTCGTCACGCCATCTAAGTGTCGGTCCAATGGCTGTAGTCTCATTGCTCGTTGCTAGCGGCATTACAGCGATGGGTGTTCTTCCTGGAACAGAGCAATATGTTCAACTAGCTCTTTTGTTGGCTTTTAGTTCAGGTGCTCTGCAAATAATGCTCGGTATGGCCAAGTTGGGCATCTTGTGCAACTACGCTTCTAGTGCCGTTACCAGTGGCTTCACTTCTGCCGCAGCCATTATCATCGGTCTTAGCCAAGTGGGACCCATCTTGGGAATCAAATTGGCCTCTGCCAAAGATCCAATCGATCTGCTCGGCAAAGTCCATGAAAGCATACATTTGACCAACTACCCCACTGTTGTCATGGGAGCTTGTGCCTTAGCTTTCTTGTACATCTGCAAACGTTGTTTTCCAAAATTTCCGGCAGCTCTTGCCGCCTTGGCTCTTGGAACACTCTCCACTTATGTTTGGCAATTGAATAAACTTGGGGTGGCAACCGTCGGAAAAGTACCAGTTGGCTTACCAGAGCTGAAAGTGCTGACAATCGATTGGCAGGCTATAAGAACTTTGGGACCTGCTGCAGTTGCCATAGCGCTCGTAGGTTTCCTCGGCTCTATTGCCGTTGCACAGACTATTGCCTTGAAGGGAAGGTACAGCGTTGATCCCAACCAAGAGTTGATTGGTTTGGGTCTAGCCAATATTGCCGCATCTATGTCAGCTGGTTTCCCAGTGACGGGTAGTTTATCTAGAACTGCTGTCAATCAAGATGCGGGAGGAAAGACCCCTCTTTCTTCTGTCGTCACCGCCATCTTTGTTGCTCTGAGTCTTGTGCTCTTCACACCAATGTTTCAACACCTGCCCAAAACGGTATTGGCGGCAATCATTGTTGTGTCTGCTCTTGGGTTGGTTGACTTCAAGCTGCCAAAACGTTTGTTCGAATTGCGAGCCATTGATGGGTGGACCCTTGTATTGACTTTTGTTGTCACGCTATTCATTGGTCCAATAGAAGGCATTTTTGCTGGCGTAGTTTTATCATTGTTGGTTTTCGTCAATAGAACTTCACATCCACATATTGCTGAACTTGGTTATAGAACAGAACAAGAAGACTTCCGTGATGTCGAGCGGTATCCACTAGCGAAGACTTTCCCAGGCATCATCATCTTGCGAGTAGATGCGAGACTCTATTTCGCCAACGCAAGTTTCGTCCACAATGAGGTGATTGCTCGTTTAAACGAAGAACCAGAATTAAAACATGTAATTCTGGATCTCTCTGGCGTCAACGATATCGATGCCGTCTCAATTGCTAGCCTCGAGCACTTGATTACCTTGTGCGCAGAACGAGGCACACCCATTAGTATGGCGCGAATGAAAGGCGCTGTCCGTGATATGGCTTTCCGAGCAGGGTGGACACGCAATCCTGGCGAGCCAGCCACCTATCCAACTCTGGAAGATGCTCTTGAAGCTCGAGGTATTGATATCAAAGAAAATGGCTCATTTGACTAAGGCTGCTGATCGTACCCAAGTGGCATAAGTTCTTTGCATTGCCCTATTCCTGAAAGCAATCGTTGCCACAACAGTAGCAATAGAGTTTTGATCGATTTCGGCAAGTGGTTTGTCTGCCAATTCATCAGGAACGCCAGTGACTGTTACCGTTAAGTGATCTCCTGGGTAACCCCATTCATATTCGAATTTGACTCTTTTGAAGCGCCCACCTGCGAAACTCTTGCCGTTTATGCGCACTTTCGCGCTCTGTGGATCGAAGGTATAGATGACTTTTTTCAAATCTGCAGGTGCTGACCTTTTGGGTGGCACAGTTGAGGCTTCAGCTCTGTGGAAAGTCAGTCGATTGCCCTTACCTTTACCATAGTTCGAGATGGCTAGATGGTATTTGCCTTTCTTGTAATAGGCTTGTTTGATGTCGTTTTCTAGTCTTTCGATTAACAAGTGAGCTGCCTGTAAAGACTGCAGCTTTCTACTCATTTTGGTTGCTTCATTGGTAGAACGAGAAAAGATGGAATAAACGACTCCCAGCAAAAAGAGGGCAATAGAAGACATGACCAGAACTTCCAGAACAGTGAAACCTTTGCGCTTTTTCACTTGCTCCCGCCCTTCTGTCGAAGAGGATATTGGTCATTGAGCGATAAGCCTTCATCGCCGTAAAACTTATGTAATGTTATTGACCGCTTGCCTTTGCCGGCAAGAGTCCAACTCACTTCAACAGTCGCCTTGAGAAGTCCAGGTTTGACTTCTATCAACTCTGCTTTTTCTGTGTAAGCCGTGCATTTCTTTTTATATTCTGCCGGAAAGGCACTTTCATCACCAGGCATTGAAATGATGAGAGATCCATCGTCACTTTTTGGTAGTGACAACAATCTATCGAAAGCATAAGTTGAGAGTGTTTCAAGATATCTCAGAGCTCGTCGCTGAGCCAAGACGTGATACTCCGTCATCGCTGCTGCTCGCCGACCACTGCTCATCATAGTGATAATGGGAATGGCGGCAAAAGCCAAAACGAGAATGGAAACGACCACTTCGACAGCAGTAAATCCACGTTCGTTTTTCATTTGCGCTCCACCCCCTGAATGGTTTCGCCTGGACCAATGGCCACATAATAATAATCCGTGTATGCTCCAGAGCTGTCGCCAGGTTTGGTCCGACCTGAGTGCAGAACTCTGTCATAAGTAACTTTCCCTTTGAGAGCACCAAAGGAGCGTACTTCGCGCAAGATGACGTTGCCCAAAATGGTCGCATTGCTTGATACGGAAATTCGTTGATTTGCGATAATGGAAGCTCTGCAAGGACCTGTTACAGATAGATTCCCAAATGAAACTACCGTTAACACACCAGCACCTGCAGGCGAATCACCAATGACAACATTGCCTGTCGTAACAATGACAACGCGCCCAGCGAAACTTCCCTTGTCACCTTCAAGATCCAAAGTTTCATCAGGATTATCTATGAAAACAATTCCATTGAGCGGATTCAGTTTTGCCCTCAGAGCTGCTAGCTGCTGGTTTACCGACGCTCCGCCAATACGATAGAAAGCTTTTGCTCTCCATTCAGCAGGTTCGAGTTTGTAGAAGAATGAGGAAAAACGTTCTCTCGCTTTACCTGAATACTCTACAAAAGTGCTCTGAAAGGTTCGCACGGAATTGAGTCGCTTTTGATGAGCTTTTACCCACCCCTTGAGCTTGTCTCGATAACTGCTTAGAGCAAGCTCGTTATTGAAGTCCCTTTTGAGCTGCTCACAAGCCCTCAGATAACTACGTTCGATCTTTTTGATAGAAGCTGTCGTTTTGCTCAAACGACGGGGTAGATCAACTTTCTCCAATTTGACTACTTCTCTGACAGAAAATATTGTCAATGGTTCCTTGAATAAATGAACTCGCTTTTTGAGTTTCTTTCGAGACGGTATCTTAATCTTTTTTATGGCTGAATAATCCTTGCCTGCGGCCTTGATAGCGTTAACTACTTCATTCCTGAATTTTCTAGCATCTGTTAACTCTCTTATGGATTCGCGGATTTTGAAGTTCGCCCCTTGAATGAGATAATTCGTATCCGTAACCATGAAAGAAACTTGATCAAATGGTCTCGGAGGAGCGAGTAAAGCCACTTTGAATTCACTGGCAGACTTCATCGTACGGGTGACCGTATCCGTTAAACCAAGGCGTCTACTTATCTTGGCAGAGCAGGCAATAACCCCGTATTTTTCGTAAGGTATTTTCGTAAAGAGACTTTGTAGAGAAACCTCAGCAGAAATGCCATCAATTGTGTAGTCTGCATAAGCCTTGGTCTTCATCAACTCTTTGAGAGCTGGTACTTCTACTTCAATGGAAAAGGTACTCTCATTGACTTTGACCAATTCACGACGGAACAATGCAAAGAGCTCATCAGAAGGATCATTTACCCTTCTTCTGACATCCGTCATAATCTCTTGGGTGGCAGACTCTGCCAACAGCAGCGCAACTTCACCTAGAGCTGCTCGATTGACATGACTGACAACATGGCTCGAGAAAGTCATTTGGTACATCCCAAGAATAGCAGCAAGCAAGACCAGTGTGACGATGATGACGAGAAAGCTACCAGAGCCACGCTTCCTCACATTGGTCTTTTTCACAACTTCTCCTCAAGGGGAAAGAGCGAACCCCAGGGGGCTCGCTCTGCTACTCAGATAATATCTGAACTGATTGTCAGACTACTCTCTGTCCTCGTCTGTTTGGTCTTCGTCTTCAGTTGTCTCTTCGCCTTCGTCATCGTCACTTTCTTCGTCGTCAGCTTCGTCTTCCTTTTCGTCTTCCTTGTCGCTGTTCTCTTCTTCTTCTTCTTCTTCAGTCTTTTCCTCGTCGTCGTCTTCTTCGTCCTCTTCCTCTTCGTCTTCGCCTTTGCCATCGTCTGGGTCTCTGTCATAGACAGTCTTTTTACCAGTCTTGATATAGTCTACTATCATTCTGAGCTTAGTTGGAATGTCATCGAATTTGTCTGAGCCAGTTAGTTCTTTGACAAATTCTGCGACTGTTACGTCACCGTCATTTTCGCCCAGGTATTCAACCATCTTATCCATGATTTTCTTCAGATCTGGATTGCCATTTTCTTGCTGGTACTTTTTGTCTGCCTTGGCAATTTCGGCGATTATCTCGTTTGCCTTTTTCTTGACCTCTTCTTCCTTGGCTTTTAGGTCACTGTCTTCTTCGTCGTCTTCTTCGTCGTCTTCTTCGTCGTCTTCTTCGTCTTCATCTTCATCTTCGTCGTCGTCTTCATCTTCGTCGTCGTCTTCGCTATCTTCTTCGTCCTCCTCTGTATCTTCAGTATCTAGTTCATCAGAGTCTTCCTCAGCTCCGTCACCTTCATCTTCAGCTTCTTTTAAGTCAGGTACTTCTTCACTGTCATCTGCGTCTTCAGTTTCTTCAGCGTCTTCTTCGTCCTCTTCTTCGTCTTCGCTTTCAGTCTCTTCTTCGTCTTCGTCAGTTTCTTCGTCTGCAGTATCTTCGTCTTCTGCGTCTTCGTCTACTGTGTCTTCTGTTTCGTCACTTTCTTCGTCGTCTGTTTCATCTACTTTGTCAGTATCTTCTTCACCTTCCTCGCCATTTTCTTCGTCCACTTTGTCTTCAGTGTTTTCTTCGCTCGTTTCATCGTCATTGGCTTCAGAATCTTCGTCTTCACTATCTTTATCTTCAGTCAAGCCGTCTTCATCGCTTCCATAAGAACCACCAAGGGTAAAAACATCTGCTGGCTTGAGGGTAACGTCTGTAACTTTTCCGGCGAGAGTGTTTGCTTTGGCTTCCCATTCACCAACTTCGTCTTCGTCACAACCAATGAGAAAGTTGGAAAGGATAAGGATCAGTAGTAATGGGATTATTCTTTTTTGCATTTCTCTTTCGACCTCCAGTCACAAAAATCCGCAAGAGGGGACTGGCAAGTCACGTTCCATGTTTCAAAACATTGCGAAAAGGCTTTTGAATAGTGTCTTTCAGAAACACCATTTGCTAAGCAAAAATGATAATGCATCGAAATGTGACAGATAAATGCGCTAAAACGTGTCACATTGCAAATCAGCAGACAGAATTCACGATGTAATTAGCTATAGGCCTGGATTACAGTCTTGTGTAATTTTTTCCACGGGAGTGTAAAAAAGGACACGAAGCTAAAAGATTGGCTTGCGAATATGGCAGTAGGGAGTGCTTCCCTTCTTCTCATAATAACTCTGGTGATAGTCTTCGGCCGGCCAGAACTTTTCTGCAGGTCTAAAGGATGTTGCTACAGTTTTTCCCGTTAGCTCTTCATACTTCTTGATGATTGCGAGGATTTCACTCCTCTGTTCGTCATCAAGGAAAAAGGCAACTGATAGGTATTGCTCACCAATGTCTGGACCTTGGCCATTGGTCTGAGTTGGATCGTGCGTTTCGAAGAAAAGTTGCGCAAGCTGTTTAAAGCTTACTTTCTGGGGATCATAAAGAACTTCTATGGCTTCAACATGTCCTGTTACTTTTGCACATACTTGTTCATAGGTTGGGTTATCTGCATGTCCACCGGTATACCCTACAGTCGTTGAAATTACTCCCTCTTGCTTGTCGAACCAGTATTGAACACCCCAGAAGCAGCCAGCTGCAAAGATAGCTTTGTGATGTTCACCTTCTTGTGTTTTGGGAATGAAAGTCATCGATATGGAGTTTACGCAGTGCCTAACGTTTTTATTGGTCAGCCCTTCACCTTGGAATACATGACCCAAATGGCCTGAACAATTTGCACAGATGATTTCCGTCCGCCGCCCATCAGCATCGGAAACCCTCTTCACTGCTCCTTCTATTTCATCGTCAAAGGATGGCCATCCACAGTGAGATTGGAACTTGTCTGCTGATCTATATAGGGGAGTATTACATTGACGGCAAAGATATAGTCCTGCTTCCGTTTGGTCTGTGTATTCTCCTTTGAATGGCGCTTCTGTTCCTTTATCTATGATTACTCTTTTTTCCTCTTCCGATAATTTTCGCCAATTATTTGTTTTCATGGTTTTCTCCTCTCATGGAGGATCTTGTCATCTATACGTGGATATGAGTCGGTGCTTCAGCGCTTGGCCTTACGAATGGTGAGTTCCACCTGGACCCAATAATACAGCCATCCATCGCAGGTCTTCGCTGCTTTCGAGGGCAATCTTGACTGTCATAGTCAGTGGCACAGACAACAACATCCCAACAGGCCCTAGAGCCCAGCCCCAAAATGCCAACGAAAGGAAAACAACTAGAGTTGAGAGACCTAAGCCCTCACCCATAAATCTTGGTTCGACGACACTACCAAGAACGATATTCACGATGGCAAAACCAACGACAACTCCAACTGCGGAACCTGGTCCGAGCTGAATGAGCCCAAGCAATACAGGTGGGACAGCAGCAATGATGGAGCCTAGATTAGGAATGTAGTTGAGGAAAAAGACCAAAACAGCCCACAAGAAGGGGAAGTCTATGCCCAACAACCAAAGCCACAGACCTATGAGAGCAGCTGTTGCAAGGCTAATGACTGTTTTGATGGCAAGATATCTATTCAAGTTTTCGGTGAAACTTCGCAGATTGCGAAAAGATGTTTCCGGGTCATCAACGACCCTCCTTAGCCTCTTTGGTAACGAAGACACTTCAGCCAACATAAAAACCATTGTGACCAAGATCATGAAAGCATTGGTCAACATACCAGTCATGGCAGACAGTATGGTGCCAACAAAACTCATGGCCGCACCTGGATCAAAATACTCAAGCACTAATTGTCCAGAAATATCGACATTTCGCGACCTCAGCCAATTGATTACTGCAATCGTGTCCTGCTTGAGACGTTGTTGATATGCAGGAATAGAACGCAAGAAGCCGTCCATAGAAGCACCAACGAGACGACCAACGAGGAAGAAAACTGCAATGAAACCAATAACAACAATTGTAATTGCCAAAGAGGAAGGCACACCTTTTCTCTGCAACCAACTAAGAGGAATCGCACAGATACAAGCCAAGAAGGCTGAGAGAAGAAAGGGTACGATAATGGTTGAGGCAGCACGAAAACCCGCCACTATTATGACAAAAGATGCCGCTGTGACGAGAAAACGTGTGCCTGCGTAATTATTCGTTAATTCGCTCACAAGTCTGTTTTACAGTATGAAGAGCACCTATGCCAAGTGTAAGCTAACTGACAAAATGGGTAACGAGATGAAAAGAACGAAGGTATCACGCAATTCCCCCTGCCCTTGTGGTTCGGAGAAAAAATACAAAAAATGCTGTGGTCCCCTCCACGAAGGCAAACCAGCAGCAACACCCGATAGACTCGTGCGTGCCCGGTACTGTGCTTATGTATTGAGCAATGTGAAATACATTATGCAAACGACACATCCTGATAGCCCTCATCGCCGTGATGATGAGCTACTCTGGCAAAGGGAACTCAGGGATCACTGTGCCTCCACCATATATAATTCATTGACCTTTGATGAGATCAAAATTGGAGACAACGAAGGCTGGGTCTCCTTTTCCGTCTCTTTTGAACAAGGTGGAATTAGTGGCAGCCGAGGAGAGCGAAGCTATTTTTTGCTCCACGATGGCTTGTGGAAATACGTCTACGGCCTGCGTAAACCATGTTAGGATAGGCCAACGGAGGAAACATGCACATTATCATCGTCGGCTTGGGCCGAATGGGTTTCAGCTTAGCAGAACAATTAGAAGAAGAGGGCCACCAGTTATTGATCGTAGACACAGATCCTGCGGCAATAGAGAGAGCACGCAACAGACTGGACGTTTTAGCCCTTCAGGAATCAGGCTTTCATCTTCGCCAGATTGAAGATACAAACGTAAAAGACGCTGACCTTTTGATTGCTGTTACGGGTTCGGACGAAGTCAACCTCATTACTTGCCTCATGGCTAGACGCCTTGGAATTCCTCGCCACATAGCCAGAATTGAAAACTCTCGTTTAGCTGAGGAACTTGGTGACCTCGAACAGATCACTTTCGTAACTCCTGGTCAAGTGACTGTTGATCGTCTTGCAACCATGGTCAAATCCGTTGGCACGACAGATTCATTCGAGTTTGCTGGCGGTGCAGTATTGCTTCGTGCTCTGCTCGTAGAAGAAGGCAACACCATCATTGGAAAGTCTTTGGCCAATATTCGCGATAGTTTTGATGCACCTTTTATTGTCACAATGGTCAAACGTGGGACCGACTTTTTTGTGGCCCGCGGCGACACTGTCATTGAAGCTGCTGACACCATCTATGTTGTCATCGAAAAAGAACGACTCCCTCATTTCATCGCTAGCTACGGTTTCCAAAGCCGAGCTCGTAGGGCAATCGTTTTTGGCGCAACTCCAAAAGGTTGTGCTCTTTGTAAAGAATTGGAAGGTGCAGTTGACGATCTCATTCTCATTGAGCCTGACGAAACGCTAGTAGAAGAGGCTACTAGTCACTTGGCTTCAACATCATTGATACATGGCTCTCCCTTCCAACAGGAGTTGTTAGAAGAACTCAAAACTGGAACGGCTGATTATTTCATATCTTTGAGTTCCAACGACGAAGGTAATCTTGCAGCTGCGATGATGGCAAAGCGACTAGGTACAAGAACAACTGTCACACTTACAAGCCAACCTGAGTACGTGCAAATTTTTGAACCTCTTCCTCATATTGACGCAGTTGTTTCGCCAATTCTGATGTCAGTTGGTGCCATTGTCCGTCGCGTGCGCTCTGGCCGAGTGCATTCACTGACAATGATTGCTGGTCGACGTGGTGAGGCTCTAGAACTCGAAGTAGAAGCAGGAGCTCCTGTTGAAGGTAAAGCGCTAAAAGACATCAAATTCCCAGATGGAATGGTTTTGGCTGCTGTACAGGGACAAGAAGAGACTGCAATTCCAATAGGTTCGACTGTACTGAGTGCAGGTCAACACGTTGTGGCCGTTGTCCTCAAAGAAGCAGTACGCGAAGCCATGGATCTGTTTGGAGCCTAGTTAGCCTATGGGGCGTCACCCATATTTTGCTTGGGCCTTAGTCGCTGCGCTAGTTAGCATATGTTCTTCACTCGTAAGTCTTGCTTTTAATCACCATGGCGATATGACCAATGCTATTAGCGTAGGGTCACTCTTTCACGAACGCGAAGGTGTTGCCGACCTAATCAGAGGCAGTAGGCCTACAATCCACTCGAGAGAGGGTTTTGACGGACAATTTTTCCTAGCCCTTGGTCACGATCCTCTACTGCTGAAACCAGCTACATTCAATGCTCTAGATGCTCCTCACTTCAGAGCTCGTCGTATCTTTTTCCCTGTCGTTGCAAGACTCATAGAGAACAGACGCACTTCTGTTCCCTTTGGGATGCTGGTTACACAGTACATGAGTCTCTTGTTCCTAGCGCTTACTGGTGCAGCTTATCTCAGGCAGCGCAAACTGAATCCACTCTTCATCTTCTCACTCGTAATCTCATTTTCTTTGGTTCATACTCTAGAAACGTTTACGAGCGAGGCACTTGCGAGTTTGTTTGTCCTGATTGCTTTGTATTGTTATGTAAATGAGCGTTGGTGGATAGCTTGGCTTGGCGTTGCTCTGGCTATTTTGACCAAAGAGATCTCTGCAATAGTGCTCATAGCAATAGTTACTGCTGAAGCGCTGAAAGGCCAATGGAAAAGAGCTCTGCTTTTAGCTACGGCAGCACTTCCCTTCTTGCTCTGGATTTTCTATGTCTCCATACAATTTCCTGGTTCACCATCCTTGTTAAATGGTGCTCAGAATCTCAAACTGCCATTTGTTGGTCTGGTGAGTACCTGTATTGCAGACTCTGCTCGGTGCTTATCTGGGAAAGATATGTTCATCAATGCCCTTCGGGTTTTGATGCGTCTTTGGCTTCTTTTCGCTTCTCTCTACGCATTCTATTCTTTACACAAACAGCGTAGCGCTGCTGCCATATTTGCCTCTTTGGCAGCCCTGTTAGCAGTTACACTGACCTCAGGCCCCAAAACCTACGCATATGACGTTGTTCGGAACTTTGGTAGACAATTGTATCTTTTGCCTCTAGGCATCTTTTGGCTCTTTGCCGAAGACAACAAGAAACAATCTGCCTATCTTCTGGTTTCTTTTCTTCTCTTGTCCATAGCCAATCACTATCTAATCATGGCTGGCAGGATATCCTTTTGATCAGGAGAACGAGTAAAATGGACTTGTAATGAGCCTGACTCGTCTCGCAATCGAAAATGATCGTGTCACAACGGTGATTGTCATTTTGGCGATCATCGGTGGTTTGGCTTGTTACCAAGTAATGCCTAGAGACGAAGATCCTGGATTCACAATCCACACAGCCATGGTCACCTCCTATTTTCCAGGAGCTAGTCCAGAGCGCGTAGAACAACTAGTCACCGACAAACTAGAAAAAGCAATTCAAGAGATTCCAGAGCTCGACAAAGTTCGGAGTGAATCAAGACCTGGCGT
>CAZXTJ010000034.1:0-25266 GCA_964643655.1 uncultured bacterium
CCTCATTCCAATCTTCACTGGTTTATTATTGTCATATCTTGGCTCCTCTGAAAGTTCACTTCGTTCACGAAGACCGGGCAAAATCGCCAAACCTGTCATAACCAATGTGGAGGCCCCCACGACCATTCAACTTGGTGAGTGGGCCATATTACGCCTGGAAGTAAACAATCCTGGCCCCGCTTGTTTTGGTCAAATGAGGTTGGCATTTCCCACTCTCAAAGGAAAATCCGATGGTGAACGCATAAGAGTACTATCTTGCTCAGAGGGCTCTCATCCTGGAGTCACTCTAGCGCCAGTGAATGCTCCTCTGCAAAACAAGGATGGCAAACCAGTGTTGACACAACATTGGAAAGCAACATTTTCAGATTTTGCCTGGATACGTAATGAAACCAACGTCATTCAAGTAAAGGTCAGGCCAAGACGAAAAGGACTATTCACCTTTAGATACTCAGCTACATTTGGTACGCCCAGTGGTCTGTGGCGAGAAGCTGCTGGATCTGAGTCAGGTCCAGATGGCGAAGGTTGGTTTTACAGCGCACGAACTATCGATGTCCGGCCAGCTAACAACTGATCAATTGTGTTAATATTGTGCTTATATGCACCCAATTCTCTTTCATATCGGGTCTTGGCCCGTCTACTCATATGGTGTGATGTGCGCCACTGGTTTGACAGTGGGTTATTTCATCATGGCTCATTGGGCTGCCCAAGCAGGTGTTGAAGAAGATGACTACTTAAATCTCTTCATCATTCTCTTGCTTACCTCAATCGGTGGTGCACGTTTGGTCTTTGCTATCACCTATCCAGGTTATTTTGCCAAAGATTGGACAGATCTGTTCAGACTTTGGAAAGGTGGCCTCACCATAATGGGTGGCGGATTTGTCACTTTATTGGCATTCGTTGCCTATTGCAGATATTACAAACTCAAAACAGGACTCATTCTCGATATCTTTTTTGGAGCTTTCCCTGTTGGGATATTCTTTGGGCGTTTGGGCTGTTTTGCTTTTGGCTGTTGTTACGGTCGCCCAACGTCCCTACCTTGGGCTGTTAGTTTTCCAACTGCTCGCCCTATCGTCCCCCGCCATCCAACACAAATCTATTCGAGCCTCATAATGATTCTCATCTTCCTTGTCATATTGTGGTACAGACGTCGACCACATGTTGATGGGATGGTTACCGTTGTCTTCTTGTATTTGTATTGCCTCTACCGAATCCCTATGGAGTTGCTCAGAGCAGACGTTGCCGCTGAAAGCAATTGGGGGTTAACGAACTCTCAGGCCTGGTGTGTAGTCTTGTTTATTGGTGCTCTTGCGGCACATCTGTATCTGCGACGGTTTCCACCAGACAGGCCCAAGGAGGCCAGCAAGCAATCATGAGAAGCTTGCTCTTCTTTTTCGCTCTCCTATTATTCGTTTCAACTTACCCAGCCCATGGACGTCAGTCAGAGAGCGTCTTGAAGAAACTCGACCAATTAAACAAAAGGGTGAACCCCCGTCTTCACAAATTGCTGAACAAAGCCGGACTGAAATATCCACCAACTGACGTATATATTCGTGTCCACAAATTCGAAGGCATAGTCGAGCTCTTTGCCAGAAACGAGCAATCTGCTCCTTTCACATCAGTGACCACATATCCTGCATACAACTTGCCCAAAAATTATCGCAATGACGAGCTCTATCAATTCGTTGACGCTGGCCCCAAAGAACAGCAGGGTGACATTAAAGTTCCAGAAGGAATCTTTAAAATCCTTTATCACAATCCTTGGTCGAGCTATCACCTCTCTTTGGCTCTAGGTTTTCCTAATCCAGCAGATGCCATTCGTGCCCACCAGCGGAAGGTAATCAACGACAAAGGAAAAAGAGCAATAATGCAATGGTGGAGTTATCACGGAAAAACTGTTGATAAAGATATGATCGCCGGTATACCAGGAGTTTGGTCAAACAAGGACGCAGTGCCTGCAGGTAACGAAATATTCATGCATGGGAAAAATGTAACAATAGGATGTGTTCCTGTTGGAGACAGGAATATTGAAGAGATATTCCTTCTCACAGATCCTCGTCTCGTTGGTGGAACAGAAGTACACATTTTTCCATTCGACTTCCGTGAACAAAAAAACGAAGCAATGCGCAGAAGATATGAAAAACTCAAACCCTGGCTGAAAGAGTTCTGGTCATCCCTTGAAGAGATACACGACTATTTCGACAATACAGGCAGACTTCCAAACATCTATATAGACAAAACAACAGGACGCTATCATCTAAACAATGCAAAAAACAGGCTCCAATATTAAGACAGATTTCCCACCCTCAGGTCGGTACAAAATCCAACGTCTTCTCGGTATGGGAGGAATGGGTGATGTTTACGAAGCCTGGGATCCCCGATTGGAAAGAACGGTTGCCCTAAAATACCTCAAACCAAAATTCTGCTCTGAACCTCGTATTCGCACTCGTTTCATTCGCGAGGCAAGGGCTTTGGCCAAGGTAAGCCATCCACGAATAGTGAAAATTTTTGAGGTATTTACAGAAGGAGAGACAGCCTTTTTCGTCCAAGAATATTTGGAAGGTCAAGATCTCGAGTGGGTGTTGGATGAAGATCAGACTCTCAGTCCCAATGAAATGCGCAAGGTGCTCATTGAGCTAACAGAAGCACTTGCAGTTTTGCATGAGAACGAACTCGTTCATCGAGATTTAAAACCTGCCAACTTGTTCATTCACGTGGATAAAGGACTTCTGCTGCTGGACTTTGGCCTCGTACTAGATGCTGAAAAGACAAGACTGACACAGGAAAACACAATCGTTGGAACGCTTTCCTATATGAGTCCTGAAATGGTAAGTGGTGATGAAGTTACAGCTAGTTCTGATGTCTTTCAAGTTGGTTTGATAACCCACGTCTTATTGACTGGCAAAAACCTCGATAGACCGAGAACCTGTGACTGGGGTGACCTCATCTCAGTGGCCAATATGGGTGTCAAAACGCCAAATCCAGATAGTGCCATCCCCGATGATTTGCGCAAGTTCATTAGAAAATGCTGTGCTAAAAAACCTCAAGATAGGTTTAAAGATGGGCAGGCCATGTATGCCTACCTGACTGAAGAGGAAGAGCCAAAGCCTCCGTCACCTCCCAAAAAGACATTGCGCCCCAAAGCACCTACCCTCAAAAGGGAAAGCAAAAAGATAGATGAATCAGTAGGTACTGCACCAGTATCCTCTTCAAGAGCACGTCCGGCAGCGAACAAATCGCTGAAGTCGACTCTGGCCCTGTTTACAATAATCATTTTAGGATTATTGGTGTTTTTCAGCCAAGACTCTAGCCCTTGCTCAATTAGTGACGTAAAGATTTCTCCAACACCTAACGGTGCTGTAGTCACTTTTGTTAGTGGACGCCCTATCGTTAGTTCTGTAGAAGTAAGTAAAAAGCGAACAGAGGAATGGTTACAGTTTTCCAGTGCGTCTAAGGCTATTGTGACGAGTCATGAAATAATAATTTCATCGTTGAAAGAAGGACAAGACTACAGGCTGCGAGTTTTGCTACCCAATGGTGACAAGTCCTTGCCACAAAACTTCACAACTGTGATGTTGAAACTACTCGATTTTAGAGTCCAGGCTGAAAATGGCACTATAGCGCGATGGCAAGTCAATCACGGTACTGCATCGCATCTTTCTCTTGGCAAAGATGACCTTTTGCCGGCCATTAAAAAAGGCAATTCATGGCAAGTCGAACTCCCACGGAGAGCACTTACTGTAGACGATGTTTCTGTCATTGTGTCTCTTCAGGGCGGTGGCAGTCGTAGTTTCTCTATCAAAAACTGGCTCAACAGTAGGCTCGACGAACTCTTTGAAAGAGAACCTTTGGGATCCTTCAGATTACACAAAGCGACTAAGATTTTTGGCCGTGGTTTAGAAGATGACGTAGAAGCAACGATTGCCAAATCGAAGCACAAAAAGGCACGTATCAAATACTTGCGGGAGAAATTCAGCAAGTTTGTGGCTGACCAAAAAATTGTCTCGAGCTACCAAAGTCTGAAGAGCTATTTTCCTCTTCTTTATGAGACGAAAATTGCGGGATTACACAGACAAAAGCAAGTTTACAGTCGCCTCATTGAAATAGTCAGACTTCTTACATATGCAGACGATTTTCGCTTTTTAGGTAAAGTCACTATTGGACAGTGGCCAAAACTTGGTCAATTCTCTCTCGAAAAGGAGCCAAATAGAGGAGCTTGGAAGAGGAGTCCCATATTGTTACCCAATGAACGAATAATCCGATTGGGCAGTATGTTGGCTGGTGGCCAGTTTTCTAGTTGGCAAAGGAACTTTGATTTAAAGTCTCTATACTCTGACAATCAGTTTGCCATCGAGCTCTCGACTTTGGCTTTCAGAGATCGCATACTGAGAATGACCATCAACAACCAGAGCAGTTTTTACATCTTTTACGAGCCCATGCTGCCCTGGCAGAAAAAACAACCTATCCAGTTTCGCCAGTTGCTGCCAAAGGAATGTTTGATTAAAGGTCGTAACACCATTTCGCTATCAGTAGAAGGCCCATTTGCTGGCAGACGCGACACTGCCATGGTGACTTTGAAGAGCCTTTCTCTGGCTTATCGCAACCATTGAACTCGACAGGACTTGCGGGCTAGATTGTCAGTCTAGACGTGAAGGGATGCTTTTAAATAAATGACTCTGTCAAAATTTCAGCAAGTATCGGAAGCTCCAACCCATCCAAGTCCTCAAAAGGGTGAGCGTTCCTTTGATGTGGCTGACTTGTATCGTGGTCCCGTTGCCCAAGAAACACCTCAGTCCACAGGAGCCCTCCCTCTCGATGAAAAACTAAGACAGGCCTATTTTTGGATAACCAACCAAGCCATTATCAGCCCTTTTTATGATGTGGAATATAATGATGGACCTCCCCAAGTGTTCACCTTTGGGGATCAAAAAGCTCAGCTCACCTTGCCATCAGATCAGAGTTATTCCAGTTATGTCCTGCTTCCTCTCCTGAACCTAGCTGTTCGACGCCGTTGTTTGCTCGTTGGCGGACCTGGCCGCGGAAAGACTGCTATAGCTATCTTAATGGGAGTTTTGTCGGGGTACACACTCTTGGACATCAAACGTGCCATTCAACATGGTCAACCACAGATGACAATTGCTGACCTTTTGGGCAATCCACTGCCTTCTACTCTCGTCAACGCCAAATCTATGGACGAAGTTACCATCGCATGGCGCCGCTGGTTGGGAATGAGATTAAAAATCATAGATGAATACAATCGTATTCCCACACGAACTCAATCTGCATTATTGACAGTAATGGCAGACAACTACGCAGAGATATACGATCAGGTTTTCGAATGCCCAGATGCAGCTTGGTATCTGACTGCCAACGATGACGCTGGCGGTGGCACTTACCAGGTGATTGAAGCTCTTAGCGATCGTATCGACGTCGTTGTCAAAGCTCTTCATTTCAACACTAGATTCCTCAACGATCTATTGCTTCGCATTGAAGAAGGCGTCAGACCTGAAGAGATTGTTCCTCCACAGATAATTTTTTCAGCTGAAGAGTTGGACCGAATAGAAAAAGAGATATTGGCAGTTGAGTTCCCCCATGAACTTCGTCGGCGTTTAGAATTTTTTGCCAGTCACTTCGAGTTTTTTGAGCCAGCAGCACGACAAGTAGAATATATGACTAAAGACACGGTCAAACTTTCTGGAATTGACTTCAGCTCATTTTCAGCAGAAGAGACAGGTAAAGATGCCGTTGCCGATTTAGGCAGCCAATCACGTAACGGCCTCTCTGTAAGAGCTTTAATGACAAGTCTTGTATTCATCAAAGCCATGGCTTATTTTCGCGGTGCAAAAAAAGTAATCTTTGAGGATATTCGTCAGATTCTGCCTTTTGTCCTTCACGATAAACTCGTCCAAAACCCAGACTCCCCTTATTTTGAGCAAGCTGGAAATGGCTCACTGAGAGCTGATCATGTCTCTTGGATCCGCAACCTCTTTGACGAATCAAGCAAGGAATATGACAGACTGAACCTCGACAGAGACGATCCAATTGCCAAATGTGGCGATGCCTTTGAACAAGGTTTAGATGGAGTTACGGAAAAAGAAGTGAGAAAACGACTTGCTGAGATAGAGCGAACGTTCAAAAGAATGGCCAAAGGGAAAAAATTCTACGGCCACATGTTCGATGATCTTTTGAAGCTGAAGTATTATCACCAGCGTTACACCAACTACCTAAGGTGGCTCAAATGGAGCTCTTAAAGCCCGGTCCCTTTGCTCGCTGCTTGGAAGAGCAAAGAGAATACTTCAACAACCTCTATACCGTCGCTAGACGAACGCGCCGCAATTTAGACAAAGAAATATTCGGTCGCCACTTGATAGAAGTGGTAGCACCATTGGTCGATGGTGCTGCCAAGAGTAGACCTGATTGTGCAAGAAGGTTGTCCAACGACCTCTATGAACTCTCTTTGGAACTCGTCAGTAGGAAATACTTGGGAGTTGCCAACAGATATCCCGCTGTAGATATTCTGTGGAGAAAGGCCTTACCCAAGCTAATCAAATTTTTACCAGAGGGTGGACGAGACTTCGTCGCAGCGTTGTCG
Organism: uncultured bacterium; assembly: GCA_964643655.1. GTDB lineage: Bacteria > Muiribacteriota > UBA6191 > CAZXTJ01 > CAZXTJ01 > CAZXTJ01. The sequence goes on from CAZXTJ010000034.1 coordinate 6,590, forward strand.
AATGCAGTCTACAACTTGGAAATAACACCAAATGTTACGCCTGCAACTTGGTTGAAAGCTTTGTTGCAAGTAGCCGACGGATGTTCTACTTGGCACGAACTCCTTCTGGCAGGAAAAGTATTGGCCTGGCGCTGTGGCATGGCTCACTATCGCGAAAGTGCAATTGAAGTTTGGCGCAGCATGCACAAAGAGCTCAAATTGGCTACCCTTGGCCTTCTCCAAGAAGAAGAGGAAATATCACTGGACTTGCTCGAAAAGTCTCTAGCTGATCCATGGTGGCTTCCAGGCGTAAAAAAAGGTACAAACTATGAGCTTGAAATTGTCGGAACTGTTGGCGGATTTCAGGGCTTTGGTGGAACTTTTCTCACTCCTCCTGAAGTTATGAAAGCAGGAGAAGACATTTATGCCTTTGACGACGAAGCCTGTTGGTCTGTACACGCTGATTGTTATGGAGTAACTTTGCAGCGGTTTGGTAGGACACTCCCTGATGGCGAACAAACAGATGGTCCCTTCAACATTACGCCTAAAAGCGGCAATGTAACTCTTGGAAAAACGAATAAAGTCTTCTCCACATTGAAGAGAGCTACGGGGTTTGCTTCCACCTCATCATGTTTGGCTGTAACTGTCCCTTCGAGTCACAAAGTATTCATTGTGGCCAACGTACCCAAATCGAACTGAGTGATATGTCCACTATTTTTGATGATTGGTCTGACGCTTGGGAACCAGCACTCAATCTATGGAGTCGCTTCACCAAGCTCAATTCTCCACTCTTTTGTTCAACTGAGAAAGAGGAGAAGAAGGAAGGACTAACAGGCTCATTTGCAATGATCCGATTGAGTGACTACCGAGTCGTAGTCAGCTTGAAGCAAATTGAAGAAAAAGGATTGAATGATTTTGCTCTCGAGATCTTGGCTCATGAAATTGGCCACCATGTCTATGCACCAGCAAATTTGAGGGATAATGCTCGCTTGGCTGCTCATATCAGAGCCGGCCTTCCATCCAAAGAAATCTTCACTAACTTTGTGGCCAACTTATATACGGATCTGCTGATCAACGATAGGTTGCAACGCTCCTTTGGCCTTGACATTGCTAGCGTTTACAAGAAATTAAAACCTCCTGAAGAGTCTGATATATGGACACTTTACATGCGCATCTATGAAATGCTGTGGGGATTAAAAGCCAAAACTCTTACAGGAGTAAAAATTCCACCAGCAATGCAAGGTGATGCAGACCTCGGCGCAAGACTGATTAGGGCCTATTCACGTGAGTGGATTGAGGGAGCAGGAAGATTTGCCTGTTTATGTTTACCCTATCTGATGAAGAGCTCCAAAAAACTACTGAAAAAACTTCCACCATGGCTAGATACCCTGTCAGCCGGAGATGGTGATGTAATACCTGACGGTTTGGCAGAAATTGACGATAGTGAGCAAAATGGTGCAATTCACCCTTCGCAAGATCCTGATTTGACAGGGTTGAGAGCTGAAGGAAGCAATGATCAACCTCTTCCGTCGAACCATGCAGAACAGATTGGTGGAAAGAAGAATCAGTATAGGAAACCAAGTGAGTATGTAGATCTTCTACGAGGTGTTGGTGTCAAGTTGTCCGATGAAGAGATAGTGTCACGTTATTACAGAGAAAGGGCCATTCCTCACCTCATACCTTTTCCAACGAAAGAGGTACAAGAAGCCAAAGATCCTTTACCAGAAGGCTTGGATGTTTGGGATGTATCCTCACCAGTACATTCGATTGATTGGGTGGAAAGTGTAGTTCGCAGCCCCTATGTCATACCTGGAGTAACAACAGTTGAGCGTGTATTTGGTACTTCTGAGGGCGGTTTGCCTGAGAAAGTACCCCTCGATCTTTACCTTGGTGTCGATTGCTCTGGTTCAATGAACAATCCTAAAGTAAACCTCTCCTATCCAGTAGTTGCAGGGGCAATCATCGTTTTGTCAGCACTACGTACAGGGGCGCGCGTAATGACTTGTTTGTCTGGTGAAATGCCAGGCAGATTCTCCCAAACGAATGGCTTCATTAGAGACGAACGAGAAATATTAAAGGTCTTGACTGGGTATTTGGGAACTGGCTACGCCTTTGGTATAAAACGTTTATATGACACTTTCATTGTAGGAGAAAAACCCAAACGTCCGGCACATATTTTGATTGTCTCTGATTCAGATCTTTTATACATGCTCAATTCTGCCAAAAAAGGATGGGAGATAGCAGAAGAAGCCGCACAGATTGCCGGCGGAGGCGCAACTGCATGTTTAGAAATGCGCTCCCAAAACAATCCCGATATTGCCAAACTCAGAAGTATTGGCTGGACCGTTCATTTGGTACCTGATATGTCAGCAGTCGTAACTTTTGCTCGTGCCTTTGCCAAGATGAAATATGACCACAATGACCCCAAAAGCTAAAATGGTCTTGGAGGAATAGTGAAAGAGAACAGGCCATCAATAGAAGAGCTCACGCGGCGTTTAGCAGAATGCCCTGCCGAGTTCCTCGAAGCACCGAAACAAGGTGCTTCAGGGAAAGTGCATGTTGACGCAGTCGTCTCTGACCTACTGCTAGACTGTGGTGGAAAGATCCTTACAGCCAAAGAAAGTAAGATCTTCACGGTAAGAGGTGCCAACAATAGGAATTACCTTCGCCAAGTTTTGGTCACTTGCTGGCTCTTTCACTCGCCCTGGTTCATCGAAAAAGGTGGACTCTCTGACCTAATGAAAGAGTTTTTAAAGGGAGGGCTGGAGGATTTGGCTAGATTGGTGTCAGCCGACTTGCTCGTGCAAGATCCTGACAGACGAGAAGAGCTGGTGAGACTCAGTTTGGCAGCATTAAAAATCCTTCCTGTTGGTGAAACGAAGGCTCAAGCTGCTGACAGATTGCAGGCTTTGGACAGTGTTGAAAGAGAACGAGTCATAAGCGAGACTCGAGCACAACAAAAACGTGCTCAGGAGATACGTGAAGCCATGGCTAGGAAAAAGGCCCAAGAAGCAGCTGCACGGTACTCACGAGAGTGATGGTTTTAATGGATAAAGAAAGAACACCTCTACTCACCGAAGAAGGGCAAGCCAATCTCAAACGCATCAAGGAACACCCCGACGCTCCTCGCTGGAACGTTACAATTGGTGATCGTTTGATACAGGAAGATTTGACTGCCTGCAGTGAGTTTCGTCAGCGAGTATTCTGTGACAAAGTGAGCAATGAAGAGGGTCCGCCAGCTCATATACTCGACTGGGTGATGTCTTTGCGAGACAGGGTGCAGCTGTTCCGTAAAGCCTTGCCAGAAGGAACTGAACTCGCAGAAGAATGGCGTCACATTGTCACAATGTCACGTGAAGACATTGCTGCTAGGCCTGAAGAGCTCATCCCTGAAGATTTATCACTCGAGCGACTAATCGTCTACGATACTTCAGGCACTACAGGGCACGCCCTCGTTGTTCCCCATCATCCTCGAGCAGTAGCACTCAACCATGTTCTTGCTGAACAAGTCATGCGAAAACATGGCGTAAAAATGGATTTCTCTGCAAACAAGACTGCTTGCTTGAACATCTGCGCCCAAAGACAGACACACGTTTTCTGTAATGTCTTCACCGTTTGGCAAGAGGCTGGATTTGCCAAAATCAATCTCAATCCAGACGATTGGGCAGGAGGAATGTCTTCGGCGCGAAAGTTCATCTTGGACATGGCTCCTCTTTTCGTCACAGCCGATCCAGTATCCCTCGTAGAAACTATGAACTGGCAAATACCTCTCCGCCCTGCCATCATATTTTCCACTGCCCTAACCTTGTCACCTGAGCTAAAAAGTACTCTTGAAGATTATTTCAAATGTCCTGTCGTGGACTGGTACTCCACTACAGAAACAGGCCCCATTGCTAGCTCTTTGCAGGACGAAGATGGCTATCATTTTTTGTCTCCAGACATTTATGTTGAAGTCATTGATGAAGAAGGTCATCCTGTTCCTTCAGGCGAAATGGGTGAAATCACCGTTACAGGTGGACGAAATCCTTTCTTGCCTTTGTTGCGCTACCGCACTGGCGATTTTGGCAGATTGGCAAACAATCCCCGTCGGATCATAGAGCTCTTTGGCAGGAAACCAGTGTTTTTTCAAGCCACAGATGGCTCCATCGTCAACCCTGTGGACATCTCACGCATTATGCGCATAGTCTCTCCTTTCCTGCAGCATGAGTTCATTCAGCGAGCTGACCGTTCTTGCCAAGTGACCATTAGGCCAGCAATCAACGCCAATATCCCCATAAAGTCCATGGATAATGCAATCAGAAGTATATTTGGCGAAGATATTGAACTGAGTATCACCATCGATGAAAAACTGGGGGAAGACAAACCAGGTGGGAAAGTGATCACCTGGCAAAGTGAGCTCGAGCTGAGGCCACTATGACAACAGGAATGGTCCTGGGAAAATTCCTTCCGCCCCATCGTGGACATCAGTATTTAGTAGATTTTGCACGACATTATGTTGATGAACTTACGGTCATAGTGGGCACACTCGAGGAAGAAGCCATTCCTGGGGCTTTGCGTTATCAGTGGATGAAAGAAGCTTTTCCTTCTGTGCAGGTCGTTCATCTGACAGATGAAAATCCTCAGACACCAGAAGAACATCCTGACTTTTGGCAGATTTGGCGTCAATCCATCCGCAAGTTCATTCCCCAAGGACCCGATTATGTCTTTGCCTCAGAAGACTACGGTTTTCGCCTGGCCAAAGAACTTGGAGCGGCCTATGTGCCTGTAGATCAACAGCGTGAGTTGTTACCCATCTCAGGTACTGCCCTGCGAAACTCCCCAATGACCAACTGGCAATATTTGTTACCTGTAGCCCGCCCCTACTTTGCCAAACGCATTTGTATATTTGGCCCAGAATCAACAGGCAAATCCACTCTGACAAGAGATTTGGCCCATCATTACGAGACCTGCCATGTTGGCGAATACGCTCGTTCTCTCTTGATTGCTCTCAACAATGAGTTCACAGAAGAGGACTTTCACACAATAGCTCGTGGTCACCAGGCCTCAGAAGACGCTCTTGCATTACAGGCCAACAGACTACTGTTTGTCGACACTGACTTGATCATAACAACTCTTTGGGCACACGTTTTTTACAAACGTTGTCCCAAATGGATTGAAGAAGCGGCAGACAGGAGAACATACGATCTCTATCTTGTCACAGATGTGGATGTGCCTTGGGTAAAAGATCCACAGAGATTCCTCCCTGACGAGCGCCAATCCTTCCTTGACCAGTGTATCCACGAGCTAGAGCGAAGAGAGCGTCCCTATGTGCGTCTCAGCGGTACTTGGGAAGAAAGATTGAAGAGAGCTTGTTCAGCTGTAGACGAGCTCATCAAAGATCAATAAAAAAAAGTACTATCATAAAGGCCCTCTCGAGTGTCTCTTATATATGGGAGGATATAATGACAAAAAAAAGAGTGCTCATACTCTGCCTGATAGCTAGTTTTGCCCTGACTTCAGGTGGTTGTGCAGCAGTCAATATAGTGAAAATATTGCCCCTTGTGGTCAAGTTCATCTTAGGCAATCTTACTGCTGCCTCTGAGATTCCTCCCAGACTCCGTCCGAAAGTACAAGAATACGTCGAACCGTGGGATGATCCTGGCTTTAATGAGCCTGCCGACAATCCTGTCGATCACAATGACGATACGGCTGGTTCCCACACTGGAACACCAGGTTATTGGCAACCACCTGGTGGAGGTTCACCTGCTGATGGTAGTGGTTCCACTCACTATTCGCAAATCGAACCAGACAGCGGTGTGACACCAGACAAACGAAAGGACTCTTTCGGTGCTTTCGGGAATTGATAAAAAAAGAGACTCCAAGCGAGGTATTGCTGTCTTTGCCATCGTTGCACTTGTTGTCGTCTGCGTGATTTTCATAATGGCTTTTTCCCAACATTTTGTATCAGGTGTAGTTTCACAAAGGGAAACCATTTACAGTGGAAGACGCGCTTTATACTTAGCCGAATCAGCCATCAACGAAGCCTTATTGGATTTCACAAAAGGGATGAACGACCCTGCAGGAAGCGTAGCCGGATGGTATGGAAAGCTACGTAGCTCCTTTAACAATGGTGAAGTCATTTCATATTCTTTCTATCCAGGATTTACTGAAGAACACTGCACCGATGATAGCGAAGGTATCACTGTCGAAGAGGTCAAAGTAGACGTTTGGGCTCTGCAAGCTATCAACGACCTACCGCACGAACGTTGTGGTTTGCTTACCATTACGGCAGTCATCGCCATTCCCCGCCGAGCTGGTCGTGTCTTCAATCGTTATATCTACAGAAATGTTCAACGCTCCTATGAATTGAAGCAGATACAATGCACACCACCTGAGCCTTTTGGCCAATGGGCATTATTCATGTTGCGCTGGGATTACCTCATGCGAGCCTACCGAGACTACCTGAGCGATCAAGATCCCTTTGGTCAAAGAGGACAAGAATCGCAAAAAGCTCTCGAGGAACTCATGGAGGAAATCAAAACTTTCCTCGATCCCAAAATAGACATAGCAATCAAAGCGATAGACAAATACAACGAAGCCATCAGCAAAATCCCGGGCTACAAGTTTCCTTGTCCCAAACACCCTTTTGGTCTATGTACTCCCAGCAAACATGGTTGGTCAGCCAGTGACATTGAGGCAGCTGTAGAAGGCACATTGGGAGAGTTCAATCTAACAGGACAGGATGTCCAAAACGTTGCAGATACAGACACAAATGTGCTGCAACCTGTTGAATTACAGGAGCTTTCATGGCCTGCATTCCGATCTGATATGGCCTTGGGCAATCCTGTTGTTGTAACAGGTTCTGTTTCAACACCTGACTTTCCTATGCGTTTTCCTCCTTGGCCTTCCCTTCCAGCTCCACCAGTCATTGATGTTCAGTGGATTTATGTGTGGCAATTTCCAAGTCTTAGTTATGTAATCAACGTATTTGACCAATGGAAAAACCAATACGATTCACAAGTCGTAGCAGTCCATCTGGCCAATTGGACAAAAGAGCTGAAACGCCACGAAGCAAAGTTCCAGCTTCTTGGCGCTGTTCCAGGAACCTACAAACGTTTGGGCAAAAACTATCAATATAGAAGGGCTTCCTGGCGCTTCAAGTCTGAGGCTGACTTCAAGCAATTCCTTGCAGCTTCAGGTGGCAATGCTCTCAAAGGCGGTTATTGGATAAACGGATCTGTCTCATTGGATTCTTATACAGGGTCAGGCTCTATTGCATGTTCTGGAGACGTGAGCATATCTGGTGGAGCTACAGACGGATATCTTACCGTATACAGTGGAAAGAACATCACAGCAGGTTCAACCAAAGGAGCTTTGTTGGCTCCAGAGGGTTCTGTCTCTGGAGGCCCAATAAATGGGCTAGTCGTGGAAAACTACCATCCCGGAGACATTTCTGTTACTCACGATGCTTCTTACGAATCAGCAGGACCTGATGGTAGCAAAATGTGGGTTACGGTCAGTCCTTATCCTGTTGCTACTAACTTCTTGCGAAAAAGGTACTGATGAGCAAACACAGACAGTTGAGACGTGGAGTCACCATGCTCGAAATAGCCCTTGCTGTTGTATTGCTCGCTCTGGCCATCGTTCCGATGATGGGTCTGCTGCAAAACGAAACTCGGCAGACAGCGCTCAACCGAAATCGGATTTTTGCTCACCACTTGGCAAATAACATTGTGGAGCGTTTACGAATGGAGCCTTTGTCTGCTTTGAAGAGCAAACTGACGGACAGGGATTCCTCACAAGCATTTTTGGCAAACCTAGAGCTTCTCAATCCTCCACCACCAGATGGCGGTTATGAATCGTTGATGAAAAAGTTCCGCCGTTACGCCTGGTTGGACATTGGTAGTGGTGCTGATGATGGAAAAGTCGTCCTCACTGTAGAAGTGGAATGGGATGAGAGAAAACACACACGTTTGGTGAAAACCAACTTTCTCCTCGTCGACGACGCCATGGTTGGACGGTACCAATGAGCAATCGTAAAGCATTCACCTTGGTAGAAGTCATGGTCGCCGTTGTCATAGGTTTCCTTTTACTCGGTGTGCTCTACGACATGCTCTCTGGCTCAGTAAGGATATTCACGAAGACTCAAACACATCTTGGTCTGGAATCTTCAGCCCAAATCGTCCTCGACATCATTCAAGATAGTGCCGCCGGCATGCTCGTCGATTTAGAGGAAGACACAACGCGGCTCAGTGCCCAAGATGGTCTGTCAGAACTCACCTTTTTTGTTAGTCGAGCTGATAACAGTGGTTCTTTTTACCGAGGCAACAAACAAACCTTTGGCCTGAAACCTGAACCAGGTGGGAACTACTTCTATTTCGTTCACAATGGCAAAGTACACAAAGATCTCACTCTCGAAGATCTGACTTTTCGAGTCATCCAAAAACCATCACTTACTGGAAAAGCACTCTTTTTCGTTCAGATCTCAGTCACGGCAGTCAACCCAGTGGAAATAGATTCAGAACACCGTCGTTACTTTTCTCTCGTTGGTCTCACTGCCCTGACTTCACAAACAAGGATGACCAACAACGAGCATTGGAATCCCAATCCCTATATTTATAAACGTTTCTAAATCATTCCCACTCAATGGTGGCTGGGGGTTTGGAAGTAATGTCGTAAACCACTCGATTGACGCCTGCTACTTCATTGGTTATTCGCGAGGATATACGAGCGAGCACGTCGTGGGGAATTCGTGACCAGTCAGCTGTCATAGCATCTTTTGAATCTACACAACGAACGGCAATGACATGTTCATCCGTTCGTCCATCACCCATTACGCCAACACTCATTGGAGGCAACAACACTGCCAAAGCCTGGAAAATTCCATTATAAAGACCAGCAGCTCTGATCTCTTCAATGACGATTTTGTCAGCAGCTCTCAATAAATCTAGTCGCTGAGGTGTTATCTCTCCAATGATACGGACAGCCAAACCTGGACCCGGGAAAGGGTGACGGCCTACTAAGTTCTCTGGCAAACCAAGAAGGCGCCCTATGACTCTGACTTCATCTTTGAAAAACTCACGAAGTGGTTCAATGAGTTCAAAACCCAAATCTTCTGGTAAACCTCCCACATTGTGGTGAGTCTTGATTGTCACAGAAGGACCATCAGCAGGTGGCGCACTCTCAATGACGTCGGGATAAAGAGTTCCTTGAGCGAGAAAATGGGCATCTTTAATGGACTTTGCTGCTTGTCGAAAAACATCGATGAAGGTATGACCTATTCTTTTTCTCTTCACTTCAGGATCAGTCACACCAGCCAAAGCTTCTAAGAACATGTCCTTTGCATTAACCACTCGAAGATCGAGTGCACTGTCTTTGAAAGCCTGGACAACTTCTTCTCGTTCACCAGCGCGCAGAAGGCCATTGTCCACAAAAACGGCATGGGCCCGCTCACCAACTGCTTCTTGGCAAATGGCTGCTGTCACCGAAGAGTCCACTCCGCCTGATAAACCAATGACGATACTTCCATCTTTGGCTTGGCTCTGGACAGCTTCTATTGACTGTTTCACCACATCACCCAACTGCCAGTCGCCTTTTAGCCCACAACAGTCAAAGAGAAAATTACGCAATATTGTCGTCCCATGTTCTGTATGGCTAACTTCAGGGTGAAATTGCAAACCCCAGAAATCTTTCTCTGCACAAGAAGCTACTGCCACCTGACAATCATCAGTGTTGGCAAGGCTTTTCATCGTGCCATCTGCTTGTACGGCGTCACCATGACTCATCCACACATATGAATTTTGAGGTAGACCTTTTAACAAATGACACGCTTTGCCATCTTCATTGATATGTAACTTGGCCCGACCATACTCTCTTGTTTCACCTGAAGTCAGAGTTGCCCCAAGTGTAGAAGCAGTAACTTGTAGACCGTAACAGATGCCCAGGATAGGACATGGAAGATCAAGAATCTCGGCCTTTAGTTTTGGAGCTCCTTTGGCACCAACACTTGCTGGTCCTCCAGAGAAGATGAGTCCACTGGGTGCCAAGGACTGGAGTTTTTCCAATGAAACAGTCCAAGGAACGATTTTGCAGTAAACCTTTTGCTCTCTCACTCTTCTGGCGATGAGCTGTGTATATTGCGAACCAAAATCTAGAATGACGACAAGTTCATGCGACGCCATGATTATTGTCCTTCGTAGTTAGGTGCTTGGGTGAATTGAGCCAAGCCATGTGGATGGCTCTCTCTGAAACCGCTCAATGTCTGACGAACGAATTGGGCGTTTTTTGTTAACTCTTGCAATGTAGCTGCTCCAAGATAACCCATGCCAGCCTTGAGACCACCGGCAAATTGATAGACCACTCGCTCTAAGGGGCCGATGGCAGGAACGACAGCTTCAACTCCCTCAGGAACGAGCTTGGCAGGCTCATCGTCTGAATCTTGACCGTAACGACTAGCACTGCCGTCACTCATGGCTTCAACTGATCCCATACCTCGATAACTCTTGAAAATGCGTCCATCAATCATGACCTTTCGTCCTGGCGCTTCGTCAGTACCGCTAAAGAGTCTTCCGATCATGACAGCATTTGCACCTGCGGCAAGAGCTTTTACGCAATCTCCAGAGTAACGTATGCCTCCGTCAGCAACGATAGAGACACCCACCTCTTTCGCAGCTTCACAAGCCCAATTTAGGGCCGTCAATTGAGGGACACCAACACCTGCGATTATTCTTGTCGTACAAATAGAACCTGGTCCAACTCCGACCTTTACAATCTTTGCCCCTACTTTGGCCAAGTCTCTTACTGCCTGCCCTGTGGCAACATTGCCTGCCATGACAGGTACATCGAAGTTGCTCGTCAACTCTGACACTGTCTCGAGAACAGCCTCTGAGTGACCATGTGCTGAATCGACTGCCAATAAATCCACACCAGCGTCCACTAGTTTGGCAGCTCTTTCATTCTCACCAACGCTGACAGCAGCACCAACGAGAAGTTTGCCTTGCTCGTCTCGGGCTGGATTGTCTGACTGGCTGCTATCTGCTTCTTTGACAGCAAGAACTGCAGAAACTTCCTGTTCAATTGACATGTTTTTGTGAATGATGCCCATACCACCTAACAAGGCCAATTTAGTGGCCAAAGGAGCTTCTGTAACAGTGTCCATCGCTGCTGATATTATGGGTAAAGGCAGCACTAGTCCAGGAAGCAATGTCGTGCGTGGTTTGGTATAACGAGGCAAGACTGAACTACGCTGCGGTACGAGCAAGACGTCGTCAAATGTGAGACCTTCCGTCACTTTTGACAAAGACATGAGAATCCTCTCTTTTCTGGAAGATATAACTTTTGTGAAAACATCAGTGGCGAAAACATCTTCGCTCAGTAAAAACCATGCAGATATGAGCCTCATCTGCGGCTTTGACAACTTCCCCATCCCTCTTAGAGCCGCCTGGCTGAAGGATTACACGAATTCCGGCCGCTGCGGCTAGCTTTATGCTGTCAGCAAATGGGAAGAAAGCATCTGAGGCCATTACTCCACCCTTGGCACGGTCACCTGCTTTATCAAGAGCTTGGGCCACGGCGTCTACTCTGCTGCTTTGGCCAGCTCCAACACCGACCAATTCCAGCTCCTGTGTAATGACTACTGCATTAGACTTTGCCGCTCTTACGGCTTGCCAAGCGAATGGCAGTTTGTCTTTCATTTCTTCTCGCAGAGGAGTTTTTCCAACTACTTTCCAATCCTGTGGCCTCCTTCGATTGTCTGCCTCTTGTACGAGAAGGCCTCCAGATATGGTGCGAATCTCTATGGGGGCAGCAACATCATGTTCAAAAGCCAGCAGTTTCATTCTCTTCTTTTTGGATAAAAATGTTCTGGCTTCTGCAGAAAAAGAAGGAGCAACGAGCATTTGAGTGAATATTTTGGACTCCCGCAGCGACAAAGCACACTCTTCAGTGAATTCTCTATTGACCGCAATGACTCCACCAAAAGCCGATTTCGGATCGCCAGCCAAAGCCCTAGAAAGAGCGTCTGCGAGGTTACCTCCACAAGCCATACCGCAGGGTGTACCATGTTTTACAACAACAGCACTGGCTGAGTTCAATCCCCTGATTGCTCGCCAAGCAGCATCAGCATCGAGAAGGTTATTGTATGACAGAACATCGCCTTGTAGACGGCTAGCACCAGCAATTCCAGTTGCTTCACCTCTTACATACAAAGCAGCCTTTTGATGAGGATTTTCTCCATACTTCAATTCTGTATGTCGTAAACAATCAAACTTGAAGTTGCGAGGGAAGAGCGAATCTTCATTACTCCCATCAGCCATCTCTGCCATCCATCTGGCTATGGCTCTGTCGTAAGCTGCTGTTATCTCGAAAGTACGCCGTGATAACTCCTGCAATGTTTCATGGCTTATATAGCCACAACTGCTAGATAGCTCTTCCATCAAAGGTCCATAAAATTCTGGATCAGAAACAGAAGCCACATAGGGCCAGTTTTTGGCGGCAGCTCTAAGCATTGAAGTTCCACCAATGTCGATGAGCTCACGAAGTTCATCGACATCGTCTGATTCTACTTTGGTGGCTGCAAAGGGATAAAGATTGCAGACGACCATATCAATGGCTTTTACCTGTAGCTTCTCCAAATCAGCCATATCAGCCTCGACGTCACGTCTGGCTAATATGGCACCATGGATTGCTGGATGTAAGGTCTTGACCCTACCGCCAACACAGTCATCGAGCCCAGTTAGCTCATTGAGCGGCCGAACGATGACTCCTTGCCCGGCAAGAAAAGAAGCTGTTCCTGTAGTGGCATATATCTCTACTCCCAAGTCTTTCAAACATTGGGCAAACTCTCGTAATCCACCCTTGTTTGAAACACTGAGCAGCGCTCGCTCGACTTTCACCTTATCTCTTCTTCCGAGGCAATGGAGCGATCAAATGAGTTTGACACCCTTTTCGCCGCCTTGGACGCTGCCAATAAGGGAGAATCCACTATCAATAAGGGTATCAACGGCTTCATAAGCGGCTATGACAACAAATCCGATTCCCATATTAAAGGTGCGATACATCTCGGCTTCATCAACGTCACCACGCTCAGCCAACCATTCGAAGATGGGAGGAACTTGCCAATGACTCTTTTCCAATGTGGCTTGATGGCCATCGGGCAATATTCTGACGACATTCCCTGGTAGGCCACCACCAGTAATGTGAGCAGCAGCGTGCACTCCTTCAACTTTTCTGATGGAGTGCATTTCTTTGACGTATAGACGGGTGGGCCTCAAGAGCTCCTCAACCAAGTTCAAATCGGTGGGGATTTTTCTGATTTCATCGCCATCTTCTGTACCAAGAATTGCTCTCACCAAGGAGAAGCCGTTGGCATGCAAACCATTTGAAGGCAAACCAAGAATCTGATCTCCGGCTTGTACTCTATGAGTACCCAACATCTTTTCGCGCTCAACGACACCAACAACAAATCCAGCCAAATCAAAATGCCCTGGTGCGTACACTCCAGGCATTTGAGCTGTCTCTCCGCCAACGAGAGCACAACCAGCAACCTTGCAGGCTTTTGCAATAGAGCGAACAAGGCTCTCCACAATATCTTTGTCAAATTTCTCAGTAGCAATGTAGTCGAGGAAAAACAGAGGATTAGCGCCAACTGTAATCAGATCATTGACACACATAGCGACAATATCCTGACCAAGGAAACTCAAATCATTCAAATGCTCGGCAACGAGACATTTCGTACCAACACCATCTGTAGCAGAGGCGAGTACAGGCTCTTTATATCCACCTGGCAAAGCAAAAAGTGAGCAGAATTCGCTCATGTCGGACAAAACTTCTGGACGCATTGTTTCACTGACCAAAGTTGAAAGTCTGCTTTTGAACTCGTCCGATTCTTTTACTTTCACACCTGCTTGTTCGTACGTAAGACCCATCAAAATTCCCTTCTCTGCTCGGAAGAACGCGAGATTTGCCTGCTCTAACTCACTAAAACCGCCATGATTACCAATTACGGTAAAAAACACCAGCCATATGACAGAGTTTTGTCTGTCTGCAAACTATATTACGGGCAGAATTAGTATCTATTTATCTCAATTTATCACAGTATACCACTAGATATTGTGAAGCTGATCGTATCAATGTAACATCTTCGTTACCAAACAGAATTAATCAAAGACCGTGAGATGTTGTAGAATTGATACTCAAGATGATGATAGTGGGGTGGAACCATGGATAAAACGCTGGAACCGGACTTTGATACTCTCAACTACGAAGAACGCGAAGCGAGAATCAATCAGCAGGTCAAGTATCTACAAGAGCAAATAGAGCAACATGTAATGAAAGGTCGTTCAGAAGGCCGTGATGGTGTACGTGTATTGCTGAAATGCATTGGCCATTTGACACATATGCTCGATAGGCTCTCCTGTTTCCAAATCAAAGATCCATCTGTAATTGCCAACAAGACCAACCTTCCTGAAAAACAGGATGGCTAAAAGGCTCTCTCCGCAAGGGTGGCAAGATTCCCTTGATGGCTGGCCAAACAGTAGAGGTTTTCACTCTACTCAGTTTGCTAGTCCTTGGGACGCTGTCAGCTCTTTGGAAAACACATTTTCTATGTTGTTGACTCTCGACGAGAGTATACAAGGTAATGTACCTAATGCTGAGAAGCTGATTCAGCAGATGTCGCTTCTCGTCGAGGAGTATGCTCGTTGTCTCGCCGCCTTGTACGTTCTCGATACCGATATGGCCAAACTAGAAGGAACCTATGGCCGACTCTCTAGGGCACTAGAGAAACATCTATCGCGCTTGCCACATTTAGTCCTCAATCCAGTTGTTAGCAGATATCTCAGTTATCTACCTGACGATTTCGAAGATAGTGGAAGCAATCGTTTGGCTCGAGAGGCCATTGTTTTGCAGGGAGCAATCACACAAGCTCAGAAGAGTTTGAAGGATGAACCCCGCACATTACCTGACGATGGCATCATGAACTCTGCAGAACTCATCGATTTTTTCATTGGTTTACCCAAAAACTTTATCAATCAATCATTTGGTGACTTAAAAGAGGTTTTTGCCAGAAGAGATTTGTCCACGACAAAGCTGTTACGCTCTATCGGTGATGCTAGCTTGGACATGGGTAGATATGGTGATGCCAAGACTGTCTTCTTGGAAAGCCTCGAGATTCTAAAAGATTTCCAAAATGAGAAAAAAGAAGACATCTCCATCTTATATAATCAGATTGGACTGGCTCATCGCTCATTGGCCGAGTATGAACAGGCTGAAGAATGTTATAGAAAGTCCTTGGTCATTGCTAAAGAGATCTACGATATAGAGCACGAAAATATCGCAACAATACATAACAATATTGGCGTTCTCTGCCGCAAAAACGGCCGACTTGATGAAGCAAAAGAACATTACGAGATTGCCTGCAAGATCCGTAAAAAACTTCTAGGAGCAACCCATCCTGAGTTTGCCGCAAGTCTGATGAACTTGGGAGCACTCTGTTTCGAAACAAATGACCTCGATGAAGCACTCGTCTATTATTTGCGTTCTTTGGACATTTGGAAAGGCACCCTGAAAGAAGAGGACCAACGCATAGGTGGACTATTGGGAAACTTGGGTGACCTCTATTTCAAGAGGAAGGAATTGGAACAGGCTGAGTATTATTACAGAAACGCCATTGAGCAACTTGAAAAGGGCGTTGGTAGTTCCCATCCATTGTTGGCAGCTCCACTTTTGGGATTGGCTTCCCTGTTGAAAAAAACTGGTCGTCAGGAGGAAGCACGTCCCCTCGAAGTTAGAGGATATTCGCTCTTGCCTTCATCGTGACAGAGTCTTCACCCATTCATAGATCTTTCTGCCAATCTTTAAATATGCTTCGCCACGCAAGTGATCATCGTATTTCCAATAGAGATGATGTCCAGCTTGCTCTTCACTTCGAACGAATGGCGTCAAATCTAAAAAGGGTATCTTTTGCTTTTTGCACTGCTCAGCAAGAAGCCGACGATGTAAGTGATATAGGTCTTTGGTCAAGTCAACGGCTAGGTCTTCCTTTGAGCTATAGACATGTTCGTACTGTTTGTAGTGATTGGTAACCATTGCACGGTCTGGCAGATAAACAAAATGCAAATTGGTTCCATAAACTGCACAGAACTTTTTGATTTCGCTCAGAGTATCAGTCAAGTCAAAAGGTTCTCTCAACTGTTTTTCCAAATAAACTGAACCACCAACACGCATAGGAGCAAAACGCCCCTTTGCCATAGCTTCGTAAATCATAGGAGATACTTTGCTTTTGTTCCTCTTCACTCTTTCTGTTAGAGGGTTTGCAGGATGACCAATGGGATAGAAGAATGGGCGCGAGATGAAATTCCATCGGGCAGGAATACACTCGCTCTTTTTGAGCATTTCGACTAACTGCCAGATTCTAGGCTTCCACCAAGGGAAAGGAGCTACAGGAACAGGGAGGCGTAGTTTGGGTACATCCTCTTTGCCTAAATCATTGGCAAAAACAACAACAACTACGTCCTTTGGACGAAATAGAGAAACACTGTCGAGGAGTAGTAACAAATACTGTTCAGGCTCTAAACCGCCAACACCGAAATTCAAAGCCTCAACATCCTCACCAGCTGCTTTAGCAGCCTTGGCAAAGCCAACAGGTATGGTCTCGTCATCTGCTGCCATCAGTCCTTCAGTGAAACTGTCACCAATAAAAGCAACCCTCCTCCGGCCAGGTGTCGGAGCTAAACTCCAAGTATCTCCTCTAAATCCATATCTATTCAAAGTAGTTTGAAAATGGGCACTATCAGGATCTGAATGCCAAATGACATTTATTGAGCGAATGGCATTCTTGGATTTGTCTCCCCCTATTGAGGGCATGTACAGCCTACGGTTGAAGACCTGACTTTCTGGCAAAGGAAAAAGGAAGCGAAAAACGAGTTCTTGGAAAATGAGAATAATCAGGAGGAAAATTACTCCCTTTTTCCACGATGAACTTTCATTTTCCTTTTGTGACGACAAATCCACTTGTGCCAAACCTGTTGCAGAGGAAGTACCAGCAATTATCATTAGGCCCATGAACTCCCCATGACCTTGCAGGTACATCCTACACATGGTCTTGACCTTGACTCAACGACAGACTGAGCAACTTCGCCCTCAAAACGTACTATGATGGACTCATGAGTAAAACTATCTTTGCAGACAAAAACCTGGTAGCTGCCCTTGAGCAAAAAAATGGAAAAGTACAAAAATGGCAGCAGTTGGTGATAAGTGGTAAGGACATCTCATCACTCAAAGGAATGGAAGAGTGTATTGAGCTGCAATTGCTCGATGTAAGCATTAACGAAATAGACAAAATCAAACCCATTTGTCTTTTGCCAAAACTAAGAGTACTCAAAGCGCAGCGAAATCCCTTTATTGATTTTGCATCACTCAAAACTCTTCATGGTCTCGAGGTACTGTATTTGGGAGGGACTTGGGTTGACTATGATGTGGGAGAACTCACTCTAGAGAGTTTTGGCCCAGCCTTTGGACCTACTGTCAATTCAAGGATGTTGAAGCATCTTGTCCCATTGAAAAATCTTCATACTCTACATTTGTACAACCATGGTTTGACGAGTTTGACGCAACTGCAGGAGTTACCGACCCTTCGTGAGTTGGTTCTCAACAATGGCGACAGCACAGTCAATCTTGCCACTATGGTAGGAAAATCGAAACTCGTCCACATTCAATTACTCCACACTGCATTTAGCAGTCTCAAAAGTCTACGAGCAATGGGAAGCCTTGAAAAACTCACTATCGAAGGACTCAGTAAAAAACGAATGTCTGAAATAGAGCCTCAAATAGAGAAACTCGAGACAGATGGCCTCGAGGTAAAAATATGCTGACGGCTTTGGGGCAAACTCTCTTCGCAGCAATAGAAGACAAAGATCTCGAGCGTGTAAAACTCTTGCTCAACAAAGGAGCAAGTTTATCAGAGCGAGATGACAAGGGAAGGGCTGTTTTACACATTGCAGCAGCAACGGGAGATCTTGCCCTGACATCCTTTCTTGTAGACGCTGGAGCTAAACTAGAAGCCACGACAAGTGGTGGAGATACGCCTCTGATGATAGCCCTGCTGTCAGGTTTCGAAGATGTATCCATACCACTAATAAACGTATCCGTAGTGCGCAAACGCGACAGATCAGGTTCTACGCCCCTTCACTTAATCATCGAAAAGGGTTTCAAAAAAGCACTCTCACGGGCTCTTGAGTGCAAGGCTGTTTTGGATAGAAAAGACAGAAAAGGACGTACTCCTTATGTAATTGCTTTGGAGAAAAAGAACAGAGAAATAATCGATATCATCCACCTCCATGAAGCCCGTGGAAAGAGCGATGATTATCGTCTTCGTTATCCACTCCACAGCGCTGCAAGCTGCCAAACTCCTAGCATAATTACAAAACTCATCAATGCAGGATTTTCTATTAAAGAGCTTGATGACGAGGGACGGACTCCTCTGGCACGAGCAATCAACAAAGGCAGAGTAGATATCGCAAGCAGATTTTTGGAGCTAGGAGCGTCTCCCCTGACTCGGGACAAAAAGGGCAATACTTTGGTTCACGAGGCAAAATCCGAAAAAAAGGGGGCTCTGCCCAAAGTGCTCGAATGGGTATTGTGCCAAGGACTGACCATAGATGAGCAAAACAACAAAGGTGAGACAGCTCTCTTCTGCGTCGTGGCTGAAGGAGCCCATACAG
>CAZXTJ010000035.1:0-24588 GCA_964643655.1 uncultured bacterium
AAGCCCTTTACGCTGAAGCCGAAGGTGATTCCCTCACCGAGGCCATGGAACAGCTATTCAATCGACTTCGCAAAGAGTTGCTTCGCCATCGGGCGATGGTACGAAAGGAGTATCTCAAGAAGCGAAAGTACGCCTGGCAAGAGGATCTCAAGCAGGCGCAGGCAGAACTCGAACAGGAAGCCAAAAAATCCAAAGAAGGTTTCCATGACAGGTTCTTGCCCCTACTGCGAAACCTCTATCGCACGGCACGAAGACGCATTGTCCTTCATCAGCTCGCCGGTGAATTGGAACCGGGCGAACTGCGTCCAGACGAAATCATCAACGATCTGGTGTGGTGGCAATACGAGAACTTCCAGAAAGAAGAGTCTAAGCCAGATTCCAATATGGCTGTTGCTCTTCAGCAGATCCTCAGGGATCGAATAGAAAACCACCTCTCCAATCGTGGAAAAGAAATCATAGAGATTCCAGAAGATGGTCCAGATCTGGAAGATCCACGATATGTCATCCCCGAAGACGAGACAGAAGTTTTCTATGAACCACCGGAAAAACTTCGTTGGGACGACCTCTTAGAGGGTAATTCCAGTGAAGAAGAGGCCGCGGAAGCATCTGATGCACCAACGGTTCATCAGACGCAACTCATCTACCGCGCATTGAGCAAACTTGACAGAGCAGAACGAGAAGCTTTCGTCCTGCATTCAGTCGAAGGTTGGTCCATTCCTGAGATTTCAACCATAGCTCATATGCCCGAAGGTGATGTGCAGGATTCCATTAGCCAATCGGAACGATTTATTAGACACCGCATGGGTTTCTAATAAAAGCAACGTTTAGCTCCGCCGCGCGCTTGATTTAAGAGCGCGCGGCGGTTATCATTCCCGGCTTTTCACCAAAAAGGTTGGAGGTCGGTGAAGTGACCAAACTCGTAAAAAAGACAATATTCATTGCTCTTTTGTTTATCCTTGTTGCTCCCAAAATCTCCGCTGAAGTGTGGTCTGCCACCTCAGTTGCTTGGCTCTCTACGGGCGATGATGGCAAATTCATCAATCCTCGTGTACTCACTCATAAAGATGAATTCTTAGGTACGGCTTGGGAAGAAAGACACAAAGAGTGGTCAAGAGCTGGCGTCACTCTTTATGGTTCTGGTCAATGGTTCGTTTACCCCCTATCCTCAGTGAAAAAGATCCAGGGAATTGCAGCAACAACGGACAAAGAAGGACATCCCATCGTCGTTTACGGCTCTCCTAGTGGAATTTATGTTGCCACCTTGGTGAAAGAAAAATGGCAAGAAGACAAGGTCACCAACAGAGAAGGAAACCTTCTGGACATCACTCTCTCCCGCCATGGATTGACGGTTATCTACAAAAAAGAGAAGGCTGCTTACATCGCTCAGCACAAAGATGAGAAGTGGTCCATTAACGAACTCAACTTCCCTGAAACACCAACTCAGATTGGACCAGGCCGTTTGTTGACCATAACGGGTGGCCATGTGACGGCCGTCATAAAAAACAAAACCCATAAGGATGAAAAGCTCTTCCGCCTTCGCCAGCAGGCAGGTGGTTGGAAAATGGACGAACTACCAAATCATCTGGCAGAGATGGTCAATGAAGGAAGATTTGGTCTGGCTCATTCAGAAAAAACAGGCCTTCAGGCTGCATTCATGCGCCAAAGGGACAAAACACTTGTGCTCGCCTCCCTTGACGAAGAGAACTGTCCCCTTGAAGAACCTGATAAGGGATGTGTTCTTCGTTACCCCCAAGTAGACCTCAAATTGACCAAAGAAGGTAAACCGAACGTCATCTATTTTGCCATCACACCTGATGGTGGTCTGCAAATTCGCCTAGCCCGCAAAGACCAAAATGGACGTTGGTTTTCCCTCATGGTGGACCGCACAATGTCAAAAAACTCCTTGGCAAGCTGTTCTTTGGGACTACACAAAAACGAAGCTCCCTTCCTCTCTTATGCCCTCGGTCCTGCTCGAGCAGTTTTGCTTGCTTACCCCAAAGCTTGGGCACCTCCTGGTATTGGATTGTAGCTCCACTCTTCCCTCTCTGATATCATGGGACCAATGGAAGAGAACTTACCAGCAACAACAGAAGAGACCAAACCAGCAGTCATAGAGAACTGTGCCGCTTGTAACGAAACCATCAAAGCTGAAGATCTCGTTTATTGTTCTGCCTGTCGAAAAGCTCATCATATGGAGTGTTGGCGGAAAAACAGAGGCTGTTCCGTGGGCGAATGTGCCTGCCGTATTTCAGAGAGATCCAAAGACGAGATAACCTGGGAAAGAGACGACGAAGACAAAGACGATTGGTATTATGCCGACTCTGACGGCTCACTCGTCATCGACTCGAGGGCTTACAACCTGGAAGATCCTTTTGCTGGCGGAATGGTCTTCGGTTGCAGTGGTGCCATCTTGGGATATCTAGCCTCTCTAGCCATGTTATACAGCTTTGGTTTTTACCTCATGATAGGCTCCATAGTTGCTTTCGTTTTTGTTTCAGAAGCTTTTAGATACCGCCTGCGGATTAACGCCACTGGCGGTGCAATTGAACGTTCACTCCTCTTTTTTGGCAAACCCTCGTCCCACGACAATAGTTACCTCTTCCTCGACGAGTTGGTGGAACTTCACCTCCACTCCAAAGAAGAACCTGAGGATGAGGAACTAGAAGAGGAAGAAAAGAAAAAGAAGAAAAAAGCCAAGACAAAAGAAAAAGAAAAACCAGCCAAAATCAGCTACCAACTTTATGGAGTCAATCTAGATGGTGAACGAAAACTCATGTTGGCCAGAAAAACTCGCCTCAAAGCTGAATTGGAACGAGTGGTCATGCAAATTGCTCAATCAGCAGATGTGACTGTCCGCTCTTTCAAAGAGGGGCAAAAGCCCTCCCCAAAAGAGATTGCCGAAGCTGTACGGCAACGAAGATTGGAAGCTCCTCTCTCTTCGGAGACAAAAGAGCTCACATAGGCTAGACAGTGAGCCTGCTTTATATATAATTGCCTCATACTGAAGATTTTTCGCGGGGAGGTAATTGTGTTCCGCTCTTTTCTCACAATATGTTTGATCACTCTGTTGGCGACCAACTGTTTTGCCACCAAAGTGTGGCTCGTTCATTCGTCACATACAGGTGGCCACCGAGCAGCGGCCAATGCTCTGGCCAAAGCACTCAATGAAAAAGATGGCGTAGAAGCCGAAGTAATCAACACAATGGATTACTTGCCCAAATCGCTGAAATGGTTACAAAAAACAGCCTTTGCCGTCTTGACCAAAACCATGCCCGAAGTAAAGAAGAAAGCCTTCGAAAGCTCCATAGAAGGCAAAGAGACGGCGAAAAAACAAGCCATTCGTTGGTTGGGTGTAAAAGCCTGGTTCTCTCGTTCGCTCCTAAAGAGGATTCGTAAAGAAAAACCTGATGTCATCGTGTCCACTCATTCTCAGACCAACGTGATGATAGGCATCTGGAAAAAACACAAAAAAATTGAGGCCCCTCTTCACTGTGTCGTGACCGATTACAACACTCACACAATGTGGGCCATTCCCTGGGTGGACAAATATTATGTGGCTACTGAGTTCGTCAAAGAACGACTAGTCCACTATGGCGTCGAAGCTGACAGAGTGACCATCACTGGCATTCCCACTTCACCTAGTTTTGCTCGAGTTCCACTCGTAGACAAAACAAAAGCCAAAACACTGCTCAACCTCGATTCAGAAGTTCCCACTATCACGATGATGGGTGGTTCTTTGGGATATGGTCCTTATGTGAAAGTGGCTCGAGCTTTGGAAGAAAATGGCGAAGAAGTACAGCTTTTGGCCATGTGCGCCAAGAACGAAACAGTACGAGCCGAGCTCGATGAACTGTCAGTCCAACTTTCCCATGTAAGAATTTACACCTACGGTTTTGTTGACCGTTTTTATCGTTTCATGGACGCTGCAGACGCTGTCATCACCAAACCGGGCGGACTGACCGTTACCGAGTTGTTATGCCGCCGCAAACCAATGATTTTCATCAAACCCGCTCTTGGCCTAGAAAAACATGTGGCTGGTGCCATCGCTTCTTTAGGTGTGGCCCACGTTAGTGACTCAGCTGAAGGTGGCGCATTCAGAGCTTTTGAAGAAGCTTCAAATGAAGATCTGCAAACCGAGAGACTAGAAGCCATTGAAGCTGCCGTCAAACCAACTGCCGTTTTTGACATCGCTGATTTAATCGTGCAGCACTAAGCGAAGACCGTCTATTACTGTTGCGCCCATAGAGTCTATGGGCCCCACGAGAAGACGTATCCTTGCTTGCAAGAGCCCACCAGAGATCTCTGTTGGCGGAATGGACACTCGTCTCAACATTGGTTTGGCCGTAAAAGTTCCCTCAACGGAGTTTTGATAGAAGTCTGCGTCCAAAACACCTCCCGGTGCCAAAGAGAGCCCCAAGCCACCGAGTATTTCCTTCCCCTTTGCAGCCAACATCTGATTGTAGGCTCTCACCTCTTCATCTACTGGTGGAAAAGCTATTGTCCGGTCCCCCAACTCGACGATGGGAATTACTCCAGCTATGGCAGTACGTAAAGACAACTCGAGAGAAAGTGCGCGGCTACGTTTTATTGACGTTCCATTGACTTGCACAGTCATAGTCTCAGTAGTTGAATAGATGGGGATCTCCGTTTCACTACCCTTTCCTCTTGGATGAGCTTTGTCTATGAAAAGACGCCAAGAGTAAGGTCGACTCTTGGACCACACAAAAGGTAAAGACTGAGTGAGCAATCCATCGGAAAAGGGTCCACGATTTATCTGATAAAGATTCAGTCGTGGTGTCAAAAAAGCTTCCCACTGTCCATAAACTTGAGCTTTGCTGAACTTTGCACCACGACTGATGAGCTCTAGGGGCAACAAGGAGCACGCTACGGTTGCTCGTAAATCTTCTGTACAGAGATTGCTATTCAGCAATGTAGGCAAACCTGGTAAATAGGGGCGAAGTTTACGATACCATTGGGCCTGTTCAACAAGCCTTTTACTCAAGAGAGGCCACAAACGTCGTTTGTCCCTTTTGAATAGAGCATGAAAGGTCTTCTCTTCACCCAAGAGAATTTGGTGAAAGTTTCCTTCTTTGTGTTCTTTGGAAAAAGAGTTATAAGCCTCGAGAAAAGAAGCTTTCAAAAGCTTTGCCACAGGCAATTGCCAAACAATCTTCTCTTGATCGATGGAAGTGAGTTCCATCTTTATCTTGGGCGACACAGCCAAACGGCGCAAAGAAAAGCGGTATATTCTTCTCTCTTCATATAGGTGACGACCAGGTGGATCATCTGGTTTGATGGAAAGAGGATTGGGTTCACAACGAGCAGAAAATGGCAAGACAGATTTGACAGTTACCTCGAGAGCTCCATCACTAGTCAAAGAGAGAAAACGACTAGGAGAAAACTCAGGTTGCACCACAGTTGAAAAGTTAACTCCTACAGTCTTTGAACCATCAGGTCTCTTCAGAGCCAGAGTGTATTGTCGCGCAGGCAACAAACCAGTCAGAAGAATACGATGAGCAAAAGGCAATGTACTTATACTCTCGTTACCTGTTGGTGTTACGAACAGAGCCAGGCGACGTAGAGTCTTGTATTCTCCTTTTTCCTTTTCTCTGACAAAAAACTGAGGATTGTCAGAGCGCCAATCGCTTTGCCAACGGACTATCAAAGTGCGGCCTCCACACTTCTCAATATTCAAATCTCTAACAATGCCACTACGTTGACTCTTGGGGAAAAACTGCCAAAAGAAAAGGGCAAAAACGACAACCGCCACAGCAATGACTGCCTGCCGTAGAAGTTTGGATTGCTCTTGTGTTGCCCTTTTACGAGGTCGTTTTTTCTTCTTGGCCACTGTTGGTTCATCAGCTGCTTTGGCCAACCAATCATTGAGAGCATGACAAAAACTCTTGGCAGTTTCGTACCTGTCACTAGGCTGACTAGCGATGGCTTTCATGACAACTTCATCGAGGCTCTGGGGAATACCATCTTCCACAGAAGATGGCGGCCTTATGGTTGGTTCTTTCCCACCTTCCGAAACAGCCGCTAAAAACTCTACTGTAAGTGGATTATTTCCTGTCAGAGCTTCGTAAAGAATTACGCCCAGTTGGAAGACATCACTTTTTTCATCAATGTCCTGATGACGAAGATGTTCTGGTGGCAGATAGGACAAAGTACCGACAATGTTGCCTGTAGCCGTCAGTTTGGTTTGAGCATCATCAATGTCTTTGACTAGACCAAAGTCCATCAATTTGGGTACACCATCTTCATTCACCATGATGTTGGCTGGTTTGATGTCACGATGGAGAAGTCCCTTCTGATGAACGGCGTGAAGACCATCAGCCAGAGCCGAGACCAATCGCACGGCTTTTCTTTTGCTCATCGCACCATCGAGCAACAGAGCGTGCAATGTCTTCCCATTGACGAGCTCCATAGTATAAAAAAGCTTCTCTTTTTGTTGGGCTACGTCAAAGAGGCGAACGACATTGGGATGATTGATGCTAGCCAGAGCTTTCACTTCGCGGCGGAAACGTTTGATGGCCAAGGTATTACCAACCAACTTGTTGATAATGACTTTGAGGGCAACGGGACGATTGAGCTTTGTGTCGAAAGCTCTATACACTTCACCCATACCACCTCGACCCAATAGCTTCTGCGCTACATATCGCTTCTCAACTGACACTTTGACTCACCGGTACAATCTCAGTTTGAGCGAACAAAGAGCCAGAGGTCTTACTTCATCGACTGGGCCAACTATAACTCGTACAGAAGCGGTTATCTTTTTATCTGCCAAAACAGATAAAGGAAGAGAGTGACGATAAACCATCTCTGCTTTGGGCATCAAAGCATCCATGCCAGAGACAGCTTCTGCCGTACCACCAGGTGAGGAGAAAGGATCGTTCAACATCATCAAACCCATTTTGGTATGGGCACCAGTACGATTGATAAAGTCTTGAACAGACTGCACGTCGTTGTCTGTAGGCGGAAAGGTGGCGAGGAACTCGTTGTTCAAATCTACCACTGTCACCATACCAGCGTAAACAGAACGAAAACTGAGCAACAACTCTGCTTCTCTGTATTGTTTCACGTCAGTCTCGCCAAGCCAGGCTACAAACTTTTGCGGTTCACACCATTCCCTAGCAGAGGGAGGAACGAAAGTCTTTGCCGTTGGGTGGAAGCCATCGACAATGATGGTCCAGGGAGGTTTTTCTTTTTTTTGCCACTGTAGCTCTAGCTCCAAGTCGCTCGAACGTAATGGCCTAACACCTCTGCGAACAAAATAAGGCTTACAGGCAAAGAGCTTTTGCCATTCTTCGTTTCTAGGCAAACCAAACCAAACTGCGGCACCATCTACGAGCTCTAAGGGCAAGAAGGCTCGATTCAGGCTATCACCCAACTTCAGCGACAAACTTGAGTCTTCGCCAAGTAAAAGAATTCCACTACTAATGTCTTTCAATGACCGAAACCAACGAGTGTTTTTACTCAACCGTTCTTCTACGAACTTCCAGAACTGAGCTCCGTCCTTCTTCTCTCCTTTGGCCAACTGAATGGCCCATTCGTGGAACAAGGGATTGGCCCTGGAATTGTCTTTACTAAAAAGACGGTGGAATTTCCGCTGTTCGTGGTTAGAAGAGAATGTGCGCCAAATGCGCTTACATTGCGCCTTGAGAGCCTTCGCTCCATCGATGGCCAAATCCAATTTTTCACCATCAATGGACATACATCGTACAGATATCTCCTCTTTGCCCAACTGCTCCAAGGCATAGGTGATGGCCCAGCGACGATGAAACCCCCAAGGTCTAAAAGACAAATGAGGCTCCAAACTCTTGGGTCTTTCTCTGGCTTCTAAAAGGAAAGGAGTATTACTTGCTATGACAGTCGTGAGGTTTGCCTCTTTGTCCATCTTGTAAGAGATATCCTGAGCAAACTTGATGGTTTTCATAGTATTGAATTCAAAACCCAAAGAAGAAGAACCATCAGGTTTTTTCACGACCAACTCATAACGCTGCTCTGGCGCTAAACCACCAACTACGGCGTGATAACGATAAGCTTCCCCTTCGGGAGTGATGGAGGTACGCCCAATTGCGCCAAGCTTTTGTTGCTGACCTACTTTGTGCAGTACTATCTCTGGGCGCTCAGTTCGCCAAGATGCCAGCCAACTGACAACCACTGTTTTTGCTCCCTTGGCATCGAGACTCAATTTCTGAACTTCGTAATCCACATCTGTCGGTCTACGCCAATAAGCAAAAGCCAAGATCATAAGGACAACGAGTAGCAGAATAGGTAATTTTGGAAAGGAACGCCCTTCTTCATCCAGAACGAGACAATCAGAGCGAAAATCGCCCACCAACCAATGTTTTAGAGCATCCCTCAGTGCTGCAGCGCTCACATACCTTTTGGCAGGATTAAAACTCATGGCTTTCCACAATATTGCCGCCAGTCGAGCATCAGCGTTTTCGGAAAGGCCACAAAAAGGCTTTGGCTCAGGTAACTTTCGCCCTCGTGCCACCATCAGAACCTGCTCTGGTTCAAATGGTGGCTTTCCCATGAGCATTTGATACAAGGTGACGGCCACTTGGTAAATATCGCTGCGGTAGTCACCAGGCCTGCCTAACAATAGCTCAGGAGGTAAATAAACAAAAGTGCCTACGATGTGGCCAGTCTCAGTAAGTTGAGTAACAGTCTCTTCAACCGGTTTGACGAGACCAAAATCCATGACCTTGGCAATGCCATCCCTCGTTACCATGATGTTTGAAGGTGTAATGTCACGGTGGCAAAGACCAAGTTCATGAACTGCCGCCAGTCCATCGCACACATCGATGGCTAACTGAACAGCTCTCTTGGCTTCTAGAGGCCCATCTTCGAGGAGCTCTTCAATGCTCTGCCCCTCCACATATTCCATAGAATAATAAGAGCGGTCGTCAAAACGTCCCACATCAAAGATCTTGATTACATTTGGATGAGATATATGAACGAGGCTCTCGAACTCTCGTTCGAAACGTTTGATGATTTTCGTCTCTTTTAGCCTGTCTGTTCGGACTACTTTCAAAGCGACGGAATGTTTTTTTTCTGTGTCGTGGGCACGATAAACCTCCCCCATGCCTCCCTTGCCGAGAAGCTTGAGATCTTGGTATCGTTTCGTCGCTTTCATCAATCCTCCTGCTCAAATGGTACTTCGTCTACAGTTACCAGACCAAGCATTGACAGGACGTTGTAAACTGACTGCCATGACACAGAAGAAAAATACTTTCCCATATGAGCTCAAAGAACTCATCGGTAAAGGGGGAATGGGTTCTGTTTATCGGGCTTTTGATCCCAAGAGCAATCAAGATGTTGCCTTCAAAACTCTCATCGCTCAAAAAGACGCGACACAATGGTCTGATGGTGCCCGCCGGCTAAAAGACGAAGCGTTGGCTGCAGCAGTCATCCAATCTCCTTACTTGGTTCGTTGTCTAGATGGTGGTGAACATCCAGAACTGGGGCCTTACATCGTCTACGAATTGCTTGAAGGGAAAAACCTTCGTGACGAATTGGACAGCAAAGCAAAAGTAAGCCCTCAAAAGGCTCTCAAAACTGTCATCGAACCCTTACTACTGGGCCTTGCGGCATTACACGACAAACACATCATCCATCGCGACATCAAACCTGAAAACATGCTCTTCCGACGAGATGGCATATGCGCCATTGGTGATTTGGGGCTGGCTCACTTTGATGGCCGTGAAGCAAAAACGGTAACGGGACTCATCGTGGGTACACCGGGTTATGTGGCCCCCGAACGACTTTTGCAAACAAAAAAAGAGACGACACCAGCAGCAGACATCTATTCTGCCGCGCTCGTCATCATCGAGACGCTAACAGGTCATTTGCCCTTCTCATCTGTCAATCCAGTTGCCCTAGTACACGAACAGCTTTCAGCGAAAGTTTCTGCAAGCAAGCTAGCCAAGATGGGGTTGTCGCCAGCTGCAGCGCAAGTGTTGGCTAGTGCCCTCTCAAATAACCCTGAGGAGCGCCCAGAAGCAAAGGAGTTAATGGCTGAACTTTCGAAGTCACCACTTATGCAGGCTGTTCCAAAAGTTAATACAGCCAAACCTTATTGGTTACTCATATTATTGTTGTTAATTCCCATCTACTTCCTTTGGCCTGCCAAAAAACTATCAGAGAAAACTCAAACAGACTTTCAACTTGCTTTTCAAGAAATCAGAGACTCCTTAAAAACCCTTTCTGCAAGGGAACAACCACCCTCGCCAAAGACAATTAAACTACTGATTGATAAAGTACATCGTTTACCACAAGAAACAGCACGCCAGCGCCAAGAAGAATGGCTTTCATGTTTGGCTGAAGTTTCATCAGAATCAATTCCTTGGTACTTGGCCAAAGCATTGGCCAATGAGAACCTTTGCTCAGAGAAAGAAGCAAAAAAATATTGGCTCGAGACAGAAAGAGAAACAAAGCTGTGGACGAAGAGAGAAAAGAAAGAATTTGGCCTCCAAACAACCCTATTCCTCTTGCGACACAACCACTCGAAAAAACCAACAAGAGAAGCAATTGAGAGAAGCTACGGATTCATCAACAGCCTCGAAATGCCACTATGTATGTCAAAATACACACAAATGTATTTGGCCCAATTGGCTGTTTTTTAAGGAATTGACCAAAGCACTTGTCCCAACATTATTGCTGAACTCAAAAAGGCCACATTGAATGATAAGAGGCGTCCCATTTGGAGTCTGTATAGGCCCCAATCAAAGTCAGAAAAAGAGACTGCCTTTTACCAACAGAAGTCTTCTAAAACTGCCGTTGAACTGATTGCACTAGAACTCAATCGTTCAATCATGGCAAAGGCCTACAATCAAAAACTAAAAGCTGCTCGTGACTCTCTAATCCCTCTTTATTTCATCTCTCATGAGCAGCAAGTCAAATCCGAAATCATCGATGGACGTTTCTCAGCTGCGAGGACATTGGCCGTCATACTGGAAAGACGCTTGATGAAAGGTTTCAAGGGAAGTCGACTTGGTGATGAGGGATGGCCTCCACTCATGGAGTTCCCCACTTTGCTCAAAAGAATGGCTGAACATGTATCTTTCATCACCAAAGTTTGCAACTATGTTCAAAAAACAGAGCCAAGCTCTCCTTCCAATCGCCTTCAAACGTTGAGTTTAATCCATCTTTGGTTTGCCAGAGGAGACAGAAAAGCGAAACTGTATCGAAAGACTTTCAAAGAGATGATAGAACCCCAGACTCGCAAGGATGAACTGCTCCAAACAGTAGCTGAGGCTTACCTAGCCTCCTTGGAATCACAAGACCCTGAGTTTGGGCAAGCAACACTTAAAGCCATAAAAAGCTTCCTCAATGAAATGAATACAGCCAACAAGAGTGAGTGTGCCCACAACCTGTGGCAGTTTTCTGAACGAATGTGGCGACTACTGAGTTATCAGGAGAATAACCTGGCAATTCTGAAAACAGAGGTCGAACTCGTGAATGACTTTGCCAGCAACACAATGGTTTCCAAGAGATTGGCAGCTTTGACATTGCTGTATACGGCACTTCTACGTCGTCGCTGTACAGGTAAACTACCTACGAAAAAAATGAAACGAAGACTGCGAGAAATCATCAACAACCCACCAAGATTAGCCAAACATTACGCCAAGGCTGCCAAGGCCATAATCAGTGGCCTCAACCCACCACCCGACACACTTTAAGCTATTTATCAGGGCGAACAGGAGGTGGACCATACTCGGGTTTGGGAAGTGGAGGATTGTTGAGAAGATGTGGTGGAGGGCCATATTCTACTTTGGGTTGCCCAATTGGACCAAAATTCAAGATCTTTAAAGCATAAGCCAAACCCACAATGGCCAAAGAAACGATAGCCAACACTACACGGACGACAAAACTGCGTCGACTGGGTTTGGCAACAACCTTTTCTTCTTTCTGAATCTCTTCACTCATAATAAAAACCTAGCACATTAGCCGAAATGAGCAACAGAGGTTTATTTTTCGAAAAAGTGGTCCAATAAGCGGCTTGCATTCATGCCCTCACTCAACAACTTGAAATACCATTTCAGCTCTGGAGGAGCAGTACGACTAGCATCTAGGTAGGCCTTCATTGCTCTCTTGCGAGTTTTTGGATTGGCTAGGTGCCACGCCTTTGCCTGGTGATACCACCATTTTTTGCCTTCAGGCAAGTCACCTTCCTTTATCAATGCAAGCATTTTGGCTCCCTCCTCTGGACGAAAATCGTGTTCGAGGCAAACTACATGTATTGCTCTGGCTATAGTCAGATTGCGCACGTTGCCTTTTGCTTCCAGTTCCTTCACCAGAGGTCCCGTTATGGCTAGTGCTTCTGCTGTTTGTTCTTTCGTAGGATTAAAAGCACCTCCCAATCCACGTGTTACCAGACAAGCAAGCAAACACTTGAATTCGACCAACCAGTCTTTGCTTTTACATCTACCGATGGCTTCCTTCACCATATTGACGGCTCTATCCTTCTCACCTGGACTTGGTTCCCAAGCCATAGCAAGCAAAACAGCACAGCGCCATTGGCACTTATCCATATCGACACCGGGGATAGCTTTATCATTACAAAAGCGGCGTAAAACCCTCATCAATTGCTTCCGTGAATAATCGTTTCGTAAATAGGCAATAACTGAGAGATAGACGTTTAAAGCTTCATCGATTTTTTCAGGAGGAGGCTTAATGAAAACAATTGGTTCGAGCAAACGAGAGAGCTCTGTCAAAGATTTACTGCTAACCTCTTCTCTCTTCTCTTCATTCTCAAGCATGAACTCAGCCAAGCTTACTGCAGCAGGGGTCACGTCAGAAATGAGTGGGCTATCGGTATAACTTGCCAATAACAAACAACACTCGTCCAATTTACGTGCTCTTAGAGCAGCCACCACAAAACTGTTCCAAAAAGGTATTGATGGCCGAGAAAGCGCTTTGACCTCGTAACGTCGCAAAAAAAGCCGAAGTAACTTCCACCCTCGCTCACCCATTTTGTTCGAAGACAGAAAACGATGAACCAAATAATACAAACCTTTTGCTGCTTCATTATCTGTTTTGATGACTGAGACAGCAGGGTCGCTACCTAAAAGCTTGCCCAACACTGCACAGATCTTTTCTGGAGGAACTTCATATTCACCAAGCTGATGAATGAGCTGAGCTTTTGTAGGCCCTGCGCCCTTATGCTCTCCCTCTTTGAAAAACCAATAACCCAAACACATGAAAATTGGTAGCAAGAGCAACAATGCCAAAAACTTATTCGTGCCTTTTGGCTCAGGTGGAACAGGTTGCTCTATTAGTGACGCCGATCTCGTTTCCCCTAAAATGACTACACCCTTGCGCTCGAGTGCGCGGGCAAAACTTCGAGCCTTTTGATATCGCAGCCCTTGATCGAAATTTGTTGCTTTGCACATTACGTCCGCAAGCCAAGGGGCTTCTTGCAAAACACTATCAGGCAAAGGTCGAAGCGGTTTGGGTAAGCCTGAAGGACCTCTTTTCAAGGCCTCTTCACCTGTAAGCAATTCATAAAGAACTATGGCCAAGCTAAACACATCCGATGAAGGAGTTGCACATTCTCCATACCAGATTTCAGGTGCCATATAACGAGGCGTACCAGCAACCTGTCCAGTGGCAGATATTGCTGTCGCCTCTACATCCAAGGAGAGATTAAAATCGGTCAAAACGGCCCGCTCACCATCAATGAGCACAATATTGGCAGGTTTCACATCACGATGGAGCAATTCAGCCTTGTGCAAATGCTCCAAAGCCCAGGCTACTTGAGTGACTATTTCTACGGCATGTTCAATGGGGAAAGCCCCACATTCGAGCAGTAACTCGAGTGAATCCCCATCGAGATATTCCATGACCATATAAGGGTGTTCTGCCTCCAGATTTGCGTCAAACATTTGAACGATGTTTTTATGTTTGAGACGCTGACAAATCTCTACTTCACGGTTGAAACGCTGTGCCTGTTCGTCATCGAGCCTGCGGTTGAGGACTTTGACGGCTACGACTCTCTTCAAGGTTCGATCATAAGCTTTGAAGACACGGGCAAAAGCGCCCGCTCCCAACTCTTCAATGATCTCGTATCTTAACGACTGCTCAAAACCGTGCACTAAAACTCCTCTGTCTGACAATTATAACAGCGTCAGCAGAGTATCCATGACCACTCTATACGTAGGTACTAGAAAAAAGCCTTATCAGGCTCAAATACATCTCTATGCAATCCCAGCATTAGGTTGCCACTCGGTGCCAACCATAGCTCCTCGGACTCTGCCTTCCATAAAATCCAGTTGCCCTATGTTCATGTACTAAATCCCTTTCGACTTCTAGGTGGCACCACCATGGCAGTTAAAACCCAGATTCACTTAATTTACAAACTGGGCGCTATAGCAAAATGCACGTATATCCATTAACTAAGTAGACTATCCCCCATTAATGACAGTATTCCTCGCTCTTGGCCCCCAATTTGCATTGATTGAACAGGCTAAAAATCTGGGGGTCAAAGCGAGAGGATATTGATGATGAAACACCACCTTTGGTGTATCCCTTTACTCTTGTTGCTGCTCAATCTGACCATAAACTCAGGATGTTTCACATCTGCGCGCGCAATCCCAGAAGATATGTTGGAAGTAGAAGCCAGGCACCTCACTGGTGTGTGGCACATAACCCAAATGCGTGACTGGAGACCAATCCCAGACTTTGCCAAAGTATTCCTCAGCTTCAAACCTTCGGGGAAATTTGACCGTGGACCTATCGAGCTTGGCCCTAAAAACGAAGCAGATCCGTCGGCCAACCTTTTGGGCATGCCCCCTTGTGGAACATACTCAGTGGCCAATGGTGAGATAACCTTTGTGTCTGACCAGATAAACGAAGGAAAACCTTGGAAAACGAGCTTCACCCTTACAGGAGAAACACTAACATTGGCCAGAGATCCATTCCTTCGTTGGGGAAAAGATGGAGAAGAATGTAGGTCTGTCTATACGTATAGAGCAGCGAAATAACTGAAAAAAATCCAATTTGGGGATTGACGGTTTTTGGGAATTTTCTCATAATGTCTCCAGCCTGTATGCCAAAGAGAAAGATTGGTGTACAAATGAACCGCACCCCCATCATCATCGCTATTGCTATTTTTGTTGCTCTCGTTTCCGTTGCTCCTACATTCGCTGCCAGCACAACGACCAAAAGTGAACTCAGATCTGCCTATCGTTTGCTGCGCCAAGATGACGAATATGGAGCGAGAAAAATTCTCTGGTCAGTCAGAGCCTCTCTCATTGAAAGCAACGATACAACCACACTCAAAACAGTCGAACGTGTAATGGTACTCATTCAAAGAGAAGACTACTTGGCCGCTCGCGTACGCCTGAAAAGCATTATCAACAAATAACACGAAGGTGCGCGACCTACCAGCCAAGCTGGTACCCTGAAAACTACCCCCCAGTTTTACGCTGGGGGGTTTTTGTTTTGGGAACGAGGAAAAGTCTACTAGCGGCAGCTAGAGAACATTGTTTTTGATAATCCGAATAAGCTTGGGCTGCAGCTTTCCGAAGAACAACGACATCTTCACCTTTGCTCCAAGAACGAAGCACAGCCTCTAATGTATAAGCCTCAGGAGCCATAAACCCCTTGGTCATCACTAAAGGAGTGCAACCATACTTGAGCAATATAGGAGAAAAATGACTGTTGCTCTTACAGGCCAAAACGATGGCCCCAGCTGGCCCCTTATCTGCCACTGGAGGCAAACTGTCCAATGAAAAATCCATCAAACCATTGTGACCAATAAAAACGACCAAATCGGCAGCGCCACCCCACTTGGACTTTTCACCTTTGGTAAAAGAAAACTCAGGTTCATAAGAACCAGCTGCTGCACCCAAAAAATCTAGGATGGTCCTTTTCATGAACCGACCATCATAAGCTTCCGCCAACATAAAAACACCATGGCCAGAAAAAGCACACCTAGCCAAAATCTCTTTCCGGTCAGGGGCAAGCACCAACTTCTCTTTCTTCCATCCCTTGCTCTTGCGGAAAAGTGATGGGACTCCGTACATTGCTCCCCAATAAAGATTGGTGCGCGGATTAGCTCCATCACCAAGAGTTTTCGTAGTTGGCACAATGCCCTGATGTTCATTGTCACATAAAGCGACAAAAACATGGACACGTTTCGTTTCAGCTGCATTGCCAGTAGAAATGAGAAAGAAAAACAAAAAAATGGGAAGGTAAAAAGACTTACTCAACAGAGACTGTATTGGCCAACTTGATTCCATGAGTTGCCTTCCCCCAAGTGAAACTTGTTTCGTAAATCTCTTTATGTGCTGTATTAACGACCCAAACCTCTGGATCCCAATCTTCATGCTTCAACTTATAAACATGCTTCTGCAGCTCTTCCTGAAACAACTGTCTTCCGTAAGTCAAAATATCACCATAAGCAGAAATCTGCGCACCAAACTTACCTGGGTAAAAAAACAAATGCGGCTTTGCTTCCTGAGGAAAAACAATACGAATACTCTTGTCCGCTGAACTTGCGCTCTTACGTCTCTTCTTTCTGATACTGCGAATATTGCCACCAAAAATCCCAAATCGTTTTGGATATCTCTCTACCATAGTGACATCAGCTTCCAAACGCTTTCGTTTCCTCTTTTCAACTTTGCATAGATAATAACCAACGCCACCTTCAGGACTCTTTTCACTACGTACTTCCCAACGGTATCCCTGCCAACTCATATGCTTAAAGGTGAAATACCCTCCCCTTTTCCTTTTGACAACGAACTCCTCGTCGATTGCCAACGGCATATCTTTGTACAACACCTTTACCTCGCGACAATCGATAGCAAACTCCAAAGCCATACCATCCAATTGAACAAATGCTTTCCGTGGCACAGCCAACTCAGCGGCCATAGGGCCTACGTCATCAAGACGAAAGGAACCGCCAACAGGTCTTGAGCCTTTTCTCGGCACAGGTAGTTGCTCTGCCCAAGAAAATGCCGCAAAAATAAACAGGATAACAACAAACGTACAGCTCTTGGTCATATGTGTAACTCCTTTGCCTGAGCTTGTATGACTTCCTTCATAACATTACATTACTTTACTCACTCTTAACCCACAGACAACACCAAATTCCCTACTGTATGTTTGAGGGACATACATAATAGGAATGGGGTCATTGCAGTGGAAGGTTGTGACAAACACAAAGCAGTTTCATGCCCTTGTTTGGAGACACATGGTTCAGGGAAAGTGTGTGTGTGCGCCAGTGTATTCAACTATGATTCGAGTACCCGTCTCTACTGCTTCTCTGATAATTACGATAGATGTCGTGTCTATAGATACCTGATTAGCCGACTTCGTTTTGATGACTTCAAGATGTTGCTGGCCGACAGTTATGGTGATTATCTAAACCATCGTTGGCCTTCACGAGCAGCCTAGATACTCAATCAAGCAAAGAGTGAAACGCTTCCTCCCGTATGTAGGAATAGTATCTTCTCTCCAGCTTTGATTTCACCTGATTTGACGTGACCAATTACTGCAGCTGCAGCTTTCCCAGTATAGACACTATCAAGAAAAACAGACTCTTTGTTGGCAAAGAGCTCAACTGCTTTGTCCCCTTCAACAGAAGGAATTCCATAACCTTCGCCTAGATAGTCACCATCGACGATTATCTCTTCATCTAATAGATGAACACCCAAGAGGCCTGCAGTCTCTCCTACTAACTCACTGACAACACTACGCTGAGCTCCGCCATCTTGCGCAACCGATATACCTACAATGCTGCCAGGCCACTGCGCTATGGCTTGGGCAACTATAAGCCCAGCCTGCGTGCCACCAGACCCCGAAGCCAGATAAATTCGGTCAAACTTCGTTTTCAGGCGTTTTTCATCGTCAGCGATTTCCCCCAGTGCTTGCACGTAGCCCATACACCCCAGTGGAGTGGAACCACCCACGGGCATGGCGTACACACTTTTGCCCTTTTGAATGCACCAATTAGTTAGTTTTTCGGACTCCTGCAGCCAGTCATTCCAGTCATGACTCTCAACGAAGTGACAAGTTGCTCCCACCATTCGGTCTACGAGTAGATTGCCTGATATGAAGGTTGGTTTTGCTCCACCCAAAACCAGGTGCACCTCAAAGTCATGGATTTTGCCCAATGCAGCAACCATACGGCAGAAGTTGGACTGACATGAACCTACTGCAATCAGTACTTTAGCGTCCCGTGCCCTTGCTTCTCCCAATAGATACTCAAGTTTCCTGGCCTTGTTGCCACCGAAAGCCAAACCAGTCATATCATCCCGTTTCACATGAAGAGAAATACCCAGTTCAGAAGACAGCCTATCCAGCTTATGAACTGGCGTTGGCAACAGGGCACAGGGTACACGCGGAAATGATTGTACGGCTTTTTTGATGGTTTTCACAGGCCCCCCAATCGCTGAAACAGAAAATTTGGCCCTCACATCTAAAGTTATTCTACATCTTCTTGCCATGCTGAAATATGAGGCTTATCATTTCGAAACGCCAGAAATGAGATGCAAACAAAGGAGTCATTAATGTTTTCTATTAAGAACCTTCAGTTAATATTGCTTTTCGTTGCTGCTCTCACAAATCTAGCCACATATTCTTTTGCCACCGATTTGGCTTTTCCCACTAACACTGTGGTTAAGAGAACAACCTTCTCTGGATTAACGGAGACTATCGCTCAGACAGGTGTTGGTGAAAAGTTCATCACAGATCTGAGCGGAGTGGAGCTCTTTCACTGGCAATCGGAGAAATACCTCGTCCTGGCTTCGGATGAAGGCTGTTCATTGTTAGTCGTACCTACTTCAGGAAACAAACTCGTCGTAGACAAAGCGCGTAGTTATCACCTACTCGAGCTGTTTTTTTCCAGCAACGTTTACAGCGAAGTAGCGAGAGTCAAAGAATTGGACCTAGAGGCCCTCGCCATTTCAGGAGAATACCTCTTCGCAACGGCTTCGGCTTCGACGAAACGAAAAAAGCCAAAAGGAAAGTCTGTATCGAAGGATCACAAGAGATTGACCACACTTAGTAGAGCTTGTAAAAAACCTATTATTCTCACACTCAATGGTACTGATAAAGAAATCTACCCTAGTGACCTTTTGTACGTCCTCAAAATAGTCCAAGACAGAAGAGGCAATCCTCTTCTCAAGAGCCATTCAGTGTTCAATCTACGTGCTTCCTTGCAAAGGGCAAAAGCTTACATCGCCACCTCTGACAAACCTTCAAAAGACAATGGTTTAGATGTCGAAGGAATTACCGTTGCCAATCACGAACTTCTACTTGGTCTCCGTGGTCCCGTTCTACGAGGTCATGCACTAGTTGCTTCTTATCCTCTCGAGACCATCTTGAGAAAGAGCGCTTCTGTAAAAACAATCAGAAGGGCACCAACGATGTATTTCTTGTATCTTGGCGGTTTGGGTATCAGAGCACTGGAGACTGTAAGAGACAGTGTCTATATCATTGCAGGAATGACTATGGACATTGCTAAAGCTGATTTTTCACTCTACAAGTGGAATGGAAAAACGGACACTTTCAAACAGAAAAAGGTCAAATACTCGAAAGATGAATTCTGTCATCTGATTGACATCTCACCCAAAAACTTGGATCTCAAACCCGAGTCATTGACCTTTGATGAAAAGAGTGAGCAACTGTTCATTCACTGTGATGGCGAAGAAGAGCTAAAAGCTTACGAGCTAATTATCAAATAACGACCTATTCACGAACAACGCGGAAGCCGACTCTTGGTGAACGTGACTTGGTCTTCTGGAACAAACGATAAGCAGGTGGCGACACACTGTTTTTAGGTGCCGAAGCACCTCGAACTGCGCATTCAATACCTATCGGACCTTTGGGATCTGTAACATCATATAGTTCGTAAGATCTCTTGCCGTCATAACATAACTCAGCTACGTTACCAATCATGTCACAGAGACCAAAAGCGTTCGGTTTATAGGAACCAACAGACTTGAGGTTCTTTCGCAGATTAGCGTTTTCCTTCCACCTTCCTCCAATATCTCGCTTGTAACCTGCCCGACATGCATATTCCCATTCAGCTTCAGTAGGCAAACGGTACTTGGCTTTTTCCTTCTTGGACAGAAGCTTACAGAAATGTTGAGCCTCACCCCAAGTAACGTTATTCACAGGAAAACTACCACCTTGCTCCTTTGATGGATTGTCTTTCATCAATTCATTCCATTGAGCTTGCGTAACTTCTGTGACACTCATCCAAAATCCACGAGTCAATGTGACGAGATGGCGAGGTCCATGGCCCAACCTTCCCATCAAACCTCCTGATGTGCCCATACGAAACTTACCAGCTGGTATCCACACCATTTTCATGAAAAGAGTGTTGCTTTCCTTCTTTATAGTCTTTGTACTCTCTACGGTGGTCTGGACATTCATTTTGTCCAAGAGAGTTTTCGGAGCAACGCCCGCTAAGTTCTTCCCAGAGGACAAAGGTGTACGGCCATAGTGAAGTCCCTCATCGTCTGGAAGCTTGTGTTGGGCAACGGGGCCACGCCAACCCAGGGTAGTAGCAACTACACGAAAACCAATCGTTTCAGCCCTATCATCTGGATCGATTGCCCATCTTTCAGTTGGACCACATTTGCCAGCATCTAAACAGAAAGCCCCTCCCCTAACAGCCCGCTCTTTTGTCTCACCAACAGGGTCCACCACTGTTCCATATGAGTACTTACGCAATCCATCCTGACACAACTCAGCAACATTACCCAGAACGTCAAAGAGGCCTGCTGATGTTGGGGGCTTTCCCCTTACAATTTGCATTCGCCCACTACTGTTTCCGCTGTGCCAAACATATTCATCCATGCCATGTACATCAGGCTCGTCTCGCATTGTCCTGCCTTTGCAGGCATATTCCCATTCTGCTTCAGTGGGTAAACGATATTCCTTGCTATCCATCTTTGAGAGTTTACGGCAGAATATCTGACAGTCACGCCAGCTAACGCAGTTTACGGGGAGTCTTTTCCCAACAGGCTTGGATGGATTGTTTCCCATTACTTTTTCCCATTCCTCCTGAGTGACTTCTGAAGCACCAATCCAAAACCCCTCCTTGATTACTACGAGATGTTTTGGTTTGTTTACATCAGACAGACTCCAACTGTTGCCCATCATGAAACTACCTGGCGGGATCCAAACCATCTTCATACCAATGTCATTCGCAGTCCACTGACCAACAGGCTTTGCTTGTCGGACTCTCTTTTCCCTCGTGCGTTTTCGAGTAGGTCTTGCCGTAACTAGTTTCGCACTGACA
This sequence comes from uncultured bacterium, assembly GCA_964643655.1. GTDB lineage: Bacteria > Muiribacteriota > UBA6191 > CAZXTJ01 > CAZXTJ01 > CAZXTJ01. Next base: position 21,266 of record CAZXTJ010000035.1, read on the forward strand.
CCAAGATTTTCTTCCACCGTTCCAGTACGAAAAGAAGCCAATAAAGCGATAATGCAGACAACCGTCAAACTGACAAAAATATAAACTGGTACAAGTGAAGCGGTTTCATTTCTTGCTCTTTCAGGAGTCCAACTTGGTGGAGCATAATCGTTCTGTGGCTCTCGAGGAGTCTCTTCTTCTGCTCCATCAGCATAATTAGATGATGGTTCATCCTCGACCTTTTGGGGTTCAGATTGGACGACCTCGAACTTGATTTGCTCTCGTACTTTGTCAAGACGAAGCAACAGTTCACCATAACTTTGGAAGCGATCATTGGGATCAATGGCCATTAACCTTTCAATGACCGCACAGAGCCTTGAAGGCAGGTCAGTGCGTTTGCTCTTTAGTTTGGGTCTATCCTCTACTGGCGGTGGCGAACCAGACAATACATGATAGAAAACTGCCCCTAGAGCGTACATATCTGTCAACAAAGATACAGGAGCACCATCGTGGAGTTCAGGCGAATAATATCTTTCTGCTCCAGGAAGGCTTCGATCTTCATCGACGTGACGTATTGAAAGCTCTGTTATCTTAAGGGAATCATCACTGCCAATCAGAAAACTCTCTGGTCGCAAAGCACCGTGACACAACTCAGCTTTTGCCATTGCAGCCAATCCAGCAGCAGCCTGATTTAGCAATATAAAGGCACGTCCTGCAACCAAAGACCCATCCAAGTTGTCTGCGAGACTGTTCCAATCGACAAATTCACTAGCAATGTACAGCTGCTCATCAACCCAGCCACAGCAATGTACACGGGTAATGTTTTTGTGTCGAACGGCAATTATTCGGCCATGCTCGCGCTCAATCCTTGCAGCATTGGCTTCTGGTAAATCATCCATGAACACGCGCAGCAGCACGTTCTCACCGTTGACTGGATCGACACCAAGATAAAGACCAGCCTCATCGCGCCATTCGATGAAACGTTTTACCTTATAGTCAGCTACTTCGTCGAGATGAGCCAAATTATCACCTTAAGACTGAGGTAAGAAGCTCATTGGAGGTGGAGTATCTTCGTAAATACCAATCCACTCTGCTTCGAGCGTCGAGTCGTAGAAAAGGATCCAAGTAGATTTAGGAACACCTCGTGAAGACAGTACTCGACGTACTAGCTCCACTCCCTTGTTGTTTTCCACCAAAGCCAAGTCTAGATATAGATGCTCCAAACCTGTTCCACTACCAATGACACAGCCAGAGCCTGAATCAAAGAGCGCTTCTCCGAGAGCATCATCTAATTCAGTCTTAAAATAGAGCTTCTCTTCGCTGATTGGAGATTTATCCTCGACACATACGAAACAGAACAACTCACCTGCTTGGCTAAAGCGTTCGGAATAAAAGCGTGCAGGGCCATTTGCAGCACTGTACACACCCACGTCAGCTGTCACGCCGACAACCAAGTCACGTTGCTTCACGAACTCAGGTGCTACATTCGGATCGCACTGAAAAGTTGCCCATTGTAGACTACTAACTCGTTGCGTAAATGGCTCTTTGGCAACTTGCTGTTTGATCTCCGAAACCATTTTGTCCACTGCACTGTTCAAGCCTAAAATGGGTACTATGACACCATCATCTTTGGCTGCGGCTAAAGGTTGCGCCTCTATGCAGCCTATCCACTTGTCTAACACTTCCTCACCGAGAATAGTCTCGGTGGCAATGAAAGCAGGTTCTATTTCGGCACCTGGAGCAATGTAGGTCAGACATACAAGATTGAATTGACCTTTTGAAACCAAGACTTTCCAAGGACCTATATTGGTTCCTGTTCGCTGTTCCACAAAAGAAATTGCATCTTTCGCATCTTCTGGTAATCGGTAGGGATAGAACTCCCATCCTTTTATGTCTGGTGCACGTTCAATCAACAAGTTGACCAATGGTCGCAAAAATGCGTTTGCCTCAGGGGTTACGACTAACCTATGTCCCTGCCCCTTTGCAGCTGGACCAAATTCCCACATCAGTCTTTCGTCAACGGCGCCCAAGTGGTCATGCATAAACTCAGGCAAAACCAAACTGGAACGACCCTCAAAAAATGAGACAATCTCGTTGCAGTTGTCTCTGAAGGCACTCCACCAATCATCAATACTCTGCAGTAGTTCATCAGAAGCAGATTTATCCTGCTGACTATGGCCACTAAATAAAATTCGTTTGTTTATTTTCATGCTATCTAGTCTACAGCCGCAATATGGGAACTTAAAAGCTCTTAGATAGAAAAAACAGATAAGATTCAGCACCTGGATTTGGCCTTGTAAACCCCATATTCGATAGGTGATGATACATGAGACCTATCCGCCACTCCTTTGGCAGTTTTAAGGAAATGTCTGCCCCACTACGCCACTGAAAAGCCAAACCGAGATTTTTATCATCTCCACACTCATAGAAGCCAGCACCAAGGCAAGGAGTCAAAACCAGTTTGCGTCCCAGAGAAAGCTCATAATAAAGACCCGGTGCAATGAAAAAAGCATCTTGGGTGGTGTGAAGAATCTCGTAATACAACTTGATGTCGCCTAGGACCTTTTTATTAGTCCGGTTTTCGACCAAGAAGGCATTAGATGCACCATCATTATCATCGAACTCACCGTGGCCAATAACCCAAAGGCTTTCTGCAGAAGAAATGGAGGTAAAGAACAGGACAAAGAGAAAAATGGAAAGTAGATTGCTCGTTCGCACGATAGCCCCCAGCAAACCAATGGTAACTTCAGTATTACTCAATAATCAAAAATCACCATTGGCACAGAGTGACGATTACCAAAGAGGTCTTCCACGCCAGGGACAAAAGACTGAACATACACTCAGGGCGTGACGGGCACCATCTGGCTCGAAAGATACTGTATCACCAGTTTCTATCCGCAAATCCTCTTCGTGAACCAGATCACCTTGATAAAAGTAATACTCGCCACATTCATTTCGAATGGTACCGTGTTTCTGACCATGCTCATCCAGATGAATTCCTGAAATCGTGCCAACCAGAGCTACCACACCCTTTCGCAAAATCCCCCACTGCATTGCCCTATTAATACTATCGGTCAAAATGGCACGACAGATCCATAGTACTTTCACCCCACCACGAGGTATTTATGCCCGGGTGTTTCTCCGCATGGATGTAACGAAATGGCTGTAACAGGCTGTTTCCCGACTAGGCACACCATTTGCGTGGCTGCTCTCTACTCACCTCCATGAGTTTGATTGGGGAGGCATTAGCCAATGTTTTTGACGAAAAGGGTTGTTCTATTTCTTCTGTTTTTCCTGGGTATGACCTACAGCGCAACAGCTTGTATGAGTCCATCTTATACCGT
>CAZXTJ010000036.1:0-24362 GCA_964643655.1 uncultured bacterium
TCACACATTCCAGTCTGTCTGATAAACCACCAATGGTACGAAGAGAAATGGTTACACGCCTGATTGGTGCGCCAATGGGACCACGGCGTGCCAAGGGGATTCTAAAGAGACGTTCATTACCAATTGCCAGAGCTGGAGTGGAGTAGGTGTAACGAACTACCCATGGCCGATGAGGTGGTAAATTGATGGTTCCAGAGTGAACGACCAAACCATCGAGGCAGCCCAAAACATAGGGGAATTTGTTCGTGATTGCCAGTTTGCTAGCTTTCTCTAGGCCTTCATCGTTTTCCAGCTTTTTCAAGGGCAAAGAAGTGGATTTGATAGTGCTGTTCTGTGGAAGAGAAGCGTAATAACAGAAGTCGACAGGTTTTTTTCCAACATTGAAAAAGACCTGCCGCAGTTCAACGACTATCTCATCTTTTGAGAGGGCAGCCTTAATACGAAGACTGCGTTCTTCCAGGGTGAACTTTTTGGCTTTGTAGACAATGGGAAAGTCGGTTTGTTCTGTTTGTGGAGGCGGCCCCAGAAAACCAACTCCCCAGCAAGGAGCTGCTGTTAACAGAGCAAATAAAGCAACGAAGAGATACACAGAATTTATCTCGAAGGAGCACCACGGCGACCAAGATCGCGCATATAAAGATTGTAATAGAGCTTCCAGCGCTGACTCTTTTCCTTCAATTCATCGAGCTCTTTTTGTACCTTTTTGGTCTTTAATCGCTCTGCCTGCACTTCGCCTTTTTGTTTGTCCAACTCGCGCTGCATTTCTGCAACTTTATCTTGCAGGTTGGAGACTCTATCTTTCAAGCCACGTACTTCTGCTCTTCGACGAGCACGTGGGCCTTGACGACGAGAGCTCCGGTTGCTGCTTCCACTGCTGCTTCCAGAACCGCTACTGCCACTACCACTAGAACCGCCAGAGCTACTCGAGGAGCCACTAGATGAGCTGTTGTCAATAGGAGCTACTGCCGAACCTTGCATTTTTAGCCTATCAATCTCCCCTTTGGCCAAGACTGCCAAAGGTCCAGAAGGAGCCAAACTAACGACTTTCTCATAATGCTTAATACCTTCAGCATTGATTCCACGAAGAATTAGGAGTTCAGCTAATTGGAAATGTGTTTCTGCTGAGTCAGGGTTCTGACCGACTTTGGCTTGCAAAAAAGAGGTGGCGTTGTCCAGTAATCCTCTATCATCTTGGGCCAGAATGTCGGGCGACAGTTTATAGGCCTTCATGAAGTAGTTCAATGCCATTCCATAATCGCGACTTTTATTCAATTCCATTGCTTGGCGGAAGAGGTTTTTACTTTCGTCACTAATCTGACAATAAGCTGCTGTGGCTAAAAGTGTCGTAATGGCTATGAAGGTTATGAGCTGTCGCATTGTTCTGGTCACCTTTCGAAGAGGAGGAAACCTGGATTTCGTGGATCAGGATCCAAACTTGGAGAAAAGATTACCCACCCAGGAGAATACCTCGTTGGGCGTAAAGTTTCATTATCGAATGCTTTTTCTAGTTTCAAACCAGTGAATTCTGCCCAAGTACTATTGTCTCCTGTGGCGTAGAGGCAGAGGTTTATGTAGTAGGGAGGCATGTCTCGTTCATGGATGTGAGCTTGGATATCAAACTTCAATGCCGCTGAGAAGCGAGTCCACTCAGTAGCACCAATGTCAGGATAACCAACTTGGTAAATTTTGCCCTGACCTGGAGGTGTTAGGGCGACTAGTGTCCCTTTGTTGTTGAATAGTTGAACCATCAACTGAGCGTTGTGGTGGGATTGAGCACTAGGACCTGTTCTTACATAACCGCTGAGAATGTACCAAATACCCAAGCTGAAGCCATCACTGTCAAAGAAGGGTGAGTCTGTGATGACACGTTGGAAGCAGCCAGCACTCTTGGAATGGACAGTGTTGAATATTTTGCCCGTACAAGTTGGTTCAATGGGCCAAGGTGGAATCTTGTCGGCAGTTGCGCCAGAAGAGATGGTTGCACCTATCTTGTTGGCCATCACTAAGCGGTAATTGTCCTCAGCATAATGGAAACCTGGAGGATCAATATTACCTGAGGCGAACTCGCGTGAGTTCGTACCATCTTCGTAGTGAGTAATGGACACTGGTACACCTAAGACAATCTGTTCATCGGCAACATCGTAATATCTGTAGCGGTATTGGAAGTCACCAACATTGGGACCTTCAAAGTTTCTATCATCCTCACTAGTACTTGGGTGTTCGTTTACACATTTAGGGAACTTCTTGTTCATTGGTGTCGAAATGGTGACAAAAAGTTCCTCTCCATCTGGTGCCCAAGTGACATTTGTGATTGAACAGTTACGTAAAATGGTGTCGTTGACAGGCAGATAGGTGGCTCCGCCAGGGGCAGGATGGAAGTCTCCTTCATTATTGATTACTCGCAGAAGCATGACCGGTTCTGCATTGAAGAGGACATCTTTGATGTAAACACATTCTGTGATGATGTCACCCATTTGGTAATTGTCTGTAGATGGAGAACCTGTATTATCGATGAGCAAGTTGACTGGTGAGGTCAAACGTTCTTTACCAATAAAGGCAACACGAGTGCCATCAGGTGAAACAGAGGGGCCATAATATTCCATCTGACTACCCCATTCACCATTTGACCATTCAGCTGAAGTGGAACCGCATTCCTGAATGACCATGTTGGTGCCACCATAGGGAGTAACGCGACAGAGAGAGGCTTCGTGGGAAGCGAGGAAGGGTGAATAGTGTTGGCGTTCTCGTGTGTAATAGATGTAACGACCATCAGGGCTGTAAGAAGGTTCGGACTCATAACTTTCTGGTGAATCAGGAGTGATACAACGGGGAGAAGGTTCCGCCGCACCTGAAGTGTTGGAAACCCAAAGGTCCAGATCTTCAATGGGGTAAGTCGTTGAGTCACCAGGATAGGTTGATAGAGCAGACGCCGCTTGAGCGTAACAGAACTCTTGATCATTGGGGGCAATGTCAGGTGTATATCCACGACCGGCTATCAAAGTAGTGGCTGCAAGGAATGCCTGTTTGAAAAGGTCGGCAGGTTCTCCGCCCGTTGGGTCGCGAGCCTCTTTGGCTATGTAAGTAGATCCCTGCCATGACCAAGTTGGATCGATTTTCCCCATAAATGTCTGGGTACCATCTGTGGCAACGACATTTGGTGAATCTCTGTATACACGCCAAATGAACCAACCATCATCAAAGAGAAGTTGGTTTTGGTTTTCTGGTGGTTGCAAACGTAACCAAGAACTGGCGAACTTGAAGTCACCAGGAAAGTCAACATTGTCTTGCATGAAAACTCGCCAAGCGTCAGTGTCGATGAACTGTTTTGTGTCTTTGACGGCAGGTGAAACCACTTTGACATTTGGATAGGACTTTTCTTTGCGTGTTGTCGAGGGACCACGCCAGGGAACTTCAACCTCTGAAAAGAAACAGTGCCTCACATTTTCGCCTGCATTATAGATGTCAACAACGCCCGTTCCATCAATATTCATGACGTTGACCTGAGTGGGATCACCCCACTCGGCATATACAATCTGTGTTCCACGCCTAGAAACTGACCAACCAGGCATGGCTCCGCCGTTGGTTAATTTGTAGGCTGGTTTTGGAGGAGCTGTATAGGGGCTAATCTTTGTTCGGTATAGTTCGTTGTCCGTGTCATGGCGGAAGACTAGCCAGTTTGATGTATCAGAGAGAGAGACATCAGGAGGAACTATCTTCATCTCAGCAACATTTCTGATGCCAGTATCGACGATATTGGTCATTGCAGCAGGATAACGACCAGGATGGTTTAATACGTAGGTGTGACCAGCAGCTGTATTAAACAGAAGAGTATCTTCAGTGTCGCGCCAAACAGGTGTTGTTTCATAGGTGCAAGGAAAGCTTGTGAAACCACGGAAGTCTGGAGAAGCTGCACCACTTGGTCTATCAAAAACGAATACTTTCGTTTTGAAGTCATAGAGCGAAAGGGCTTCACCACCAGCGCCGGCGATGTCAAAGGTGAAAGCTAGAAAACGAGAACGACCAATGAAAGCCTCATCTGAACTCAAAGGTGCCCATGCTATTCCACCAATGCCAGCTAGGACAGGAGCAAAAGCACCTGTTGTCATTGGAGTGGCTCCGGCGGCAAAACAATCAGCTGGATTGTCTTTCATGGGTTGAGAGATGACGAGGTGAACGCGACCGGCACCATCTTCTTCCATTGTAAAAGCTAGCCTTCCACCATCAGCAGACCAAACGGGATTCCTAAAGGTGGCTGGTGTGGTCAATCGACGGTGGTCTGTAACTGGGCGAGGCAAGAAAGAGTTCGTGCCAACGACGAAGATGTCGTAGTGGTCAATGCCAGCAGGATCATCAAAGAAGTTGGATGAGAAAGCGATGGCACTGCCATCTGGAGAGAGAACACATTCACGCATCTGTGTAGAAGAGCTCTGGTAACAAATCTGTTCTATGCGCAAACCGAATCTGTCTGTGCGGAAAATGCGACAAGAGCCTCCAGGGTACTCACGCATGTAATAAACCTTGAAAGCGTTGTCCAGATAGGCCTCTTCACGAGAACCAGCGTAAAATGATGGATTTCTGACACAGTTGTAAGCGGTGGCCCAGAATTTTGACTGAGGAGTGTTGGAGAGCCAGTCTCTCGTTGGCACATAAGGATCTCGGGGGATGGTGGACATGACCGTTCGTGAGGCAGAGAGGTTGGTTGGGCCAGGAGCTGGCACGACAAACTGCTGCAAACAGGCCAACAAATCTTTGGAGGTCAAGACGCCTGTTGTTGCGCCAATAGCAGGGATAGCGGCGTTGATCTGATCAGACGTAGTGAGACAAAATGGGTGCGCTGCCACCACTTGGCGCAGTGTGGAGAGATTCCTATCGAATTCCTCACCTTTGGCTAAAACTGCGTAGTTGGAGAAGTCAGGTGCCGTTTCCACCATTACCAATCCGGCCAATGCAACGGCAACGAGGGTGAACATCATAATAAAGCCACCTCGTGGTTGTCTCAATAACCTGCCTGCCATGTCGCCCTCCCCGGGGGAGAACCCCCGTTAAGTCCGACGTTGCAGTTGTGCAAATGCCTTTTCGGCTGCAACGCGAACATTTTCGTCAGCGTCGTTTTGCAAGACTGTCAACGCCTCAGTAGCGGCAGTGGATTTTCCCAGTGCACCGAGGGCAACCGAAACCTTGCGACGAATGTCTGGCTGGCCGTCTGAGGCAAGCTGCAGCAAGAGCTCTTCGCTATTGGCTGGTTTGGCCTTCTCGATGAGGAAAATCGCACTATCCCGCATCCACTCGTGTTCAGAACCCAACATTTCCGTAATTGTGCGGACGACGTCATCAGGATGAGAACCCATGAGGTACTTGGCCGCGTTGGCACGCACACGATTGTCAGGATCAGAGAGCAGGGGAATCAAATGGACGGCCGCACGGCTGTCTCCTGCAATCTCTAGCCCTTCTATTGTGTTTGCGCGAACACGGTTATCGGGATGACGCAAGTAGGGTAGTACTGTCTCGAAATATCTAGGATCCTGGAAATGGGCCAGATATTTCACGAGTGTGGCGATGACGTGTTCGTGCCTCTCTTCTCCGAGAAGCTCGAATATTCGTTCTGCCACAGCAGGTGATGGGGTCCTACTGAGCTCGATGATGGCTTTTACACGAATCTTGAAATCGATGGACGACAGTTCATAGAGCCAATACTCTTTTGTTCCATAAACGAAAGTCGGCTGCTTCTCCCAGCTGAGATCAGCACCATCCTCTAAAAGAGAAGGCATAATCAGAGCCAGTTCACTAGAACCCAAGCTCTCTTTTAATCGAGCAAAGGCCTTCTTAGCGTAATAACGTACTGCCGTCGAGTTGTCCTGCAGATTGTTGAGCAAAACTCTTAAGAAACGAGGAATCTCCTTCTTCTCAAAAGAAGGATAGAGAATAATTTTTTGCACAGCCTGCAGCCGAACATGCTCGTCGGCGTGAGAGAGATCAGCCTCGAGGCGATCAAAATCGAATTCTTTCATCGTCAGCCCGTCACGTCGAAAACAGGCACCTGCCCACTGTGCAGGTACCTCCAGTGCTCCGCGAGCCAGTATAGGACCAGTCATAAGTCCTGTCAAGCGTACCACCCCTCCAATCCGTTCATATATTTAATGCGCGCATGAAGGCGCGCCAAGACAGACACCCGTTCAGCCCAGCTCATTTAGCGCCGATAGATAAGACAAAAGATATTGCTGAAGGGATTATTTTGTTCATTCTCGAAGATTTCCTCGCTCATTTGCGAGTTGAACGAGGTTTGGCCGAGAACTCGGTTTCAGCCTATAAACGGGATCTAGAGCAGTTGGCCGCCTTTCTGGGTCAACGGGCCAAGGAACCTGCCAAGATTACGACGAGCCACCTGCGGGATTATTTACGCTCTCTTGCTGCTCTAGGCTTGTCATCCTCTACCACTTCTCGCAAATTGGCTTCTTTACGATCCTATTTTTCATTCTTGCGCCGAGAAGGCCTTCTGGACAAAAACCCAGCTGGATCTATCAAGGGTGGGAAAAAACCAAAACGTTTACCCAATGTCCTCAGCCGCAAAGAGGTGGAAACTTTGCTCTCTGCCCCAAATGTGGCAAAAGCTGCTGGGAAAAGAGATGCTGCTCTCCTCGAAATGCTCTATTCATGTGGCCTTCGTGTTTCTGAAGCCCTTTCTCTTACTTTTCATGATGTCAATTTCGAAGCTGCTTTTGTACGCGTTCTCGGAAAAGGGGGAAAAGAGCGTGTAATTCCCTTTGGCAAACAAGCAGCGGAAAAACTTCAGCATTATCTCGACGAAGGTCGCCCAACTCTGGCGAGTAGGGGGAGACCAGTACCTGTTTTATTTCTCAACAACCGCGGAGGTCCCTTCAGCCGAGTGGCTTGTTGGAAAATGATCAGGAAATATTGGTCTCAACAAGATGGAGTGAGAGCCATCTCTCCTCATACTCTCCGACACACCTTTGCCACTCATCTCATCGACAATGGAGCTGACGTGCGTTTTGTGCAGGAGTTGTTGGGCCATGCTGACGTGTCGACGACGGAGATTTACACCCACATCTCTAGTGAGCGGCTTCGTCGCGAATATCTCAGGTATCACCCTCGCGAAGAGGAGCAAAGAACTTAATCAGTAATCAGACTCTTTGAGAAAGGATATAGTTATGGACCTCACTCAGTACCGGAAGCGGGCAGGTCAATATTTGGCCGAGCGTGCCGAGGAGTTGTACCGGTACGTTTCGGGCCATCAAACGACGCTGGATCTCGGACCCATCTATGACAAATATTGTGCAGAGCTCTTCTCAGACGAGGTGGTGAAGGAACTTCAGCAGTACCATTCCACCCGTAAAGAGGCAGAAGAGCGTCCCATTCGCTGCTTGCTAAAGTTTGCCATTGAACACAATTTGGCCAATCGAGTTCGCTCTCTCGATGAACAGATAGCTGTTGGCTCAATCAACGCTGATGTACACACCTTGGAGATGAAGCTGGCCAACACGGCAGACAGGAATGAGCGGCGAGATATTTACCAAGAACTGCGAAATCGCATGGATGCAATCCATCTCTTACGTAGTGAACGTTTGGCTGTTTACGAATCCAGTGGTCGTCAGCTTGCAGGGAAGACTTATGCGGAGTTGTACAGCGATTTGACAGGTCTGGATCTTGGTTTGTTGCGCTCTCAAGTTACCAGGTTCTTGCAAGCTAGTCGCGACTATTATTACAGCCATCTTCGTCGTTTTTCAGAGTTATCACTTTCTCTCAAATCAGAAGACGTCATGCCTTGGGATGTGCCTAGGCTGTTGCGTGGTTCTCCTTACGATTCCCATTTCGTCGAAGGAAAAGCCATGTCCATGGCCAAGAGAACATTAATGGGTTTGGGTATTGATCTGAAGAAAATGGCCAATATAGTCATCGATGCAGAGGAAAGGGCACAAAAGAGTGCAGCTCCTCACTGTATTCGCGCCAATGTGCCAGAGAAAATATACCTAGTTCTTCGTCCTCAAGGTGGCCTAGTTGACATTCTTCGCCTCTTTCACGAAGTTGGACGCTGTTTACACGCTGCCAATGTGAAAAAAGATGCGACTTTTGAAGACAGATATTTGGGGGATAGGGCTGTTCCGCGTACGATGGGTTTTTTGCTTCAGTACGTTGTTCTCAATCATGAGTGGTTGGCCGATTATCTGAAGCTGCAATGTAGTGAAGAACTACGTTCTTTCGTTCATTTGAAAAAACTTTATGACCTTCGCCAAGAGGCTGTTCGTTTTCTTTCGACTTTGGAATATCTCGGTGACAACCAACCTTCAGAAAAGGACCTAACTGACCGAATTTGCCGGAAATACGGTGAAGTATTAGGGCATCCCGCAGATGTAGAATTTGCTCTCGCCAGTTTGGAAAAACCACTGAGTTCCACTGACTTTCTGCGTGGCTGGATTTTTGAAGCCGAGCTTCGTGAGATTATTGTTAATCGTTTTGGTGAGCGTTGGTACAGCCGCCCAGCTGCTGGAGATTTTCTCAACGAGTTATGGCAATATGGTCAGCATTTCTCAGTGGAGGAGCTTGCTTCCAGAGTACGTCTCGTTGAATTGAACATGGGGCCAATCACAAGGGAGCTTGCTTGACGTGTTGAGTCGAAAAGAACAAATAGGGAGCTTCTTCCTCTTTGTTCTATTCTTCTTCATTTTCTTCCCAAGGAGTCTCAGAGCAGAGCTCGATATCACTGGTGAGAAGACTTTCCAATTTCGTGATTATGGTTTGAAGGGTGATTTCAATCAATTCATTCGCGAAAATCCTCAGTTTCTTTCAGACAGAGGATTTGATCAGTCTCTACGCCTAGACGTAACGGGTACTATTGGTGACAATGTCCATGTTGACGTCAGTCTCGATGATTCAGATGAAGATCAAGAAGACAAAAAACTCCTCGTTCGTGTTGATGGCCGCATTTGGGACATAACCCTTGGACGATTAAATCTGAATTTGCCTGATAGGGACTTCTTGCTCTATAACCGCACAGTCCTAGGTATGGTTGTAGAGGGGCGTGTGGGCAAACATCGCATTAGCGCAATGGCCGGTCGCCCAGAGGGACGTTCGGAACGTAACTTCTTTCAAGGCAATGGCTCTCAACAAGAGTATGTGCTCACAGATAGAGACGGTGTGCGTAATCCGCAGATAGTTCAGGGCTCCGAGGTCGTAGACATTGATGGTCGCCGCCTTACGCGTGGAGCTGATTACACGATGGATTACGAAGAAGGTTCTATCATCTTTAGTCAACACATCTTACCCATTGATGAAACTTCGCGAGTGACCATCACATTTGAAACCATGGACAGTGGCTCCAATTTCCAGTCGACCATCATGGGATTTCGTCACGAATATTCTCTCGATGGGACTCCTTGGACGTCAGCGCCAGCAATGTCTGAGGCTGGTGGTTATGAAATGCGTGATTATGTTGCCTGGACAGTTGTCCAGGACAGTGATGACAAGAGCCAGGAAGCCTCTGAGGAGACTTCTACAACTCCTCAAGCTTTGACTGTCTTTGGTATTGATGGGGCTGTAACATTGCCTGCCGGAATGCGTCTGGAAGTCGAGGGAGCTCACTCATCTTTTGAACAAGATACGTTGAGTGGTTCGGTACCTGAAGAGTCAGCCAATGCCATCAATGTGGATTTGCTGCGCAAAGCAGGCAAACATACGATGAAGTTGTCTCATCAACGAGTGGAGGCTGGTTTCCGCGCCGTTGGTAAAGATACTTTCGCCAAATTGGGGCGTGATGAAGATCTCGTTTCAGATGTGGCTGCAACTACCTTGGACAACACAATACAGCTCAACAAACATTTGAAGGTCACAAGCTCCATCACTGATTCGACAACAAACCTCGATGAAGATCCAGAAAAAGCAGTCGTAGATTTTGCCCGACAGAATCACTCCATCTATTACCAGAGCAAAAGAGGAGGCAAAGGTGATTTTCGTTATCTCGATGAAAGCTCCGTTAGCCGTGGAGGCCCCGATCCTGGAGATGATTTGACGAAAGAGGTTACTTCAGCGCTCACTGAGATTCCTCTTGGGGGCATTATTCTCCAAACCTCAGGCTCTCAAGAAGACAACAATTCTCTCATCAAAACGACGGAGGATTATCGTAAAGCCACTGTTGGCGTAAGCAAAAGGGCAGGTAAAGGTACGTTCACATGGGGCGCGAGTCACACTGTTCAAGAAGTGGACATCGATGATGTCATGGAAAAAGCTCGCTTGAACACGCAGACTTCACTGAACCTTGGTGCCCACCCAAGTCGCAAACTGTCTACTGATCTTTCTCTCAGTAAACGTGTTGAGCGAAACTATAATCGAGCAGACACGGAACGGCCCAACCGTATGGATATCGATACAGGAGAAGCGAAAGTTCGCTGGAAACCACACAAGACAGTGTCTGTAAGTCTGAAGGGTTCTCTCGAACAGCGTAGTCGCATTCTGGCTATCACCGATGACAGAGACGTCGTCGCCAACTCGGAAGAGGCCACGGAAGATACATCTTCCACCATCATTACGGAAAACCCCGTTCTTACATTGCTTACTTCCAACTCCATAGAGTGGCGTCCCAGTAGAAAATGGGATCACCGTTTGGCTTACCGTGAGCGATTGGAACGTGATGCCATAACAAATGAAAGATTCTCGGAAAACATAGCCACTGATTATCGTGGCAAATGGTCACCAACAAAAAAATTACGTTTTACTGGTGACGTCGTCTGGGGTGAATCCAGCTCCTCTACAGCCGGTACGGACAGAGACACGTATGAAGCGGGAGGAGAGGCACTGTACAATTTCTCCTCTGGTCTCACTTTACGTTTGGACAACCGCTACACCGACTTGGATGACAATTTGGATGATTTGCAAGACGAAGAGACTTGGTCACGAGGATTAAAACTCGAGCGTAACATTGATGAAGTTTGGACTGCTCGCGGTGGTTATCGCGAAACGCAGAAGGTTAGCGCTGCGCGAAGTCTTGAAGAGGCCTTCGACCTCGGGGTAGTATGCACGCCTAAGGGCTCGAAAACTCGATGGGAGCTGGCTTTCAAGACCGGCGATATTGATGGAACAGATACCTCTGGAAACAATTTCAACTCTTTCAATCGTCGCCTAGCCTTTAAACTGGACAGTCGAATGGGGAAAGACACTCGACTAGAAGGTAATGTAGAACGGATTTCAGCTGGACCTGACGGCAAGGGTGGGACAGGTTTTCAAGCTACGACGACTGAAGTGAAGGTGAGTATCGACTTTTGAAACCTGATATCGACATTCTCATCGTTCAGCTCCGCGATGGGAGAGCAACAACAAGATCAGAAGCTGCACGCACTCTAGCTGAATATCCTTCGGCTCTGGCCAAGAACGACCTCATCAAATGCAGCCGTGATCCCAATGACAATGTTCGTTATTGGGCTACTTGGGCTTTGGCTCAATTGGGTACTGAAGAGGCTCTGGACATTGTGGCCAATCAACTAGAAGACGCCGATGCTGGTGTAAGAATGATTGCAGCCAAAGCCCTTGCTCATCATCCCCACGGTAGGGCCGCAATTCATCTCCTGCGAGTACTCGATGATTCTTCGGACAATGTTGCATATTGGGCTTCTAGTGCTTTAGCCACTCTTGGTGACAAGGTGTTGCCTCGTTTGCTCACAATGCTTGGTTCACCGACATGGCATAAACGCTCCGCAGCTGCTCGCACTATCATCCGCCTTGGTCGGGAAGCGCTTGGTGGTGTGAGGAAGACTCTCAAGTCAGGTAACAAAGATGCCCAATATTGGTCACTGTATATTCTCGGTGAGTTACGGCAACGTGAAGCCGCAGCTGATTTGGTTCCCTTTTTAGCTTCACCAGAACCTGAATTGGTCGTCAGAGCAGCCATCTCACTAGGCCAACTAGGTTGTCGAGACACCATCCCAAGACTAGTTGGGCTCTTGGGCCACAGAGACGAGTCCGTTCGCCTCGCTGCAATAGAAGCTCTGGCAAACTTTGGTGACTATTCCGTGAAAGTTCTTACAGATCTATTGGCTTCAAATAGCCATATGATGAAAGTCTCTGCAACTGCATCTTTGGCAATGGTTGGTGACACGGCTTTAAAACACATTTTCGAGAAGTTACGTCACGAATCTACAGACCTTCGCTTCTGGGCCATACGAGCCCTCGAACGCTTCGACAATCCTGCCATTATTCCTGTACTGGTCTCACTACTCGACGATGATGAGTTTGATATTCAGCTGGCAGCAGCGACGGCTTTAAAAAATTATGAAATGAGCCAACAGACAGCAATCGGACTCATCTCTCGTCTGAGCAGTCCCAATTGGCGCGTCCGTCGAGCCCTGGCAGAGAGCCTGTCTTTGCAGCAACATCTGCCGATAGCTCTCTACTCCCAAGGCCTGAAGAGCAAAAATGAAGACATTCGGTTTTGGACTGCTTGGATTTTGGGCCATTATGAAGGTGAAGGGGCTGTTGATTTGTTGCTTCCCTGTTTTTCCGATGAATCTTGGCCCGTGCGAAAAAGAGCAGCTGAATCCATCGCAATGTTGGGAGCAGCGGCGGCGCCTGCACTGACTGCACGATTGGCCCGAAAGAATAGCGACGAAAACAGCCGATATTGGGCTAGCCGGGCCCTCGTCGGGATCAACTCACCAGAGCTCTTGCCCGATTTGATAGGTCTTCTCGACGATCCTGATTGGTCGATTCGAGGTAATGCAGAAGAGGCTCTTCTGCGGTTTGGCGAAGAAGCTGTGCCTGCACTTCTGAATGCCTTACGTACGAAAAAATCTCGCGTCATCAGAGAAAACGTAAGTCACTGTCTCGTAAAAATGGAATCTCTCAATTGTGAAAACGTGGCCACTCTATTCCAATTTAGAGAGCCTGACCTCAATTATTGGACGGCCTGGATTCTTGGCCGTCGTGGACCAGAGGTCGTTCCTTGTCTACGTCACTTGATAGTGGAAGGTGAGGAGCGAGTCCGTTATCTAGCTCTCAAAGCTGCAGCTATTGTTGATAGTTCTGAACTCCATGAGCTTTGTATTGAACTCCTCGATGACGAATATGTGTCTTTGCGTAGGATAGCTGCGCAAATTCTGGGCGATTTCAAGGTCGTCGCTGCAGTGGAACCACTGCTGCGCAGCCTCAATAATGCGGCAGAAGATTTGCGTATCGTCATTTTGCAAGCTTTGGGCAAAATCGGCCAAATGCAAGCTTTTGATGCACTTTTAGAGGCTCTCGATGATGAAAGATGGGACGTCAAGAAAGAAGCAGTCGTTGCTTTGGGGCAGTTGGGCTCTGAAGAGGCTGTCGAGCCGCTAATCAATTTGCTCGAAGACAAAGCTTCTCTGGACATTCAACCTTTTGTCGTACGTGCACTGAGCGGCTTGAATGATCCTAGTGTTTTACCTGCTCTCGTCAAATTGCTTGAACCATCCAAAGAGGAAGAGGTCATCTTGGCAGCTGTCGAAGCCCTTGGCCGAATAGGTGATGCAAAAACATTCGAGCACCTCGTTCCTTTCTTGGAAACATCATCTTGGGACATTCGCCGAGCAACTCTCGAAGCCATTGGGCATTTGGGGAATGCTTCAAATCTGGAGCCCATCAAGAATGTCATTCGTTCTGAAGACGTACTCTTGCGAGCAACGGCTCAACGAGTACTCAAGCAGCTACTTGGTGAAGAGCGCTGGGCCGAATATGTGGATTTGGCTGTCCGTCGTGCCCTCGTCGAACCTGCTGAAGAACATTATCGTAAAGCCAAAGAACTCCGTGCAGCTGGTGATAGGAAAAACGCTGCCAAAGAAGTTCGCTCAGCCATTCGTTGTCACAAACGGGCTCGATATTACACACTCCTTGGCACAATTCATCTTGAAATGCGCCGTTTGGATTTGGCCAGAAGTAATTTGACCAAAGCACTGCAGATAGAACCAGAAGATCCTGAAGCCCTCAGCAAACTTGCCACAGTTAAAATTATGGTCAACCGGCCAACTGAGGCGACACAATTGCTTCGAAAAATGCTTTCATTGCCTACTCTCGCACGTCCCTTTCGAGAGTTGGCCGAGAGGATGCTCGAGCGTGTTCGAGGTGGTGCATGATTTATTGACATCATGAACCTTCAACAATATAATGTGGGCTCTTTCGCGCACGTAATACCCTTTTTGGAAAGGATATAACCGACCATGGTACGAGTTGCCCCCTGGAAGATTGTGTTGATACTCATTATCGCGTTGGTTTGTACCATCGCGGCAGCACCTTCGCTGCAGTTTGGCTGGGCTTTCAAGTGGCTCATGGCCTCTGTTGTGAAGGATTACGAAAACAAGAAGCTGACTCTTGGGCTCGACCTTCAGGGTGGCCTCGATATGGTGTTCCGCATCGAAAGCAAATCATCAGATCGAATTGCTGCCGATTTGGAAAAAGCCAAAGAGATTCTTCGAAACCGTATTGACCTTTTTGGTGTATCCAATGCCAACATCGTCAAACAAGGCGAAGATCAGATTCGTGTGCAAATTCCTGGTGTTAGTGAAAAAGACCAGAAGCGCATTAAAGAGATCATCAAAACGACTGATCTCTTGACCTTCAAACTTCTCCGCCCCAATGGCGAGAGTCTCAATGTCTTCCAGCTAATGGGACGCAAGACAGACAATGACGAAGTTCTGCAGCATGTACCCGAGAAGAAAAAGCCCAACGAAGAGCTACCTTGGTTCCTCGTCAAAAAAGAAGCAGAAATTGGTGGCGATTCTCTGCGCCACGCTCGCATTGGTTTTGACAGTCTCAAAGGCCAGCCCAAAATTTTGCTCGAGTTCAACGACGCAGGTACAGATAAGTTTGCTCAAATCACTGAAGCAAACGTTGGTCGCCGCTTGGCCATCGTCCTTGGTGGCAAAGTTTATATGGCACCTGTCATTCGCCACCCAATCAAACAAGGTCAAGCTGAAATTACTGGTGATTTCGACGTTGAGGAAGCCAGAAAAGTCACCAATATCCTCAAAGCTGGTGCCCTGCCTGCTCCTCTGAAGAAACTTGCTGAAAACACTGTTGGTCCTACATTGGGCCGCAAATCCATCAAGTATGGTGTTCAGGCTGCACTCATTGGCTTAGTACTAGTCTTCGTCTTTATGCTCTTCTGGTACAAAGGCGCAGGAATCATGGCTGATATAGCTCTGCTGCTCGATATGGTAATGGTCGTTTCCCTACTCCTCTTCTTCGGAGCTACACTGACCTTGCCTGGTATTGCTGGTCTCATCCTGACGATTGGTATGGCAGTCGACGCAAACGTCATCATCTTCGAACGTTTGAAAGAAGAGTTGCGTTTGGGTAAAACAGTTCGAGCTGCTATCGACGCTGGTTTTGATAAAGCTTGGGTCACCATTCTCGACTCCAACTTGACTACACTGCTCACAGCTATCGTGCTCTACGTCTTTGGTACAGGGCCCGTACGCGGTTTCGCAGTAACACTAAGTATCGGTATTGCCGTATCGATGTTCACGGCTCTCTTTGTCGTCAAAGTTCTCATGGAACTTTTCTACGGCAGAGCCAAGACAGTAAGTATCTAACCTACGCTGGCAGAAAGCGAGTTTGATAGAACGATGGCTGACAAGAAGGATATCAAAGGCAAAGAAAACATCCGGTTCGACTTCATTGGAAGCATGAACCAGGGTTTCACTATTTCGGGTATAGCAATGCTCGTGGCTCTCGCCTGTCTCATCGGCGTAGGGTTGAACTACGGTATTGATTTCAAGGGTGGTTCGATTTTCCACTACCGCTTCGAGAAAGAGATCTCTGAAGAGAAAGTACGTACACTACTCAAGGACTCTGCTTTGAAAAAAGAGTTGGGCGAAGTTGTTGTGCAGCGTGTCATTGGTGAGGTTGACCTCAATCTCACAGGTGGCGACGCAAAGGTAGAGAAAAAATCAGGCAGTGAATTCATCATTCACACAGAAGCTTCTCGTGAGGTAACTGAGTCTGAAGACATTGAGCCCAAAATCGAAGCTCTCTTCAAATCAGGTGATTTGGGTAAATTCGAAAAACTGCAACGTCAGTTCATTGGCCCCACAGTTGGTGCACAATTGCAGTCGAAAGCCTTGTGGGCACTCATTATCGCCATCATGGGCATTATGCTATACATCTCAGTACGATTTGAGTTTGCTCACGCTGTGGCAGCAGTTGTCGCGCTCTGTCATGACTCACTCTTCGTGCTCGGTTTGTTTGCAATATTGCAAAAAGAGGTCAATATTGGCATTATGGCAGCCTTATTGACCATCATCGGTTATTCACTCAACGACTCCATCGTCGTTCTCGACCGTATCCGCGAGAATAGCCGTCTGAAAGCTAGATTACCTTATGACTTCCGAGTGAACCTATCCATCAATCAATCTCTTAGCCGTACAATCAACACATCCGTCACTACATTGTTGGCTGTGTTGGCACTGCTTATACTGGGTGGTGTGGTCATTCGTGACTTCGCTTTGGCAATGACAATTGGTGTTCTGATTGGTACTTACTCATCAATCTTCATCGTCAGTCCAATCTTGGTCGTTTGGTATTATCGCGCACATCCAAATGCTCCTCGATCCTGTTCCTGATGTAATCGGGTAGGGGGCACACCCAATGGTCACCGTTCTCGCTTCGGGAGTGGTGACCATTTTGTTATTGTGGGCTCTTTTTATTGCTCGACTCATTTCCATCTTTTTGTTTCTTTTTTCCATGGCAGCTTTGCTGGCTGCCAATGAACTCGTACCACCGGGAACGAGTGACACAATGGTCTTGCTTGCCGTTTGTAGCCTGTGGGTAGAATTGGCCCAGATTGAAAAGGCAAGTGCTCCAAAGAGTGGAAGAAAGGTCGGAAAACAGGACTGGGCGCTCTTTTGGGGCAGCTTCGTTGGCTTGACCCTTGGCGGAATACTGTGGTATGAATGGAGAGAAGCAGCACCGCTGGTCCTAGCAGGGGCATACAGCGGCGCTTTCTTTATGGCATTGGTTAACAAACACAAGTTGGTAGAATGCCTAAGACGAGCTCTTTTGCTTGTTGAAAGAGGTCTCTGTGGTGTTGTACTCAAACTGTGTTTTTGTGGGGTACTGCTGTTGTCCCTCATGAAGTGACGGAGAGAATGGCAAATCGGTACGAAGGCGATGATGACGTCCTCCGAGCCTATCTATCTGAGATAAGGCTGACGCCGCTATTGACTGCCGAAGAAGAGGTAGCTCTTGCCGAGCGCATTCAAAAGGGCGACCAAGAAGCTTTCCACCGTCTCGTCAAAGCGAACCTACGTTTTGTTGTCAATGTGGTGAAGAAGTACCGTCGTTCTGGTGCACCTTTGTTGGATTTGATCAATGAAGGAAACATTGGTCTCATTCGAGCTGCCAAAAAATTCAATCCCAAATTGGGACTTCGTTTCATCAGCTATGCTGTTTGGTGGATACGAAACAGACTCTCTTTGTACCTTGCTCGTAATGGCGGCGTGTTATCTCTCCCTGCTCGCAAGATTTCATTGGTCTACCAATTAGAAGCCACTTTTCAGCGTTTGTATTCCAAGTTGAAACGAGAGCCAACTCCAGAAGAGTTGGCTGAAGAACTGGAATTGTCTGCCAAAGAAGTCTTCAACATCTCTCATGCTGTTCGAGGTTACGTCTCCATTGAAAAATTGCTTCGCACAGAAGAGGCAGGAAATCTCGAGCAGGCCATGTCTAGTAACAGTGTTTCTCTGCCAGAACGACATCTTTCGCTTCTCGCTTTTCGCGATAGGCTCGAGATAATGATGCGTTCTCTAAAACCACGCGAACGCGAAGCTTTGATCCTTTATTACGGACTAAATGGCCGTGATTGGTGCAAAACCTTTGCAGAAGTGGGCCGTAAAATGGATGTATCGCGCGAAAGCGCACGATTGTTATTCCATAGGGCAATCCGCAAGTTGTCCAAACATCCCGATGTGGACCAACTAAAAGACTATTGGGACTTCGGCTAGCTAAGCCAAGAATCCTTCGATTTTTTCCTTTAGTTTGCTTTTGGCCAAAGCGCCTGAAATTGTGCCAATCTTTTCGCCATTTTTGAGGACGATGAATGTGGGTACACTCATAATGCCAAACTGCCCTGCAATATTGGGGCTTTCTTCAATATTCACTTTGGCGAATTTGACTACGCCTTCCATTTCTGTGGCCAACTCTTCGAAGGCAGGGGCGACGGCTTTACAGGGGCCACACCAAGTTGCCCAGAAGTCGATGACGATAGGCAGAGACTCAGCACTAACTTTATCGTTGAAGTTGTCATCTGTAAGAGCGAGGATTTTATCGCTAGCCATGATGATTACTCTTTCTAACTCAGGCTCAAGCAGAGGGTTTTAATATTGCACCAACGAGACCATACTCTTCAGCTTCTTCAGCTGTCATCCAATAGTCTCTGTTCGTGTCATTGTCGATTTTTTCGTAGGGTTGATCTGTGGCTTTGGCCAATATCTCGTTCACGTGTTTACGTGTTCGCAAGATTTCTTGAGCATGGATTTCCAAATCGGAAGCAGTTCCACGGAAACCAGCAAGGGGCTGATGAATGAGGAATCGTGCATTGGGGAATGACTTTCGACGCTCTTTGGGGGCGGCAACATAAATGATTGACGCGATAGAGGCGGCCAGACCGGCAGCGATTGTCGTTACGGGTACGTTTATGTGTCTCAGCATGTCGTAAATGGCCAAACCAGAGGAAATCTCTCCTCCTGGTGAATTGATGAACACTTCAACAGGTGCTTCTGCATCACTGGCTTGTAAATAAAGGAGTTCAGCCATGACCCGATGTGCTGTTTTGGCTTCGATGGGTTCGGCTATGAGTATCTTTCTGCTCTCCAGTAGTTTCATCTGGAGACTAGAGGGCATACTCTCTCTTTTTTCTTCTTTGCAATCGTCTTCGCTCAAATACATCTGCTGCCTCCTGCAGGATTAGATCTAGGTCAGAAGCTGAGCCGCTAATATACCATAACTCAGCCGTTATCGCAGCCATAGATATGGTATCGTACTGCCATGATTTCTCCACTACTGAAATGGCCTGGAGGAAAAACTCGCGAGTTGCCTCTTCTGGCTCCTCTCATTGATAAACAATGGGAGAATTTCGTTGAGCCCTTTGTTGGCGGAGGTGCTTGTTTCTTCTCCCTTGCTCCGCAAAAAGCCGTCATCAATGATGTCAATGAGGCCCTCGTTGGTTTGTACCAACAAGTACAGAAGGACTCTATACCTCTCCGGCGAAAGTTGGAGAACTTGGCCAAGTTTTGGGATGTGGAGTTGGCCGAGTTAGTGATGGCAACTAGAGAAAAGCTAGTGGCAGCTTTTCAAGACAATCGTGGCGAGCTGAAAGACAAAAGGGTCCGTGAAAATGTAGTTGCCCCCATAAAACGGACTCTGCGAGATTTTTGCAAAAAACAGACTCAAGATTGGTTACCAGCAAGCTCTTTGTTCGAAAGACTCCGTCAATCTTCGCTTGATAAAATCAGAAGAGTGAAAGGATTAGAAGAGAAACATTCAATCCAGTTCACTGAAGAAAAATTGGGTGAACATTTCGAAACGGCCATTAGAGCTGGTGTTTATACTTGCTTACGCGATGACATTGATAGCAAACGTAAAGATGTTCGTTTGACTCGTTTCTTTTTCCTTCGAGAGTATTGTTATGGCTCAATGTTCCGTTTCAACAGAGCTGGCAAATTCAATATCCCCTATGGTGGCATCGCTTACAACAAGAAGGCTTTGACGCGGAAGGTAGCAGCGCTTTTTGACAAAGAGAGGCGTTCACTCTTGGCTCGTGCAGAAATCACAAATGAAGATTTTCGCACCTTTTTCAATAAACGCAGCAGTGATTGGGGACCTGAGACATTGGTTTTTCTTGATCCACCTTATGACTCTGAGTTCAGTGAATATGATAGATACCCTTTTAATGGAAAAGCTCAAGCAGAATTGGCGAAAATCGTCAGTAGGCTAAATGCTTCTTATGTTGTTGTCATTAAAGACACACCATTGATTCGCAACTTGTACGAAAAGGAGCAGCAAAACGTAGCTGAAGGCCTTAGACCAATGGTGATAGAGAATTACCAGAAACGATATACCTATAATGTCCGTGGTAGAAACAAAAGGGACGTGACCCATTTGCTCATTCACAACATGGGGAGCATGGTAAAATCTGCTTAGTTACATTGTTTGCCGGAAGGGGACTTCGTGAAAATACTCATTGTCGAAGACGACAACGATCTCCTCTTTTTATTGACCCACCTCTTCAAAACAAAGGCCGATCTGAAGTTAACGACATGCGAGACTGTCGATGAAGCCCGAAAATTACTCGATGAGGGCTTTTTCCCAGATGTTGCTCTCGTCGACTTTCGCGCTGCAGGCAATGGTACTAGTGTGGATCTTTGCCGATTCATCTCTAATAAAAATCCCAATTGTCGCCTCTTTTTGATGAGTGGCATTTGTAAGGAATACATGGAGTCTGCCACTCGAGATTTGGTGCAGATCGAGGACTTTCTCGAGAAACCCTTTAACATACCAGTGCTCATGTCAAAGATTATGCGTGCAGTTTCTGATGGGAAAACGCGAACCCTTGGATTGACCCAATATCCTGTGGCAACGGAAGCACAAATCGATATGTTGCGCGAACTCATCGAGCGCGATCCCTCTGATGCTTCTGTACGTCAGTTATTGGCCTTCAGTTTATACACTGCTGGAATGTTCCGCGATGCACTTCGGCAATATGACATTGTCAGGGAAATGGGTTATACCACCTTTTTGTGTGAATATTACGCAGGCCACACTTGCGCTCGTATGGACAGATACAGCTCTGCTATGGACCGCTGGGAAGCGGCTTTGAAGCTCGCTCCCAATGAAGAGACAGCTGACCGAGTACGCGATAGGATGTCTGCTGCACTTGATATCATGCGAGCCAAGCGAAAACTCACTGACACGGCTCCCCATCCTCTAGTTGACGATTGAACAAAAGGAGCCAGCTGTGGAAATTGGCTTAGCCGTCCTTCTTGCCTTTAGTTGTGTTTTGGCAGCTCTCATTGTTGGTAGAGCTTCTGAGCGAAAAGAGAAGTTCAACGAGGATGTGAAGAAAGCTCCTGGTCGCATTGCTGAAGGTTTGGCTAACGATGCTTGGGCACAGCCAGAAAAGAAGAAAATTTCTGAAGAGAATGACTCTTCTGCCAAAGACGAGACAACCTCCAATGAGCCCAAAGATGAAATGGCTTTTATGGCTGTTCACGATGAGAAGGCAGCTATGGCTGCCATAGAGCAGGCGAGCAGTGCTTTTTCCTTGGGTGGATATATGTCAGCTGTATTTAATGTTGCTGATATGGAAGCTGCTCTTACAGCTTCAAAAGGGGGAGTCAAAAAGACCTATATGGGAGAAAGCGGCGGTTGTCATCCTCCAGAAGTTACATTTATGGTCACAATGCCAAAACCATGTAGCCAGAGTTTTTCCATCCAACCCCGTTTGGGTGTAGTTTACGAGTTTCCAGTGGAAAGCCCGTGGCCTGATTTGGGGTTGGATTTGGTCGAAGGTCCCTGGGAGCCACTGTTGAATGAGTTGTGTTCAACAGTACCCGTAGAAAATGTGTACATTTCTTTTGATGCCCTCGAATTCAAAGTGAAAGCCAAAGGAGTGGTGCCAATTCCGAGCAACTTGGGACCATTCATCTCTCTTTGTATGGCTATGACTCGCCACCTCCGACGTGCTTTGGACGAGCAGGAATAGTAAAGGGAAAAGCCATGACTGCCATTAAAACGGAAAATCTCGGTCTGTCATCGCCCAAGAATAGGCCTGAACATCTTTTGGCCAATATAAATTTGGAGATTCCCAAAGGTGCTAAGGTTGGCCTTTTAGGCGGCAATGGTGCTGGTAAATCAACTCTGATTAGGCTGTTGTTGGGTTTGGAGCCAATTGGTGAAGGCAAGGCTTATATCTTTGATAGAGCCGTTCCATTACCAGAGTCACGGCAGAGTGTTGGTTACCTTCCTGAACAAGCGGCCCCTTTTGATTATTTGACGGGGCGAGAACAGCTAGAGCTTTTCGGTCGTTTGGAAGGGCTCTCTGGGGCTCAATTGCAAGAACGTGTCGAACAAGGAATAGAACGAGCAGGACTCAAACACGCAGCCGATTTGGTTACTCTTCGTTACTCAAAAGGAATGAAACAGAAATTAGAGCTAGAACGTTGCTTGCTCACTGAAAAAGAGCTCTTGTTTCTCGATGAACCAGTAACGGGATTGGATGTGGAGGGGCAGATAGACCTTGAAGATAGATTGCTCGAGTTAGCAAATGCCGGTGTGTCCATGGTCATGACCTCTCATGAACCACAAATACTCGAGAGAATTTGTGACCACTTCGCCGTCTTATCAAAAGGCCGTCTCGTTCAGTTTGGCGGTCGACAAGAGATATTGAGCAAACGTGGTTGGTGCATTGATTTTGAAGAAGGTGCCCTTCCAAGCGAGATACCCGAAAATGCAACGGTGATCAAAGAACGCAACGGTCTGCTCTTTGAAGATAAAAAAGAAGCTGAGCAGATTTTGTCATCACACTTGGGCAAAGGAGTCGCTGCCTTTGGCACATTGCTCAAGGGAGTGGAAGACGTATTGAGGGAGGTCTGTGAGCGATGACGGAAACACTACGGATTGTTCGCATAATCTCTTGGTCCACTTTTCGGCAGGGCTTGCGTGGTCGTTTGTTTTTCCTCGCTCTAACTGCTGTCTGTGCTGTCTTTTTTCTGGGTAATGTATTTCGCAATTTCTCGGATAAGGCAAATTTAGAGTTGCGTTTGGTGATTGAAACAGGCTTAGCGCTTTCAGCCCTCGTCGTGCTGGGTACAGCTCTACTGTTAGCTTGTCGTGGTATAGGGTATGGCGACGAACGAGCTAGTCATCAAGCACTTTTTGCTCTGCCCATTTCCCGGAATGGAGTTTATTGGGGCCATTTGACAGGTATCTGGCTTACATTGGCTACTTTCACGACAGCTATGGCTGTGGCTATGGTTGCAGTCGTGGCCTGGCGTTTTGGTCACTGGAGATGGTCCCTGCTCGTCCATTTCTTCACCCTCTTCTTAGAGGGTGCTCTCTTAGCCGCAATTGCTTCTTTTATCGCTCTGGGTCGGTCAACGATTGTTGCATTTTTTTCCACCCTGGCAATTGCCATCATTGCCCACGCTGAAGGTGTAGTAACACATTTGGCCAAGGAATCTGGTCACATGTTGCTCGATTGGTTTGCTACGGCTTTTGTAAAAATCTTGCCTGCCTTGGCGGCTTTGGATGTGAAAGCAGTAGCCGTCCGTGACTTGGCAATCCCCTGGAGTCGTTTGGCTTGGGGAGTGGGGCATAGTTTGCTTTACCTCACAGTTGTTCTACTCTTGGCTTCTTTTGTAAGAGAAAGAGTTGAGGGTGCTTGATGAGCAAAGGTCGTCTCATACTGATTGTTCTCTCTGTCATCGCTGTCCTGGTGAGGCCTAATCCGCCAGTGAATACACGATATGCAGGTGGCTCCATGGAAAATGCCATGGAGGTTCTGGCAGCAGGAGCAGCAAAAAATAAATCAAAGAATAAAAGAGCACTCAATTCCCAATATAAACACTGGGTGAAAGGTCAAGAAGGCGGAGGAAAAGCTGCACTCTCTAGGGTGGGCATAAAGAGTGCGCAAGAGGAGGCTCCAGTCGTTGCTGGATTGGTTGCCATTGCTTCGGCAACTGGTTTGCGTGATCTTGCAGCCATAGGATTGTATTTGTTGTCTGACGAGGCAGAACATGAAGGGGATTGGGAGTTGTGTGATCTATGCCTTCGTTCTATTCCCTATGTTGATCCTCATTTTGTTGATGCCTATTTGATCAGAGCCTACTTTTTGAGAAAGATCCAACCAGAAGAGGCTGAAAAGATCCTTCTCCGCGGTGTGAAATGGAACCCAGAAGATTGGGAGTTGTGGAGTGATCTAGCATGGTTAAATCTCCGTCCATTGAAAGACAGAAAACCTAATCCGAAAAGAGCTCTTCAGTTTCTAGGTAGTGCTGTGTCAGTTAAACATCCCTACATGGTTCAACGTCTTTATGCCTACGTCCTCGCACATCTAGGTGAAAAAGATGAGGCAAAGAAAATATTCAAGGGCATGGTCGACAATCCTGATGTGCCTGGAGTGGACAAAAAGTTGGCCAGGCGAGGATTGGAAGACCTTGCCCGCAGTTATGACAGGTTGGCTGAGAGAATTCTGAAGAAAAAGACCAATACGAAAGAACCAATTATCCACGACCATCACCATCATGGTGACCATGGACACAGTCACGACCACCATCACCATCACCATCACGGTGACCATGGACACAGTCACGACCACCATCACCATCACCATCACGGTGACCATG
>CAZXTJ010000037.1:0-24354 GCA_964643655.1 uncultured bacterium
GCATTTTGAACGATCGCGCCGATGTGGTCGTCACAGGCGGTACAGAAGGAGCCATTACAGGATTGACAGTTGCCGGTTTCGCCAATATGAAAGCTTTGTCTACTCGTAATGAGTTAGGCTCCAAAGCTTCTGCACCTTTCGACAAGAACCGTGATGGTTTTGTCATTGGTGAAGGCGGCGCTTGTCTCGTCTTAGAAGAGCTCGAACATGCCAAACGTCGTGGAGCCAAAATCTATTGTGAAGTCGTTGGTTACGGCGCTACCAGTGATGCACACCACATCACTGCTCCAGCCGAAGGTGGCGAAGGTATCGTCAGAGCAATGCGCATTGCTCTGGCAATGGGCGAAGTCGACGCCAAAGAAGTCGATTACGTCAATGCTCATGGTACGTCTACACCGCACAACGACAAACATGAAACATTGGCTCTCAAGACTGTTCTCGGTGAAGGAGCATACAAAGTTCCTATTAGTTCGACAAAGTCAATGGTTGGTCACCTTCTTGGTGGTGCTGGTGCCATTGAGGCCTTTGCAGCAGTTAAAACTCTGCAAACAGGCGTCATTCACCCCACCTTGAACTTGGAAACACCTGATCCAGATTGTGATTTGGATTACGTAGTGGAAGGTTCGAGAGAAGCTGACGTTTCTTGTGTTTTGAGTAACTCAATGGGCTTTGGCGGTCAAAACGCCAGCCTTGCATTCCGGAAGTTCAATGGGTGAGAGTCCTGGCAATCATGGCTTGTTAAAACTCGAGGAGCGTTTGGGAATTGCCTTTAGAGACAAATCCCTCGCGCTCCGCGCTTTGACGCACAAGTCAGCTGCCGAAGGTGCTCGAAACATCGAAGACAACCAACGACTTGAGTTTTTGGGCGATGCAGTCCTTCAACTGGCT
This sequence comes from uncultured bacterium, assembly GCA_964643655.1. GTDB lineage: Bacteria > Muiribacteriota > UBA6191 > CAZXTJ01 > CAZXTJ01 > CAZXTJ01. The sequence goes on from CAZXTJ010000037.1 coordinate 889, forward strand.
GTATCGCACATACTCTACCAACTTCCCCAGTCTTTCTCAGAAGGTGAATTGACTCGGTTTCGTGCTTTTCTCGTCAACAAAGAAGCACTCATCGAGATGGCCTCTGATATAGAAATCCACAATCATCTGCGAATTGGTCGCGGTGTTCCTCGCAAACAACCCTCCGTCTCAGCCGATAGCGTAGAAGCCATTTTGGGCGCTATTTTTCTCGATCAATCTTTCTCGACGGCCCATCAACTAGTTGAGCGATTGATCGCCAAGAGGCTGAAACGAGCTCTAGAAGCTGGTATAGCACCAAACGACGCAAAATCGCAGTTACAAGAATATTCTCTTGCTCATTGGAATGAGCTTCCGCGCTATGATTTAAAGGAACGTTACGGAGAAAATCCAACGACATTTCACGTTGAGGTACTCGTCGGAAAGGATGGTAAAGCGACGGGGACCGGGACTTCAAAAAAAGCTGCTGAACAAGCTGCCGCTCAACAGATGCTCCAATTACTCAGCAATAGTCGAGATGACGATTGACGCAAAGGGGGACAAGTCGCATGGAAATCCTCAAAGTCTCGTCCAAGTCCAGGCCTAAAGCCGTAGCAGGTGCTCTCTCAACTGTGGTTGAACGTGACAGAAAAGTCGTGCTCCACGCCATTGGTGCTGGTGCAGTCAACCAGGCAGTCAAAGCAATTGCTATCGCTCGTGGTTTCGTGGCGCCTCGAGGACTAGATTTAACGACTATCATCGCATTCTCATCAATTGAGATTGACGGTTCCGAACGAACAGGCATTAAGTTCATCGTTGAACCGAAGACTTAGGCCGGGAGGTAAGAAGTGGCCGCCGGCCTAGGGAATAAAACAGATTTTGAACGTCTCATTGCCGAAAACCTTCGTGCAGTGCGCCTCAATCCTGAAGATTTCTTCGCTTATTACAATCTTGGAAAAGCCTACGAATTAGGTGGTTTATACGAAGAAGCCGTCGAGGCTTTCCAAAAAGCCATAGCCATCAACCCTGAAGATGCTTATGCACATAATTTCCTCGGTTTGGCTTATCGCAATTTGGGCTTCCTTGATGAAGCAACACGAGAATTCAAGAAGGCTATTTTAATCAACTCTTCTTACGCGTATGCCCATGGCAATCTTGGCACCATTTATCGGTTGCGAGGAATGTTCGATGAAGCAATCATCCGCTTCAAAAAAGCGATTGCTTTAGATCCTGACAACGCCATGGCTTACGCAAACCTTGGTCTCATTTTTTACAGCCAAGAGTTATTCAGTGAGGCGAAACTGCAGTTTCAACAAGCATTGAGATGTGCACCATCTTATGCCTATGGCCATTATTTACTTGGTAAAGTTTACCTAGCAACTGGTGATTACGACAATGCCATCAACCAGTTTAGGAAAACTATTTTCATCAATCGTGATGACCTCTATGCCCATCACTATTTGGGCATTGCCCTCATAAATAAAAAACAACTGGATGACGCTCTGACCAACTATCAGACAGTGTTGGAACTCGATCCAAACTTCGTTTTTGCTCATTATTACATAGGTGAGATTTATCTACACAAAAACGAATTGGAAAAAGCCAAAGGCCAGTTCGCACGTACCTTGGATGTTCTGCCAGATTTTGCTGAAGGCCATTTGGGTATGGGCCAAGCGCTCTATTTGGCTGGTAATTTCGAAGGAGCTCACCGTTGCTTCAATGACGCCAGAACAGCCTCTCCTGAACTGGAGAAAATAGAATACTGTCTTGGTTTGTCTGCACACAAATTGGGTCGTTTTGATGAAGCAAAACGATTGTTGATTGCAGCAACAGATAGAGAACCATCTTTTGATCGAGCCCATTACGCCCTTGCTATTGTATTGCATGACAGGGGTGCACTAGATGAGGCCATTGAAGAGTTGAAAAAAGCTCTCTATTTGTTCCCCAGCTCAGCCAGATATTTCAAAAAACTTGGCGATCTCTATGATGTCAAAGGAATGCAAGAGGAAGCCAAACAACATTGGGACGAAGCTGACAGGCTTGCTGACGACAGTGTCGAACTCTTTGACATACAGATTAGACCACTTCATCTCACCTTAGATGAAACGGAAGACAAAATCAGAGAACTCAAGGGACAGATTGCAACTAATCCCAAGGTTGCTGAGCTGCACTTCCGCTTGGCCTGTCTCTATAAACACCAGGCAAGATTCGAAGAAGCACTCGAAGAGTTCAAACTGAGTCTCAAACTCAATCCAGAAGACACTTTCTCTATGTTCAACATAGAAGAGCTCTCTGAAAGATTGGGCTTAATCAATAAAGAGCTGGAAAACCATCGTAAACGTTGTCAGAAAATGCCTGATAGCGCTGACGCACACTTTGGGTATGCCAAAGCCCTTTATTCTCACGCCAAGATAGATGAAGCCATAACTGAATTCGAGACTGTCATAGCCATTGAACCAGCTTCCGCCCAGGCCCACTATTTCCTAGGTGAGGCTTATAGGCACGCTGGGCAAACGCAGATGGCCATTGACCATTGGCGGAAGGCGCAAGAACTTGAACCTCGCGACATCAATACCCTTTTGTCACTAGGTAAAATCTTGCTCGACCGTGGAATGCTCGAAGAGAGTGAAGCCATTCTGCGCAAGACCCTGCAGCTTCACCCAGATAGCCTAGTGGGCAATCTTTTCCTGGGCAGAGTTATGCGCAATTCAGGCAAGTTGGACGCTTCATTACAATGCTGGCGTCGAGCAATTGAGCTCTTCCCCAATTGTGGCGAAGCTTATCTGAACCTAGGTATCATCCATCGCCAAGAAGGACGTCTTGAAGAGAGTAAAAAAGCACTCGAAGAGGGTGTCAAAGTTGCCTCAGACAATGGATTGTTACACTATTATTTAGGTCGACTCTATAAAGAAGAGGGTAAGGTAGTTCAAGCAATCAGTGCATTGTCGAAAGCAACGGAAATCAATCCAGACGATGCTTTTGCAACTTATAGCTTGGGGGTACTGTTCCGACAACAAGGCGATACGGCAAGGGCATTACGCTGTTTCTACAAAGCTGCCAACTTGGAACCGGAAGATGTTTATGCACGCTGTAACATTGGTGCTCTGTTGTATGAACAGGGTCGTTTCCAAGAAGCTCTGGCAATATTGAAAGAAGCTTTGTCACTAGACAACCAAGATGCTCATGCGAATTATTATGCTGGTTTGACTTATTACGACCTAGGTCAACTAGACGAAGCCATACGGGCATTGAAAATCAGTATTGCTTCGAGACCTACTGACGCCTCTGTCTATTACAACCTTGGTTTGGCTCACGAAGACAGACATGAAAAAGACGAAGCAGCAAAATGTTTCCAAAGTGCTCTCGAACTATCTGAGAAAGGTACTTCTCTCAGAAAGTTTGCTGAAGAAGCGTTGGCTAAATATCGAAAGTGATTGGGTGAAATGGAAAATAGTCCTGTCGTGCTCATCAGATCTGGCACTATTCCCATTATCCGAGTTCAACAGAATCTGACTAGCGACGAAGCTCATTTGACAGCAATTACGGATGCCATCAATGAAGCAGTAGAACCTTCGGGTAAAAAACTTATTGTAGATTTCACGGAAACTGATTATTTGGCTTCCACAACGATTGGTTTATTGGCCAAAACTTACTCAAAATTGGCTGCTAGAGGAGGAAAACTGGTCATCGTTCTCTCTCCAGATGATACTTCTCTTCATCGCATATTGAAGGTGACCAGGCTGACGACTGTTTTGGACATTGTTGACAGTATGACCAAAGCCATAGCCAAACTGGCTTTCTGATCAATTGCGATAATATTTGAAATAGACGTAAATCACTATCAAGGCGATTGTCACCTTGACGAAAATCTCAGGATCTATGAGGAAGGATCCACGACCTTCTCCATTGTCACTCACTTTCGTACCATCCTTTGGCGATTTGTTGTTTTGGGCTCACCATTATTCATGTTATCATAGCCCGACTAGTCAAACACGTCACCACAGCATAGGACTATGAGCGAATTTCAACTTACTGCCGTCATTGTCGACGATGTTGCAGTTATGCGGAAAATGCTCCGCAAGATTTTGGAATCACAGAATTTTAACGTCATCGGCGAAGCAGCCAATGGCCAAGAGGCCATTGACCTCTGCCGAGACAATCCGCCAAACCTGCTTACCCTCGACATAACGATGCCCGTTGTTGATGGTCTTACTGCCTTAAAAACCATCAAAAAAGACAATCCAGGTATCAAAGTCGTAATGGTAAGCGCTTTTGGTGAAAGGCAGAACGTTCTCGAGGCTATCAAATGCGGCGCAGCCAACTTTGTCGTCAAACCGTTCAATGCCGAAAAAGTCATTAGAGTAATCAATAGCATTCGATTCTAGCAGGGCTGCCTGCACAAGGAGGGGCGGCATTTATGGAACTCAAAATTGAAGAACTGGAAAATGGTGAAGTCCAAGTAATCCGTGTCGGAGAAAACATCACTTTCGCCAATGTGAAAGAATTCTCCCAAGTAGCTCAGGAACTCATCGAAGGTGGAGCAATGAAAGTTCTGCTCGACCTGGAAAAAGTGAGCTTCTGTAACAGTCACGGTTTTGGTGCCATCATCAATTTATATACACGTTTAGCCAAACGTGATGGACGGTTTGCCATCTTGAAACCTCAGAAAGCCATCCAAGAAGTGCTGGAAATTACGAAAATGGATAGCATCATTGGTGTATATGGCGCTGAAGCAGAGGCTGTAAAGGCATTGTCGGCCTAAACTAATGGCTTGACAGCCCCATAGGGGCATGGTACCTTTCTGCGTTCAAGCGGTAGCCCTATGTGCTGCCCACCTTGAGGTCATAGAACCGAAGAGGTCTACACGACATCTTCGGTTCCGTAATGGAACCGTTTTTTTGTTCTGGAGGAAAAATGTCAAAACTAAAAACAAGAAGAGCAGCTGCAAAGCGCTTCAAAAAAATGAAATCTGGTGCCTTCAAGCGCCGCAAGGCTTTCACCAGCCACCTACTTTCATGCAAAAGCGTTAAACGAAAACGAAAATTGCGCAAAGCAACTATGGTTTCTGACGCGGATCACACTGGTGTTCGCCGCATGGTTCCCTTCATGGGCAAATAACGGGAAGGCGAAAGAAACATGAGAAACACAGCTGGTAAAGTCACACGCAGACGCCACAAAAAACTACTCAAAGAGGCTAAAGGTTTCCGCCACGGCCGCAAAAATCTATACAAACGCGCCAAAGAAGCCGTCATGTCAGCACGGCAACATGCATTCGCCGATCGTCGCAAGAAAAAAGGCAACATGCGTGGTCTCTGGATCATTCGTATCAATGCTGCTGTTCGCGCAATCGATCCTACTTATTCTTATAGCCGGTTCATGAACGGTCTGAAAAAAGCCAATATCGGTCTCGACCGCAAAATCTTGGCAGATCTAGCCGTTCAAGATACCCAAGAGTTCGCCAAAATCGTCGAACTCGCCAAAGCGGCAGGATAGTCAATGGGGAGTCTGCTCCTCAACGATATCATCGTCACGCTATTCTGTAGCGGGATCCGGTTTGATCGTGACGTATATGAGCGGCTCTGTGCAGAGTTGTATGACTTCTACGACACACAGTCGCGAGGGAACAATTCCTACAGGTTTTCCAACCAACGTGGTGGTTCCTGTCTCATCGACAATCGTCACATCAGATTGACCGAGTTTTTCTCTGGTCAAACACCAGCAGCGGTGGTCAAACCATTGGCCGCCGTTGCTGAAAGTGTATTCAAGATATTCCATCACGGGCCAATCAGCAGCTTCGATGTGCAGATTTCCGCACGTTTGGCTCAAAAAGAGCTAGATAGTTCTAGCCGAGTCAACTTTTTATCCTCAGAAGAGTACATCGCTGCTCGTTTCTTGTCCGATGTAGATTACGGACCATTAGGTGCCACTCCAACAGGAGTGGGTTTACGCTTTCTCTTCAAACGGAACAAGAGCAGTTACGATCTTCGTGTAGAACCCTATTTCAAGGACAGGACTTATCTGTTTCTTGATTTGGGTATTCAGCGCAGTGATGACACTGAAGCATGCAAATTGCTAGAAGTCACACTAACGAAAGACATCGATTTCTTTGAAGAGAACGTAGTCGATTTCATTCGCTGGCATGAAGACAAAGAGCCTATCAAGATTGTGGAACCTGGGGAGTAGATTCGTCCCAGATTAGCTCTACCAACCTTTTTCGGTTTCTGACGAGCACTTCATAGAGCCACTTACTCAGATATCCTTGACCCTCTTTATCCATCTTCATGCATTCCTCTATTCATGGTTTACCTTTATCTCATCGGCCACCTTCTCTGCAGAGTGAACAGAAAACGTGATAGGCTTCTGCAAGGGATGAAAGGAGAGACGAAAACGCGATGAACTGCCCATCTTGCGAGACCAAGGTCATAGGCTCGGACTGTCCTTCTTGTGGAACGAAGGTAATAACGACTTGCCCTGATTGTGAAGCCGAGTTTCTACCTTGCGATCAATACTGTCGCAATTGTGGTCGAGAGTTACGTTTCATCAATTTCTCCAACCACACTCGTCTAAAAGACCTCAAAGAAGTACGTATAGAGCAATACGAATATCCAGCAGATAGAGATGCTAGGCGCATAATGGCTGGCTTGTGGCCTATTAAGGTCATTGCTCGTTATGGAATAGAGAAATTTAGCCAAACATCAATTTTGGGCACTCTTTTGGGTTCAACTGTCAAAGTCTCTGAAAAACAGTTTCCTGCTCTTCAGCGTGCTTCAAAGGTATGCATGCGACTTCTGGATATGAAGGATGTTGAAGTTTTCATTTCTCGTAGTGCCACCTTGGCTGCAAACACCTATGGTGTCGGTGGCAGAAACTTCATCGTTCTCACATCATCTTTGGTAGAGGCACTGGACTATGATGACCTGTTGTTCATTCTTGGTCGCGAAATGGGTCACATCAAGTCAGACCATCTCCTCTATTTATCAATCATTTCCCTGCTCAAACAAGGTGTAAAGTCAGTACCAATGTTTGGCAATGCCTTACTCGAGTTACTCTCTTTCATTCTTTTGCCTTGGCAACGCAGTTCGCAGTTAACAGCAGATAGAGCAGGCCTTCTTTGCTGTCAGTCCATTCAAACAGCAACAAAAGCACTGACAAGAATCACTCTTGGTTCTAGAAAACTCTTCAACAAATTCGATTTGGACGAGTTTTTGCGACAGTATCAAGATCTGCAGAAACAGGGTGCCTGGGGTGAATACATGAGAGTGAATCCTTTTGTGTTGACACGAATTCGAAAACTGCAGTCCTTCATTGAGAGTCCATCTTGGAAACGCATTATGAATACGGCTTATTCACCAGATAGGCCTGTATTCACTTGTTATTACTGTGATGCTAAATACGAACTTACTGACTTCGATGCCCCCCTCAAGACGCTCTGCTGTGATAGCTGTAGCCGAAAACTTCACCTAGATACTCTTTTCTGCCCACACTGTGGTACGAAGGACAATTTGGCTGGTCGTGAGGTTAGTTGTTCTACTTTCACCTGTTCTGCTTGTGAGAGACCATACTTTTTGGGCGATGAACGACGTATGGTAGAGGCATATCTCAACGAGCTACCCAAAGATAGTGCTTACTCCACGCTAGGAGTACCCTTCTCCGCCCATCCAGATGCAGTTGCTCAAGCTTATGTAAAAGCGATGAAAACCAAAGAAGGCGAAACGAAAGTTCTCTCTGAAAAACTCGCTATCGACAATGCATATCGCCTCTTGATCAATACTCGTCGACGTTGTCGTCACGACAACGATTTGAAAGTGCAGATATGTGCCAATCTTGCTGGTCTCCAGGATGAAAAGAAATATAAGTGCCACCAATGTGGTGTCCTTACAATGGGTGACTTCTGTGGCTATTGTGGTGCACGTAAGCAAACATCTGAAGAGAGTGGAAAAGGCTCAGCTGCAGCATCGCCTCAAGTGAGACTTTTCAAGGATTCACTAACCAAAGAAGAGGCATTTGGTGATGGATTGGTCTTTTTTGAAGATAATCCCTTCGCCATTTCATTCAAAGTGAGCCCACATACATATTATGTAGCTCTTGTAGAAGAGGATTTGGATACTCCAGCCTCTATCTCATCCATCATCAAAGACTGTAATAAAAGATCTGACCAGCTGACGAGTCAGAGTTGGTTGCATGCTTCGGCCAGTTTTGTACTCATTGCTCTGGGCAAAGTCGATACTCACCTCCTACAACGATTGGTTAAGCGAGATTTTGCCTTCCGCAGAGGAATGACTGGTGTCTTTGACCTGGAAGTCGTAGCAAAAACAGCCAAAGGCACTTTAGAGAGACAAATTTTGCCCGATGTTGAAGAGGGAGCAAAAGAGCCTCCTATAAAGCTATTTGACGATTTTGACCACCTTGCTCGTCATCTAGCAGAGGAGAGAACTCCCTCTGCTGACACGTAATGCTCTATTTTTTAAGAGAATTTGCCGAAATTTCTAATAAGTAGACGTGTCAGTTACGTCTTAATATTGAAATATGGCTAGGGTTATGTGTCCCAAAAGGGCCAGGAAGGACAGATAAATGCTTGGTAAGCAACGTTTTATCGTCGCTTTAATGGCGGTCACAATCTTCAGTGTTTTCTTTGTTGAATGTACTTTGGCACGAATGAGTGCCAAGGCAAGATATGATGCTGCGAAGTCTTTCGCTGGTCGAGGAAACTATGAAAAAGCCCTCGAGATTATGCATTCCGTTGTGCGGCGAAACAGCAGAAACGCCGATTACAACTATTTCACAGCTCTTCTCGAATTCAAAACGGGTAGGCGTACTGATTGCCAAAAAAGATGTGATCGACTGCTAAAAAGGCGCTCCAAATATGGCGCACAGATTCTAAAACTCAAAAGACTTGCCCAGAAAAGAACTACTCGTCTTCGTCAGGCTGGTCACGCAGCCCTTGCTGGAGCCGGTCTAGGTAATAACAGCCGGATTTACGCCACTGCCATGGAAAACCAGAAACGTTTCGTCGATTCTGGATATAACAATGTGGCTGGCCGCGTTTTGGCTGCCAGGCGACGCTCTATTGAAAGACCCCGTCACAGACCAGTTTCTGTTCCAAAAGCCTTCGAGAAATTCATTGGTACTGAGGCTATTCCCGCTTCTCAGTACGCTAGAGCAATGCCAAGCGCTGCTGTATCAGCTGCTCCACCCGCTTACAGCCAGCAATATGGTGCTCCAGCACCTGCTCCTGCACCTGCTTCGGCCGCTCCTGCACCTCCAGCTGACAATGTGGGTAACTTCGATAATGTTTTCGAGTTTGATGATGCCTTTAGTACGCCAGTTGAGGCGCCTTCTCAGCCAGCTCCTGCACCCACACAAGCAGCACCAGCGCCTGCACAACCACCTGCTCAACCAGCTCCAGTGGCAGCCAAAACAGAACCTGTCGATTTTGGTGACTTTGGTGACACTCCCGTAGAAAAACCTGATAAAACTGCTTCTGCTCCGGCTCCAACAAAAGCTGCTGTTACCAAAGAGCATATGAAACCCATTCCAGTACCGAAAAAACCGGCTCCTGTGAAAAAACCGGCTCCTAAACCTGCCAAGGTTGAAAAAGGAGGAGATGATTTCGGTGACTTTGGTGACTTTGGTGGCGATGATGATGACGACGCACCGGCAGTCAAACCTAAAAAACCAGCACCTAAAAAACCGACTCCCAAACCTGTTGTAAAAAAATCGGCTCCGAAAAAGCCTGCTCCTGTGAAGAAACCTGAACCGAAAAAACCCGCAGCTAATGATGGTGGCGGTTTCGATTCAGCTGACTTTGGTGACTTTGGTGATGATGACGATGATGACGATGATGCACCATCACCGAAAAAGCCAGAGCCCAAGAAACCTGCACCAGCAGCCTCAGGCGATGATGATGACGACGATGATGACTTTGACGCCTTTGATGGCTTCTAAGTATTAATCGCTTTACTGTATTTCCAAGCTGTATCAAAAACTCGGAAAATACAGTTCGAACAGATGAGATTTTCAAATTTCATTATGCTAAAAATCTGGTCGCCGCGCCAAAAAATAGAGAACATCTCGTGGTCTAATCTTAGGCTGCCAACATTTGCCTCTTCTCCGCCATAAACGAAGAAGATACGAGCATCTGAGCCCAAGCGCACGTCAAAGTTCTTCTTGAAATGCTGCTGAATGGGATCTCGTCTACTCAAAATAAAACGATAGTCACCTTTGAGTGCGTGAGGAATGATTGATCTCAGCAGATTTGGTGGAATGATACAGGCGCGGAATACTGAGGCACTTGCAGCTTTTTTTACTATCGCCTCTAAGCCTTTGTCGCGGTCATAAAGCGTTGAATAGAGCTGTTCACCTTCCATACGCATTACAAAGTTCTTTTTCCAAGAACACTCAATACATTTGGGATCGGTATTGGCAAAAATTCGTTTTACACCTTCTTCGTCCCAGAGGATGTGAAACATGGCCGTTGGTGTGAGAACTTCACCCATATTGACTACTTCGCCAAAAAAATCCTGTTTCCAAATAGATTGAACAGTAGATATTTCAGCCCCAATATCAGGAATGAGATCTTTTTGTTCATCTTTATGCAGATAGATCTCTTTGACCTGATGATTTGCTATTTTAGGTGCAAATCTCTTGAACAAGTCTACGGACATATTGGCTAAACGCGCTTTCCTAGACTTTTTCAAGGCGTTGGTGATGGCTCTGTATCCATCGGTAGGTGTTTTAAAAATCTCACCAATTTTTAATACGAAACGTGGTTTTTTCTTCTGTTGCATTGCTTGATTAGCTACCTTCCCTCGAATTGCATTTTCCCACGTGTAAGACCAAGGATCAAGGGCTGCTCTGTCACCGCCTCGTTACTTGACGAAAGTGCCCTAAAACAAGCTAATATGGGGGTTGTAAGCAAGTCTGGAGGATTTTTAGTGGCAGACTCTCTAGTGCTCGAACGAATGGTCGTTGGCCCACTTGCAGCCAACTGTTATTTAGTAGGTTGTAGTGAGACCAAAGAGGCTCTCATCGTAGATCCTGGTGATGAGGGTCAACGAATTCTTTCTTTCATCAAAGATGGCGGCTGGACCGTCAAGTTCATTGTGGACACTCATGGGCACTTTGATCACACAGGCGCTAATGGCACTGTGAAAGAAGGCACTGGAGCTCCACTACTCATCCACCGAGATGACGCCATCTTGTTAGAAACTCAACAACAACACGCAGCTTCTTATGGGGTCATGGTTCCACCATCCCCAGAACCCGACAGGTTACTTTGTGACGGTGAAGTATTACATGTTGGGAAACTGGCCATTGATGTAATTCATACTCCTGGTCATTCGCCTGGTGGAATTTGCCTCTTTTGTGGTGAAACCCTCATTGTTGGTGACACCCTTTTTGCTTCTTCGATAGGCCGAACTGATTTGCCTGGGGCAAATTATCATACGCTCATCGATTCAATCAGGTCGCGACTTCTCACTCTCCATGACGAGGTTCGTGTCTATCCTGGTCACGGAGAAGACACAACAATTGGCGAAGAGCGACTTCACAATCAGTTTCTCAATAACTCCTTTGTGTGACCAAAAGAGAAAGGACCATCATGACACTTATTGAAAACATTGTTGCCCGCGAGATATTCGATTCCCGTGGAAATCCAACGGTAGAGGTCGAAATTTTGCTCGAAAGTGGCGCTATTGGCCGCGCAGCTGTTCCTTCTGGTGCTTCCACTGGTGAACACGAAGCTGTTGAACTTCGCGATGGTGACAAAGACCGCCTCTGTGGCAAAGGTGTTCTCGAAGCCGTTAAAAATGTAAACACAATCATTGCTCCTGAGATAATCGGTCTGGACGCACAACGACAACGCGAAATCGACCAGACTCTCATCGATCTCGATGGTACTGACAACAAAGGTAAATTGGGTGCCAATGCCATTTTGGCAGTATCCATGGCAGCAGCTCGTGGTGTAGCCGACACTTTCAACATGCCTCTTTATCAATATCTTGGTGGCGTAAACGGCTGTACATTGCCCGTGCCAATGATGAACATCATCAACGGTGGTAGCCACGCTGACAACTGTGTTGATCCTCAAGAGTTCATGGTAATGCCCGCTGGCGCAGAGACTTTCTCACAGGGTCTGCGCATGGGTGTAGAAGTTTTCCACGCCCTCAAAAAAGTACTCAAAGACGCTGGTTATTCTACTAACGTTGGTGACGAAGGTGGATTTGCACCTAACTTGAAATCCAACGAAGAAGCCGTCGAAGTTATTCTCAAAGCCATCGACAAAGCTGGTTACAAAGCTGGTGAAGATATTCTCATCGCTCTCGATCCTGCTGCTAGTGAGTTCTTCAAAGATGGTAAATATGTCTTCCATAAATCTGATGGTTCTTCCCGCACACCAGAAGAAATGGTCGAATTCTGGGCTGACTGGGTAGAAAAATACCCCATCATCTCCATTGAAGATGGTTTGGCAGAAGACGATTGGGAAGGTTGGAAATTGATGACCGAACGTCTCGGCAACAAGATCCAACTCGTTGGTGATGACCTCTTCGTGACCAACAAAAAACGTGTAGCCAAAGGTATCGAACTCGGTGTTGCCAACTCCGTCTTGATCAAAGTCAACCAAATCGGAACATTGACAGAGACTCTCGACACCATCGAAACAGCTCGACGCGCTGGTTACACTAGTGTCATCTCTCACCGCTCTGGTGAAACAGAAGATACATTCATTGCTGACCTGGCAGTTGCTACCAATGTTGGCCAAATCAAAACTGGTTCAGCTAGCCGTACTGACCGTATTTGTAAATACAATCAGCTTCTTCGCATTGAAGAAGGACTTGGCCGCTCAGCTGTTTATCTAGGCAAAGGCGCTTATACAAGCATTGGAAAGTAATCTAGTATTACGATTTTTCTATTTGCTTCTGGCATTGTTGCCAGGGCTCCTCTGGCTGCGGCACTATTATCTGAGGGACATCTTCGAGCCCGAACCAAAAATCTTGGTTGCAAGGTTGTTTGGGCTCGGCGCCCTTGGATTTGGTGCCGCTTACCTATTGCAATCGACGATTTATCATCTCGATGGCTCTTCCTACAATTTGCTCCAAGGTAAAGATTTTTTACCTGCTGCATTGAGAGCCTTTCTCGTCGTCGCCTCCTCAGAAGAGTTCATCAAACTACTCATCGTTTATGTCTTCATCTTCAAAAATCCTGAATTTGACGAACCCATGGACGGAGTTGTCTACTCCATCGCCTGTGCACTTGGTTTCTCCACAGTAGAGAATGCCAATTATATGTACACTTACGACTCATTTCTCGTCGTAAGAATGCTCTTTTCCTGTTTTCTTCATGCTGGTTGCTCTGGCCTAGCTGGTTATTATTTGGGCAGAGCAAAGTTCTCTGATGAGGGTAAATGGAAGTGGGTCATTCAAGGATTGCTTCTAGCCTGGTTACTTCACGGTTTATATGACTTCTTTGTCTTTTCCGAGTTGTACATGGCTTTGATTCTGATCATCATCCTTCTCTGGATGGTCAAAGAGTTTCTCGACTCTCGCATTGATGATGCCCTCGAACGCTCCCCCTTTAAAGATGATCCACAAGTTTGACATACCTTGTCAAACTACGTAACTTTTCGTTACATTTTTCTTCGCACCAAAAGATATCCACAGCTGTGGATAACGTTATCCACAAGTTCGAATGTCGGACTGGATGTCAAACCTAGTCAAAGTCGCTTCCAATCTTCCTTACAAGTTATCCACAATATCCACAATTTCTGTATCGTATACATCGCATGAGTCATGACATCGTGGTATCATGGAACATGCATGAATGACCGAAAACGGCTCATACTCATACTTGGACCACCAAAAGTTGGCAAAACTACTGTTGTCCAAAAGTTAATGGCGCTCTCCAAACGTCGCTTTGGAGGCTTTTTTACCCTTGCCAATAATCAGAACAAACAAAGAGACTTCCAATTGGTAACCCTTTCTGGCAGAGAAAAGGGAGTTCCTGATCCATCTCACAAGCTGATCAAAGCTTGTGCTCTAGAGAATGTGACCACATTCAATGTGGATGAACTCGAAAACAGAGGAGTCTCCGCCCTGGGCACAGCTGTCTCTTCTTCAGAGGTAGTTGTCGTTGATGAGTTGGGCGAGCTGCAACTGAGGTCTAATAGTTTTCGCTCACTCTTTGAAGAGCTTCTCTCTTCACCTGCCATTATCGTCGCCACTGGTGCCAACAGTGGAAATCCATTTATTGAAGAACTCAAATCACGAGAAGATAGTCAGGTTTTTGAGATTACTGCAGAAAATCGCTGTGTCTTGCCTGAGAAAATCAATCAGCACCTATTCTCGTTGCTGACTTAATGTTTGCTATAGAGCATCTTCCGTTTTTCGTCGTCGCTCAGTTCTTTCTCATTGGAGAAGAAATCTGCTGGGAGATTGAGGAAACGATTTCTCTCTTCAGCTTCCAGGTCAACTACTTCAGCTTTGACAGCCTCTTTGACAACGGCGAAATCACCTATGCGAGCTGTCTGTTTTGGCTGTGGGTAAAAACGTCCAGCAGCCATTGAACCGCGAACCTCTTCAATATGGAGTTCGCCAATGAGTTTGCCACGATGGTCAACAGGGCTCTCTTGCTGCAAAATCCAGAAAAGACTCTTGATCTTTACACCACGAGAAGTACCAATACAGATGACCATACGCCTCTGCTCTTCATCCAACTCAACTACATAACCTTGTTGATTGAAGAGTGAACAATATTCATTGACTGATAGCAGATTGGATACAAAGAGGTAAGCACCAACAACAGCCAAAGCGATGGCTGCGTACATCTGCATAGTTGGATCGAATTTATCTCGGGTCATCCCAATCATTTCGGGATCAAGTAGATAAACAAAGATGGGTCCACCCATAAAGAGGATCTGATAGATGATGGCTTTCCAAGCCATATTGGCTTTGTCTATGGTGAAAAAGCCCAATCCCCAGATAACAAAAGACTGAATTACTGATTGAGTAGGATTCACATAGGGTTTCAGTCTGCGAATGAGGCGTTTTTTCAAGGCCTGCAACTCTTCTGGTGAGAGACCTTTCTTTTTCTCCTCTTCTTGCTGCTGAGCTTGTTCGGCCTGTACCTGCTGCTGTTGAGTCTCTTCAGGATATTCTACAGCCCTCATCCGTTCGAGAGCGGCAGCATTATTGGGCTCGAGATCGAGTATGGACTGATAACTCTGTTTGGCCTGAGAGAGCATTCCCAAGTTTTCATATGTGAGCGCAAGCTGCATATGATAATGGATGTTATTGGGATCAAAGGTGATGGCCTTTTTGAATTCCTTGATGGCGTTGTACAAGAAGTTCTTCTGATACTGCACTTGGCCAAGAAGGAAATAAATCTCTGAAGCTTTTGGTGCCTTGTGGCAAAGGTCAGTAGCTATCTCAGTAGCCAAATCATAGTTTTTGGCTTTATAAGCAGCAGCTGCCTTTTTGAAATCTTCAATAAATTCTGGATAATCGTAGATACTCTGCCGCGCTTGAGCAAAAGCCTTGGGATTATTTTTGAACATCTCCAGATCAAAGAGGAGATCTTCTGCGCTTTGATATCTATCATCTGCTGAATAGGCCAATAGTTTCAATACGATTGGATCGAGCTCAGAAGGAACACCAGTAAAGACTTCACTTGGAGGTGGAATCTGACAAGTGAGCTGGATGGTTGTCACCTCTTGGTGAGTCGTTCCTTCTAGAGCACGTCGGCCAGTGAGCATTTCATAAAAAACCAAACCGAGAGCATAAAGATCCGAGCGCTCATCGACTTCTTTTCCTTGGTTCTGCTCTGGTGAGGAGTACATGAATGTACCAACGATATCTCCAGTAGCAGTCTGCAAAATAGTGTCATCAGCATAAGCAACACCAAAGTCCACGATTTTGGGAATGCGTCCCTCATCTGTGAGCATGATGTTGGAAGGTTTGATGTCTCGGTGGACGATACCCTTTGCATGGGCGTGACCCAAGGCAGAAGTTGTTCCTTCAATGATAGATAAAGTCTCTTGCAGAGAGAACCTTTTCTGCGACTCTAAGATAAGGCTGAGATCCTTACCACGAATATGCTCGAGAACTATGTAGTGAATCCTGTCAAGAACACCACTATCCATATAATGGACAAGGTTTGGGTGATTGAGCTTGGAAAGGACGTCTACCTCACGCAGGAAACGGCGAACATATAGTTCATCTGAGGCATACTCTTCAAAAAGAGTCTTAATCGCCACGAGCATGACCGAATCGGAATCGAATCCAACAAAAACTCCGCCCATTCCTCCGTGGCCGAGTTCTTTGAGGAGCGTATATTTTCCAACTTGGTCGCCGGGTCTCAAATCTTTACCTCATACTACATTCCTAGTTTAGCAATCCTTTCCTGCGCTTTACGTGCATATTTACTATTTGGTTTGAGGGCAATGACAGTATTCCACTCTGCAAGTGCTTTGTCTTTTTGATTGTTCTTGAAGAAACAATTGCCCAGATAATAATGCTGGCTAGCATTATTGGGTTCGATTTCGATAATGCGAGAATAAGTCTGAATGGCTTTTGGGATGTCGTTGTTGCTGTAATACATAAAAGCCAACCAGTCCAACAACTGCAGATTGTTGGGGTCTCTCTCGAGCATTCGCTCCATCTCTTCAACGCCACCACCATCACCAGATGTGTATTGAGTCAACAAGGCTGCTTCTTCAGCAGCTACAGCCGCCTTTGGAGGAGGAGAAGCAGGTGCCGGTGGTTTAGAGGCTAGTGCTGGCTGTGGTGCCGTTGGTGTAGGTGCAGGAGGCCTTGGAGCCGGTGCCGGAGCAGGTGAAGCCAAGGGAGGACTTGATTGAAGAGCAGGGCCAGAACCTGGAGGATCGGAGAGTGTGGCAGTTGGTTCAGGATTGTTTTTGGTAGATACCATTACGTCTAGACTAGTGAGACGTCCCTTACTCTGCCTACTTAGTGCTTCATCCTCTGCCTGTTTGTGTTTGAGAATTTCCTGCTCGAGCTGTCGTTTCTGTCTGAGTATATAAATCAGCAGAATGACGAGCCAAATGATAAGGAACAACACAAGGTCCGTGTAATTTTGAATTGTTTCGAGAAAAAACTTCACGGCCTGCCTCCGAAGATTGCCCTTCTATTCGGCTATCCTGGCCAAAACGACAGTTACGTTGTCTGGTCCACCCTTTTCGAGAGCACCTTTGATTAAATCGTCCGTTACATCATCCAAACACTCTGCAGCACGAGCAAGAATATCAGTTATCTCAGGATCTTCTACAAAGCCGTGTAGACCATCGCTAGAGAGCAACAACAAGTCTCCTTTTTGGATTTTGATGACGAGAGAATCTACTTCAACTGTATCTTTCGTCCCAAGAGCCCTCGTGATGATATTTCTTTGTGGGTGGCGCGCAGCTTGTTCTGGAGTAAGGATTCCCTCGCGTACGGCTTGAGCAACGAGAGAATGATCTTCCGTCAATTGCGTCAATACGCCATCACGGAACAAATAGGCACGACTGTCACCAACATGAGCGATGAGTGCTTCATCACCACGGAGGCAAACAGAAGTGAGGGTAGTTCCCATGCCACAAAGACCCTCATTCTCGGAAGAAACGCTATAGATTGCTCTATTTGCTTCTTCTACTACACGAATGAGTTTTTCGAGCAAAGTTGGAGTATCGTTGACTCCGTTTTCACCCTCGTAATAAGTGCCTAGTGTTCGCACTGCCAATTGGCTGGCCACGTCACCACCGTTGTGACCACCCATACCATCGGCAACACCGACTAGGAGTCCCAAAGAGCTAATGTTCAGGTCAAGCCCACACACATAAAGACTGTCTTCGTTGTATTGACGAAGCAGACCTATATCGGTCCGCGAGCTGACTACGTAGTGTTCCTTTATTATCACGTCTTCAACCTTTGCAATAGGCGCATTATACGCCGAGGAACCCCCACAGCGTCAACCCTCGAGAGACTCTGGAAAACACCATTATTACACGCTTTTTGCCTTTTCGGGTGTATTTGAATGCTCATCCAAGACTCTTTCTCAAAGCGACTCGGTCGCCAATCGAAGGATTGGAGGTCTCTCCAGGTAACCGCCGAAACTTACAAATGGCGAAATGAAGAGTCGTAGAAACGACCTTTGCTTCACCAATAGAAAACATTTTTGGTGCCATCATCATTGTCTTAAAGTTTAGCGCATGCACTTCATCCACATGCTTACGTTTTTGAATAGAAAAGATTTGTCCAACTTGTACGCCACGTTCTTCTCCAAGATTTATCTTCACCGACAAATCGCGGCGAACCTCGACCACCTTTCCAGTCAAGTTACTCAGCACCGCATATCTATGAATCTGAGCCGGAATCATATAGGTATACCAGACATATAGAAGTGTACCTATACCAATCAAGAACAGATCCATACTTTCACTCGAATGTTTGCGCAATGCCAAGTTCAGTGGGCCACCCGCAAGATTATTGAGTGGTCGGACAATATACTGCCGTACATGATAATTGTCGGCACCTTCCACCACTTTCACTAGTACACCCAAATCGAGAGTGGGATTTTTCCAATATTGCTCTTGGGGAAAAATCTGACCACTGGCAGGCCAAAGGATGGTTATCAATAGGAAAAGCTGCACAATCGTCCAAGTGAAACCTTTTTGACTCTGACCATTATATAAATGGCCGCCTCCCCAGTAGAAGAAAGCTATGAGTTTGGCTCTAGATGGATCGAGAGGAGGTTTGAGATCCTCGAGATTGGTATCCTTTTTCCCTCTAACTTTTGACTTGAAACGACGAGCCACTCTCGGTTCTCCAGAAGGAGCTTCCTCATATTCCTGCTGCATTTTGAATGCTCGTGGTTGACTCGTTCGACCAAGCACCTCATCTCTAGCATTATCTGGTGAAGGAGGTGGCTGCTCTTGCTGGTAAGAAGGCCTTGGTGGTGGCACGTAAGAACCCAAACGAGAGCTACCCTCAGGTGCTGGCGGTTGACCAAAAGACTGAGGTGGAGGAATTGCTCCGCCTCCTGGCCGGGGTGGTGGAATTATCGATGGTCCACCTGGTGGCGGCAAGACTGAACCTCCTGGTGGAGGAATAGCCCCGCCTGGAGGTGGCGGTGCAGATATAGAAGGAATGTTTCTACCTGGGGGAGGAATTGAAGCAGCTGGAGTTGGAGGAGGAAATGCGCTTCCTGGTGGAGGAATAGCCCCACCTGGAGGTGGCGGTGCAGATATAGAAGGAATGTTTCCACCTGGGGGAGGAATTGAAGCAGCTGGCGTTGGAGGTGGTGCAATTGAACCGCCTGGAGGTGGGATGGTTCCACCTGGAGGTGGCGGTGCAGATATAGAAGGAACGTTTCCGCCTGGAGGAGGAATTGAAGCAATTGGTGCTGGATTGGCCCCACCTGGTGGTGGGATGGCTCCACTTGGTGGTGGAATGGCCCCACCTGGGGGAGGTATGGCTCCACTTGGTGGCGGAATGGCCCCACCTGGTGGTGGAATGGAACCCATGGCAGCTGCTTCATTGCCAGCTGATGGTGGTGGTGCGAAGAGATTTTCTTCGCCTCCTCCATATGAGCTAGAAAAGTTTTCAGCTTGCGGAGCTGGTGGCGCCACTGGTGCTGCCTGTGGAACAGGAGGCATTGCAGGCTGTCCTGTCACATCCGTTTCTTCTATCAATTGAAGGTATTGTTTGGCAAAAGGATTGTCTTTGTCTATTTCCAAGACTTTTTCGAATTCCTCTTTTGCCCTATCAATCATCTTCATTGAATAAAGAGCAACAGCAAAGTCCAACTTGTATTGACAGTTAGAAGGTTCGAGAGCCATCGTTTTCTTGAACTCTTCAATGGCGTTATAGGTGTATTCTTTGGCAGCGTAAATCTTGCCCAAGAGACAATGAATTTCAGCATCATCTGTCTTGGCTCTACTTACATCGATTGCTAACTCGAGGGCTCTGTCCAAATCTCGACGAGCAAATGCTTCCTTGGCTTGAGACCATTTGGCCGATGTTTCCCTTTCAGCAGCAACAGCTGTATGGGAACCAGAATTTGTCGCAGCTGGAGAACCGTCGAGACATTTCCTAATCTCCATCTGCAGATCTCTGGCTGATTGGAAACGTTGATTGGGATCTCTTTCGAGAAGCCTCATAACAATCTTCTCGACGTAATTTGGTACAGAGTCGTCAACAGTGCTTGGTGGTTTTATCCGACCTTGCAACTGCATTGAAGAGACCTCAATGAGAGTCGCTCCGTTGAGAGCCCTTTGGCCAACCAACATTTCATAAAATACTAGTCCCAAAGAATAAAGGTCAGAACGTTCGTCTATTTTCTGCCCTTGATTCTGTTCGGGCGAAGAATAGAAGAAGGTACCAACAATGGAACCACTAGCAGTTTTCACCAAATCGTCGTCTGCCTGGGCCACACCAAAGTCGAGCAGTTTTACAACTCCTTGTTCATTTATCATGATGTTCTGTGGTTTTACATCACGATGAATGACTCCTCTGGAATGGGCGTGATAAACAGCGCCAGATAGGGCGTCCATTATCTTCAGAGAATGTTCGACACCTAAGGCACCATTTTCCTTCAAGATCACATCCAAGGGTTTCCCCTTGATGTGTTCCATTGCAATGAAATAAATGCCTTTGTCAAAACCAGAAGCAATACAGCGGACAATGTTTGGATGGTTCAATTTCCGGTAAACAGAAGCTTCTCGCTGGAAGCGACGAACGTATGCTTCATCTTTGGAAAACTCTTCGAAGAGAGTTTTGATGGCAACGAGTTCGTCATTTTCGGAGTTTTGTCCGACGAATACTCCACCCATTCCACCATGCCCGAGTACCTCGAGAATTGTAAATGTATGGAGTTGGTCACCAGCCTTCATCGGTCCTCCGCCCTCTCGCTTCCCCCAGTACTAAAATGCGAGAGATTATTGCATCGCTTGCCGTGCTTTGTTGATACGCTCCTGAGCGTTCTGGGCAATCTTGCTATTGGGTTTCAGAGAGATGACGACTTCCCACTCTTCGATAGCCCTGTCAATAATTCCTTTTTTGTAGAACGAGTTACCAAGATAATAATGTTGGTGTTCGTTCTCATAATTCAGGTTGAGAGCTCGCTGATAGATCTCAATGGCTTTATCCAGCTGGTTATTGCTGTAATACATGAATGCTAGCCAGTCGAGGAGATCTGGGTTGTTGGGATCGTCTTTGAGTTTATTCTCAATCTCGCTAATGCCCTCGCCAGTACCTTCTTGATACTGTGTGAGAACTCCCTGACCAGCATTGGCTCCTCCGGCAGCTGCCGGCGCTTCGGCAGCCATTGGTGCCGCAGCCGGTGTGGCTGCAGGCAATGCTGCCATAGGTTGGCCACCAGCAGGAGCTCCCATTGGATTGGACATATCCATGCCAAGTTGTTGGAAACCGCCCGCCGCAGGTTGACCTCCAGCTGCTGCATTTTCAAAACCAGATTGTTGATCAAAGACTGCACTGAGACGCTGGTTGGTGATTACGTTAGTAGATTCTGGAGTGAAACCCTTCATTTGACTCTCGAGGCGAGCCAAGACTCTATTCTGCTTGATTAGAAAAACACCGAGAACGGCGATGACGAGCAGAAGAAAGACCATCAAGAGTACGAAAACCAGATATATGGGATTGGCGATAAGTATATCTAAAAAATGCTGCAAGCTCGCCATGCACTATCCCTTCACAAGCTGCTTTTAAAGCCCCAATAGTCGCTTCCAAAATGGTTTGACTGGCCTAATATGAACTACGATGACAGTAATATTATCGGGCCCACCATTTTCGTTAGCTTTTGCTATCAGTTTGCGACAGGATTCTGGGGCCGATTCTGATTCAATAATGAGCGACAACAGCTCTTCATCAGGAACAACACCATGGAGACCGTCGCTACAGAGCAAAATGCGATCATCGGGTTCGAGCTCGAAAGTATAAAAATCGATTTCTACTTTCGCTTTAGTACCTAATGCTCGAGTGATGATATTTTTCGCTGGATGTGACGAAGCTTCCTGTTCGGTGATAATACCCTGACGAATCTGTTCGGCCACAAGAGAGTGGTCGTTCGTCAACTGTTGAATAGCGCCATTTCGCAACAAATATGCTCGGCTATCACCAACTTGGCCTAGATTGAGACTATTGTTCTCAATAATTGCCGTCGTTAGCGTAGTTCCCATTCCACGAAGGACAGGGGAACTCTGCGCCTGAGAATAAATGAGCGAGTTCGCCTCAGTTATACAGTTTTCGAGACTAACGAGGAACGATTTGTTCTCGTTTTCACTGGTGTAATATTTACCCAGCGTGTCAACGGCTATGCGGCTCGCAAACTCACCGCCGGCATGGCCACCCATACCGTCAGCAACTGCGAACAACATTCCGCGACTCTCGAAATTCGTGTGAGGACTGAAGACATATAAATTGTCTTCATTGTGGTCGCGTTTTCGTCCTGTATTAGTCAAATAGCCGATTTCGATATGATCGATAATCTGCCCATTTTCGACTTGTTTGATTACGCGGGCCATAGATGCATGCCAATCCGCCAAGCCTACTTATAATAAAGGAAATACCACCGAAATTCGTACGTATACTACCTCTGTAAAAAAGCCTGTGTCAAGAAAACCAGCTGTCTTCTATCGCCTTTCTACAGCACCCGAAAATCCGTTTGACACAATCTCCTTTATCGTGATTGTATGACGCCACATCATGAATCATACATTTATTTGGAGTATTGCTTCAGCCGGGCTTATCGCTTTCCCGGTTTTATTCTTCTATTGTTTCTGCCGTGGCTCCTTGAGATGCTGTACCAGACTGTCTGAATGGCGCTTCTTCGAAGCGACCAAAGATTCTGTTACACCATTACTCGTGTATCTCCTTGCAGGCATTGGACTTCTGTCCGCCCTCTGAGGACATACAAAATTATTGTACGTATAGTACATCGGCTCCCCCCTTAACCTCTGCTTAGCTTTTTTTTATAGAAAGACTCCTTGTTGCGCGAAATCCTATGTTGTTGTATTGTTTGGATGACTGAGGAGAACTACTGTGAAGCAGAATCAAACAAGTCCCAAACGCCAAACGAACGGTTTTGTCGACTTCGTTGGATTGCATCGTGCGCCTGCTCATAGTCGTAGTTCTTTTTCAGCAAAAGTAGGCAACGTCCGTATCACTCTTCCCTCAGTCAGAAGGTCTAGCCGTTATCGAATGGTGCCTTTCATTGGACGTTTCCTTCTATATATAGCTGGATTTACCCTGCTCTTATGGGGCCTTTATGGCGGAAGTATCGTTTTGGCCCATCGTGGAGGCGGTTTGGACATCATCAACTGCTTGTTGGCAGTCTTTGGTGGTTCATTCCTCGTTTTCTTGGCCAACCACGACCAAGCAGTCAGTCGCAAAGCCAGTCTAAACAAAAAATCCTAGGCGATTTTTCTCCGTCGGGGCGTAGCGCAGTCTGGTAGCGCACACGGTTCGGGACCGTGGGGCCGGA
>CAZXTJ010000038.1:0-24036 GCA_964643655.1 uncultured bacterium
GGTAAGGCCACTGAAGAAAAGTTGCGCCCCATAGTTCTCAAAATGTGGCAAGACTCTATGGTCGAGGGAACTGCCGACAAGATGAAGATTGAAGTCCTTGGTCAAGAGGGCGTTTTTGCCAAGACCTATATTGGCATTGACAACGACAAAGAACTTGTTTATTTCCACTGCGCTAGTGGCGAATGGCAGATGATTAACATCGTCGGAAAAATGACACCTGAGATCTGCAAACAGTTAAAGATTCCCAAAGCTCTTTGGCCATAGCAATCAACGAGGTGGCGAAACCGTGTAGTCGACGAATGAACTTCCTGAAGGAGTCCAAGGAAGGGCCACGAGCAATGTCACAGCATGCTTGCAGAGCTCGCCCTTTCCATTTCGTAGCAATCCGGGGTCTAGTGTTGTGAGCTCAATTTGCAGGAAACGTTTACCGTTACTGGTGACGACTTGTGGTTTGAAATCCTTCACGATGACACCTTTGAGCTTGCGACCGTCCCTGAGAACCTCGAAAGCTCTCGTAGAATCATTAGAGATAGTTTTGAGTTCATAAAGACGCTCGAAACGCTTCGTAAGAGTTCCAGTCTCGGCTCGAGCCAGCGATAAAGATATCAAGTTGGCTGCAGTGGTGCATACTTCCCTGCCTCGCGATAGGTCGAGACAAGCCATGTCCTCTCGGAGGTGGCGTTCAAAGAGGAGAGCACCGCGCGCCGCAGCATTGATGGCAGATGAAATCTCGCTTCTTCGAGCACTAGAGTGGCTCGACCAGAGAACGTAAAGAAGACCTGTGGCAAGAGTGACGGCAATGACTGCTTCGAGGAGACTCACGCCTGCATTGAGTTTTCTAGTTCTCATATCTGTCGCTCCACTCGGCTACACTCTCTGCCAGGAAAGAGTACGAGTCGCTCTCCCCTGCCCGGTCTGCGCCACACCATGAAACGGACTCGCTCTTCGTATCTGAGCTGAAGTGTCTTTTCATCCTTGCTTTTCCAAAACACTTCCACGGAGAAAGAAAGAAGTCCTTGGGCCCTTCCTCTACTGACAGACTTGTGCAAACAAACAATGGACACGTCTTTTACATCTATCTTTCTGGTTAGATATGTCTTGCGAGCCATTGTGGGTTCGAGCTTTAGCGGATTTTCAGCACCCAATGCACTTTGGGGACGAAGACTTTGCCACCAAGGTTTCCAACTATTGACTGGCTCTTCCAGTTCCCTTCTCACTCGTTCTCTTGCTTCAGCAATGGCCGAAAGAGCTGCATTGTTACAGTGTATTGCAGCTTCCTGACGAATAAATGCAAGACGTGTATCACTGCCAAATCGCGAGACGAGAAGAACTGACATCATAATGAGCACGAGTACGCAGGCAGCTATAGGTAAGAGGAAACCTGCTCGAGCTGTGCCATATCTTCTTTTCACGGACTAAGCAGCCTTTCCAGGAATAAGCTCCGCTCAACTCCTTGCGACAGTTTCCACGAAACTTTACAAACGAGCCTGCCCAGGATGTCTTCTGTCGTGCTAGCCGGTCCTCTTTTTGCAGGTTGCCAGCGAAACTGGACATTGACGCTTTTTGCTTTTACCCAATCTTCTAGAGCTAATCCCACGGCAAGGCGCGAGCCAGGGAAGAAGGAGATAGCGTTATCTACAACAAAAGAGCCATCGTCATCTGGAGCTCCTGCCTCTAGTCTGTCCCTACTGCCATGTTCGACCAATGTCATCATGTTGCTAGCAAGAGCCAAAGCACGTGCACGATCTTGCATAGCTCCTGAGTAGCGTGTTTCCTGCGTACTGAGGCTCAAAAGGGAAACAACAGCTGTGGCGAGGAGAAGGCTAGCAATCAAAACCTCGACGAGAGAAAAGGCCTGACGGACTTTCATTTCCTCTTGTTCTCCACCCTATTCCTAATGCGAACAAGTGAATCTATGTACCCTGTGCAGGTAAAAGTTTCCACATTATCAACACCAAAAAACGAGCTCATAGTAAATCGCGCTTCATCAAGTTGAACGATTGCTTTTTGGAATTGACCAACCTGAATGAGAAGATTACCCAATTCTGTTTGCAGGTCAGCAACATCTGGATGTCGTCGCCCGAAGACCTTGCTTCGTATTGCTATTGCTCGGTGAAAAAGAGGTATTGCTCTCGATTTCTGACCTTCTGCAGCATACACATGGGCGAGCAAAGCAAGTTGATCTGCCACACGAGAATGATGAGGTTGACCAAGTGCAAGTACTTTTTCATGAAGATGCTCGGCACTGCATCTAGCTTGAGTGTATTTGCGCTGTGCACAACATATACGGGCCAAAAGTGATTGACATTCAATCGACAGAGAATGCTCGCGACCGAAGCAGCGTAGGCTGGTATTGAAAGCCTTTTTCGCCATTTTGTCAGCCTTTTCCAACTTTACATTTTCCAAGTGTAACCGGCCCAAATACAAGTAGGCAGCTGCCGCCTCTTTGCTAACCTCACTTTTACTGCTCTTGAACTTGGCAATCGCATTGGTAAGATAATATGCGGCTTGTCCTTTGTCTCGCGCGCAATAGAAGTGCCTACCCAACTCGTACTGACAGATGGCATAAAGTTTATGCTGCATATCTTGCTTTGCGATGGCTATTGCCTCCATGGCTAGCTTTTCGGCCTCGTTATAACGAGCCAACCTATCGAGAAGTGAACTCTGTTCGAAAAGTGCAGGAACCAACAAGTCATTGTCTGTGGGCATGACCTTGATTGCTTGAAGGACCCTAGCCCTTAGTTCTATGGCCCATTTGAATTGAAGACTGTTCTCTATTTTTCCTGCGTACTTACGTAAGGCGAGAACATCTCTCAACCGAGGAGTCTCTTTCAGACCTTCTGGGCTTGTGATTGCTTGTACACGAAAGTCCTGCTCGATGTCTTCATTTCCCAGTTTTTGGTGAAAATCAGCCATGTGCCTGAAGACACGTGTCATCTCTGGAGACTTATAACCATGCCTCTTTTCTACGAACTCCTGGTATTTCAATAGAACGCTGAGAGCGTCCTCGTTGTTTCCAAGTTCACTATAGGTCTCACCAAGAATGAAATTGACATCACAGCGTTCCTCTTCGCTGACCTCTATGGACTCAGCTAGCTGTGCCGCCTCCTGCAAATATTTCAGGGCCTCCATATGGTGTCCCAACTGACGAAGCTGAATGCCCCTATGTTTCGCACGGAGATAAATCTCCATCGTAGATTGAGCCAACAGAAAGACATGACTAAAAAACAACAAGATTGTTACAGAAAACAACGTGAGCTTGGAGCTCTGGTTCATAACCCGCCCCCACTCTTACTTGTTTCTAGCTTCCTCAGAATAGTGGCAAGTGTGGGATTGTTGCCAAGTTCAGCCAGCTCCGAGGGCTTACGGCCTTCTTTATCAGCCAACAGACCAATCCCGCAAGCAAGGAGATGTTCGACCGTTTTGTGTCTACCTAAAAAGGCCTGATAGTGGACAGCCGTCATTCCACGATTGTTGATAGCTTCCAAGCTAGCACCTGCTGCGAGAAGCCTATCTACAGCGGCCTTCGTGGAAGCCAAATGAAGCGGCGTTACTCCTTCGTCATTCGCTAAACTGACAGAGCGTCCTTGCTTTATGAGATAACTGATAACGGCAACTTTTCCCCCTTCAGCTGCGTAAGCGATAACTGTTTTACCATTTCTATCAGCCCGAAGTGAGGCTCCGGCCTCGAGAAGACGTTCGACGACAGCAAGCTTGCCCGAGCGAGCAGCAAAGTGAATAGGTCGTGAACCTCTTTCTAATTCTTGTAAATCCTCATCAGCTCCTTCGTCCAGAAGAATATCAACACATTCGAGGTGACCTGCTTCCGCAGCGTAGAAGAGAGGGCTACGATCGAGAAGGTCGAGAGCCTCTAAATCAAGGCCACGTGAGAGAAAAAAGCTCAGTGCTGGAGCTGAACCAACCTCAGCAGCTCGATGCATGACAGTACGTCCCCAATGATCCTTCGAATCAAATGCTACATCGATAGTATCGAAGCGTTTTAACAGCTTTATAGAACCAGTCATGGTCGCATAATGTATTGCCCGAAGGCCATCATTGTCAGCTTCAGACGGATCAGCATTATTGTCCAAAAGGAGACAAAATATATCGTAATAATTCTTTTCTGCAGCAACGCAAAGTACAGGACGTCCATCTTTCAGTCGAGCATTGGCAGATGCACCATTTTTTAAAAAGAGTGCAACTCGCGGCAGATCGCCAGCGACGACAGCTTCTCTGAATGTTCTTGCTCGCTGCACGGGATTTATCGAATCTGGGTTCTGTCTCGAGATGGTCAGAATGAGAATGAGCACGAGCCCAATGGAGCTGATTAGTCCAAACCAAACTCTCTTTGATGAGCCTGGTCGAGCGACTGGGGCTCGCTGTAAACGAACAGTAGTAGGCACCTTGACTTTTCCCAAGGGGCCCTGTGCTGTGGGACGTGGTAGTGTGACTGTGTCCATTACATCTTGGATCGTCTCATCGTTAAGAATCCTGCGCAAAGCTGAAGCAAGCTCTGAAGCTGATACTGGGCGATCGTCAGCCAATGGAGCCATAGCTTGCGTAACAATCTGATCCAGACTTTCGGGGATGGCAGGATTTATTTTTGACGGTGACGGCAACTTATCATAAGGCTCTTGGCGAAACAGAGCCAGATGAGGCAAACTGGCGAAGGGATGTCGTCCTGCCAGGAAGTAATAAAGAAGCACGCCCATTTGATAAATATCAGTCCTGGCATTAGCTGTAGCCCCCTCGAGACTCTCTGGAGCCATATACAGCAAGGTTCCGAGCACAGCACCTTCTGCCGTCAATGCTGTAACATCAACGTCATCGATAATTTTGGCCAAGCCAAAATCCATTAACTTGGGATGACCATCTTTGGTGACGACTACATTTCCAGGTTTAATGTCACGGTGTATGACTCCGGCTTCGTGAATTGCTGTCAATCCATCATTGAGTTCGATGGCAATCTGCGTCATTGTCTTGAGTCTCAGTTCACCAGTGGCTGCCAGATCTTTTAGGTTAGTCCCTTCAACCAACTCCATGGAGAAATAGGGCAATGGTCCCGACATTACGAAATCATAAAGTTGGACGATGTTCGGGTGACGCAGCCGTGTCAGAACCTTGGCTTCACGTTTGAAGCGGCGTCTCACTTCTTCATTGGCTAGATGGTCTTTACGGATGGCCTTGAGGGCAACGACGTGACCACGTTCATTGTCGTAGGCACGCCAGACGGTCCCCATGCCGCCTTTTCCCAAGGGAACTACCTTAGCGTAACGCGGGCCAAAATTGGGGATCATGTCAGTCGTGTTTTCGCTGTCCACCTTGTCAGGTTAGCACTGTTCATTTAGCCAAGTCGATGACGCTCGTCTTACCATTTGCAAGAACTAGGCGAGGAAAAGCGCACTCTGTGTTGCCACAATGAGGCAGGCGGGCATTGTATATACCTGAGCCAAAAGACACTGCAACTCCTTCACGTTCGTTGCCTTTTGTGTCGCGATAAACGAGGTGGTAGGCGGCTCGACCGGGGCGTTTACTGACGAACCAAAACTCCATTCCCTCAGGATGGCGCCAGCCTGTCTCGTCTGCAACTGTTTCATAATTGTTCCAATGGGTGATCTCGAGCTCCTTGGGACATAACTTAGTGTCAGGGAGTAAAAATGCCTTTTCTTCCCAAATGAGCTTCTCCCGTGCACAGAGTCGGTCTCGGAGTTTTACTTGAACAGTGTGCCTACTGTGGTCATCTCCAATAAGCAGTCTATAGTTGAAACTCACGGGAAAGGATATATGACCAGAGCCGTCTAGGTCATATTGTCCAGTCTGTGGGCACTTGATCTCTTCGGCCAATGAACCATCAAGATAAAAGAGCACAGTGGGGAAATAGGTCTCGTCAGCTGGTCCAATGACGGTAACGTGGATACTGTTGCTGTCTATACAGTCTAACCATGCGTTGTCACACCTAATCTCCTCAGTCTCTTCTTCTTCCTTTACATCATCAATGACCTCACTGGTAGTTTCGGTCTCGGTCATGCTCGTGGAGGCAGCATGATTGGTTGAATGATTGTCACTTTCCGAGGTTTCGGTTTCTTTGCCACAGCCATTCAAAGACATCAAAAGGATGAGTACCAGGGTGATTGTCTTCAGAGCTTTCATGGCTTCCCTCCATCATCATTGTTCTTGTCACTGGAGTCCTTACATCTTTCGTGCCAGAATTGACACAAGCAGGCAAACCGGCTCCCACAGAGCATTTCACGCTATGCAAATTCGAAAGAGAAGTAAAACGACCCTTTCCTCTCCCAGATGTGGGAAAGGCCGTTCCCAAAATTGGGAAGGTTGCCCCGTGCTATAGTGCAGCTAATGTGGTTGATATTCGAAGGACGCGAAAAAGAGGCTAGTTGGCTCTCCGCATACCCCATCGACGAGGGAAGAACCATTGTCGGGCGTAAGGTGGAGGAGGGTTTGTCCTTCAATGCCCCAGAACTCTCGCGCCATCATGCGGTGTTCATTCGCCAAGGCAAAAAGCTACTTGTCCAAGACTTGGATAGCTTGCTCGGAACGAAAGTCAATGGAAAGAAGGTGGAGGAAGCTCCTCTTTCACCTGGAGACATAATAACTTTGGGTCCCATTGTCATTCGCTTCGAAGTGAAGCTACCTGAACCAGCAAAGCCTTTATCGGCACCTGGTAGCAAGCTTGACTCTGCTAATGGGAAACTTCTCGAACCATTTCGTCTGCTACTCGAAGGAATGATGGGAGCAGGCGAGCCTCGTATTCTGCTCGAGCGACTCTTGCAAGGAGTTGTCGATGTTTTGGGAGCAGAAAGAGGTTATGTACTCATCGCAGAAAAGCAATCAGGCTCTCTCGTACCCGTGGCCTCACATCACATTGATGACATAGATGCCTTTGTGCAGGTGAGTGACACAGTCTGTCACGATGCGATGGAGCGCAAGGAAATGGTCATCGTCTTCGATTCCACTTCAGACTCTCGGTATGCAGAGGCAAGCAGCCTCTTCGACTCTAGTCCTCGTTCCATCCTTTGCGCTCCTCTCATTGCTGGGAAGAGCAGCTATGGCGCTATTTACGTTGATTTTTGCCTCCAGGAAGCCAAAGGTCTACGTTCACATCTCAACCTTTTCGAGACGGCGGCTCGTTTTGCCTCTCATCTTCTCTCTGCTGCACAGCAACGAAAGGACTTATTGGTAGCCTCTCGAAGAGCGGCTGCGCTCAATGCCCTTTCATGGAGCGGTGAAATTCTTGTTATGGGAGAGGGGCCCACTGCTACCAAGCTGAAAGAAGAGATTCGAGCGGCCGCAGCCCAGGATGTCTCTGTCCTGTTGACTGGAGCAACAGGAACAGGTAAGGAGATGGTTGCACGAGCCATACATCGAAGCTCATCTCGCCGAAATGGCCCTTTCGTACCCATTAATTGCGCTGCTTTGCCAGAAGAGTTACTCGAGGCAGAACTCTTCGGTGCTGAAAAGGGAGCTTTTACAGGAGCTAGTGAAAAACGAATGGGGCGTTTCGAGCTCGCCTCAGGTGGAACACTCTTTCTTGATGAGGTTGGCGAAATCCCACTGACAGTACAAGTGAAACTGCTTCGTGTGCTACAGGAGCGAAGTATCCTTCGACTTGGTGGCACTAAACCCGTTCTTCTCGATTTCCGCTTGATTGCCGCCACAAACGTCGATATAGAAGAGGCCGTGCGCCAGTCTACCTTCCGACAGGATCTGTATTACCGAATAAATGTCTTTCGTCTTCACTTGAAAGATCTCAGTTCACGCAGTGATGACATTATTCCTCTGGCCGAACACTTTCTCAGTCATTTCTGTCGTCAATTTGGCAAAGCTGAACTCGTCTTGACTGATGAAGCTCGTCAGCACCTTTTGTCTCACTCCTGGCCTGGTAATGTTCGAGAACTGCGGAATGCGATAGAACGAGCAGTTGTTGTAAGTGGCGAACAAACTTTACGAGTAGAGGATTTTCCTCTCGGCGATTTACCAACATCAACTTCTCGCGACCATGGCGAGTCAGCAGAGCTACCAACAAATTTCGACGAGGCGAAGCACCAATTCGAACACCAGTTCTTTACGACGATGCTCAAACGTTTCGATGGCAACGCACAGGAATTGGGCCGTAAATGTGGCATTTCAAAGAGTACTCTGTATCGTCATTTGGCCAAACACAATCTTCTCGAACGCTAAGGGCAATGATTGGACGGAAGTTCTTGAGCAACAATAAGCTGCAGCTGCTATTCGTTTTACTCACACTTGCTATTGCCAATATTGGATACACCAACGAGATTAGGTTTCCCAAACGGCCAAAAATTGGTCAGTACATCGTCGACGAGGCAAAAGCATTAAAAAGTGACAAAACAAAAGAGTTCAACAGCAGACTTTCAGCTCATTTTCACCATACTACTGCGCAATTGATTCTTGTCATTATCACATCAAAGGAGCATTATGGCGCGAACGAACTGACCATGGCAGAGTATGCAAAAAGAATGCGCGAAAAATGGTTTCACAACGATTGGGCAACAAGAGGTATATTGACGGTCATTTCTATGGATGACGGTACAGTATCAGCCTTTGTTCCAGAGTATGCTATACCCAATAGACGAACAAAGCAGAAAGCACTGCTCGAGGAAACAATATCCACTCAACTTAAAGAGAACAAGGACAATATTGCTCAAGGAATTGATGCTGCATTGCAGGCTTGTATGGCTCTTTATCCTCCCCCCAAAAAAACCAAAGTCGGAGTAGCATACTTTCTTAAAATTGCATTTTTCCTTGGGTTTATCATATGGATGGTCAATATCATCTTTTACAAACGAAGTGTGTCCAAATTCTGGTATTACGTTGGATATCCAATTTGGCTCATCGTTGGCCTATTCACTGCTGTCACCATCCATAGTGAGATGGTGAAAATCGAAAAGGCAGATAGGGAATTTAATCCATTTAGATGACCAACACTTGGATAAGTATTGCTTGAATAGCAGGATTATTTAGTCCATTTCAACTATCATGAATTCTCCGATGCTGTTCTTTTCGAGGATGATTTCGATGGTGTGGGTCTGTCCTCTCTCGATGAGATAAAAGAAAACGATGGCTTCTTCTTCATCCAAGGACGCAGTTCTATACCAACGTGTGTTCATCTTCTGCAAAGAAGTAGTCATTCTTTTCATATAACCTTTACAGAACTTGCTGGCAAAGATTTCATTGGTAGCAGAATAATCACCTGATTGGACAGCATCGAAATATTTGTCAGCGACACTTTTCACTTCATTGGGCACTAGAACGGTGGAGTTCTCGTTTTTGTAGAAAGTCAGCCAAACATCCGTTGAACCGGGATTGTAACCGACAAGGAAATCCCCATCTTTGGCTTGGATGATGCTTCCTGTTTCTATGGAACCGACTTTGAGTTTTGAGCCATCCAAAACGCCCTCAAAAAATGAGATTGTTGGTAATCCAGTGGTTTTGTCCTTGCCAAGAGACACATATTTCAAATCATCTACATCGTCAGTATCAGAGACTAATTCCATGACTGCACCAATGAAATCAGTCTCGAGAGCGTCACCATACATGTCGATTTCGTGGCAGCTGTATTCTGTTTCAACTATCTCGAAGTCATAGAACCTTCGCTCGCCTGTGCTGTTGTTCAGGTATTCGAATGTGTAGTTTCCACTCTTCAGTTCTGAGCTGTGACATGCTGATTTGCTTTCTCTAGAGTGTATTCGATTGAAATTGCCTTTCCTGCTCAATTCCCTATGGTTCTCCGGTTTGTCGAATAAACCTGCATAGGTTACGTCTGAACAAACTAGGCAAATCAGTGCCATAACGATTAAGTGTCTCATCTTCGGTCCTCTCTTAAAACATGAGTAATTGAGTTCATTTAGTGAACTGCACTTGGCAAGAGATGGACCAATAAACGCCAGAGGCTCAAAACCTTTATTAGGCAAGGTTTTGAGCGACAGGTTAAAAACAGGTTAAAAATCTGACACTGAAAATGGATCCGTATCGGATCCATGTTTAGAACCAAGATGGTACCAGTTTGGACACATTGGATAGGCTACTCGCTTTTGTTTACTCTCTATGTAACCTGCGGAAGATATCTGCTCTTTTCACGTCTCTTTTGCTAATGACTCTATAGTCGACTTTGAAGGTTTTGCCCGTTTTGAGATTAGTTGTGTTCTTCTTGGCGTAGTAGTCTTTGAACTGTAGATCTGCCCCGTCGAAATAGCGGATTATGCGTTTTTCCAAGCTTTTCTTAGCAGCGTGATAATGGGTACTGGGGAAGCTTTTGTGGTAAAAATAGTCCATGATGGCCATGGTGTAATAATCTTTGTCCTCAGTACGGAAAAAGATCCGTATTTCATAGATAGCGTTCGTTAGCTCGTCTCTCTCTTTGACGATTGGTGCGTCAAAATCCAATTCTCCAGGAGCTATGTTGATTGTCACTGTCCTACCCTCTTGCTTCGCTTCTGTCTTGCAAGGGCAATCCACCTGCCAGGTTTTCTTTTGAGGAAGCATTACCAGGCCCCCACCAAAGCGCCAACCTTTGGCCTCTAAAGCCATATGCACAGTAGCTTTATGTAGCTCGTAGCCTTCGGGAACTGTGACAGAAAACCCTACAGGACCAACTTTGAAAGTATCGTTCAAGAAAATACCTGCCCGAAGGGAGGGCGTGAAAAGGGTCAAGGTGAAGAGAAACAGAATAGTTGATATATCTCGCATGCCTGCCTTCTTTCTATTTTCAACAAGGAGCCGGTGATTGTCTTAGCAGGTCTTTTGCCAATCACCCAAAAGAGCTCCAGAAGCTCTATTACATTTAGAAGATATGCTCCTAGCTCAATTATTGAGCCAGGGAATGCTTCACTTTTAATCCATCGAAGGGCGAGTTAGGCGAAGCCTTGGCAGTCACTCGCAAAAAAATCTAGTGGCTAGGCAAAATAGAGCTGCTGTATCGCCATTTCGCAGTTTATTATTTTGTTGGTCTCAATTGTGCTCAAGTTTCAGTTTGTGAGGTACATGCCCATAATGCCAAGAGTGTTGATTGGAACAAACGATGCAGCGACATCGTCATCAATTGAAAAGTGCTTTACTGACGACGAAATTATCGTCATCAGTGGTCGCGATGATTGTATAGATAGTATTCGCAACACCAGGTTCGATTTCTGTTTTGTGGACATTGACTTGCTTCTTCCTCCAGATTTGGCGAAAGGAGACATCAAGCAATCCCTAAGGCCTTTCCGTTCTTCTAGACCTGGTTGCCATCTAATCGTGTTGAGTCCTCAGAATCGAATTCGCGAAGCTGTTCGTGCAGTCAAAGCTGGAGCCAGCGACTATCTGAACTATCCTATCGATCCGGCCGAAGTCCGACTCGTCATTGAAAACATCAATGAGGCCGACCTCAAAGATTTGGAATTAGAGTATCTGCGAGATCATTTTTGGCAGAGTGATTCTCTGGAAATACTCAAAACCAATAGCCCCAAAATGCAAAGTGTGCTCAAGAGTGTCAAATCTGTTGCACCGACAAAGACCTCCGTTTTGTTGACTGGGGAATCGGGAACCGGCAAGGGCGTCATTGCGCAACTCATCCATCGCCATTCAAATCGCAGTGAGAACCAATTCATTTCCGTACACTGCGGTGCCATTCCCGATACTCTCATTGAAAGCGAGTTGTTTGGCCATGAGCGAGGCTCTTTCACGGGCGCTCATAGACGTAAACTGGGGAAATTTGAGATTGCGCAAAAAGGCACTATTTTTCTCGATGAGATAGGTACAGTGACCCCTGCGGTGCAAATTAAATTGCTTCAAGTCCTACAAGACAAGATCTTCCATCGAGTTGGTGGGGACAACGCCATCGAATCTGATGTACGTGTCATTGCAGCCACTAACGCTGACTTCAAGGCACTAGTCGAAGATGGAGCTTTTCGCCAGGACCTCTATTATCGCTTGAACGTATTCCCAATAGAGCTTCCGCCTCTCAGGGAAAGACCTGAAGATATTTCTCTTTTAGCAAACTCCATTTTGGACAATCTAAACAGAATGCATGAAAAACAAATAGAAGAGATACACCCAGACGTCATTGCTGCTTTAGAGGTCTACAACTGGCCTGGAAACATACGTGAATTGGAAAATGTTTTAGAACGTGCATACATTCTCGAGACTTCGCAGATTCTTTCACCAGAAAGCCTTCCATCAGAACTTCTCGCCTGTATCGAACTTCCACAAGCTCAAATAGCCGTGGACCCAAACATGACCTTGACCGAGTTTCGGAAAAAAGGAGTGGAAGACCTCGAACGCAGATATCTCAAAGAGTTGCTCACCCGCCACAACGGTAAGATAAATCGTTCTTCTGAGGAAGCTGGAATCAGTGCGCGACAACTTCATAAGCTGCT
This sequence comes from uncultured bacterium, assembly GCA_964643655.1. Classification (GTDB taxonomy): domain Bacteria; phylum Muiribacteriota; class UBA6191; order CAZXTJ01; family CAZXTJ01; genus CAZXTJ01. The sequence continues at coordinate 12,393 of CAZXTJ010000038.1, forward strand.
GACCAAATACGGTATCAGAAAAGAAGAGTTCAAGAATAAATAGCTAAAACAGTTGAACCTACGGTTTCAGCTGACGAATGGGTGAATATCGTGGGTGAACATACTCGTTTGGATTGCGAATGACATTAGAACCACAGTGAAGTTGCCCCAGAAGAAAATGATAAGTCAGACTCGGAACAAAATATAGGACATAGCCAAGACTCCAGAGACGAGCTGATGTGCATTGGCGATAGATATCTAAAAAAGGATGGGGAAGCAGAATCTGATCATTGAGAACGACATGATTGACCATTGAGGGGATAAGGGCTATGCCTAAGTTCTCATCATTAGGCTCGAACAGAGCTGGTACGTATATGACTTCGAGCTCAGCCTTGCTTCCTCTAACAATCCTCAATCTTTCTTTGAATTCATCAACTGCCCCATTGATATTGTTTGCAGCTTCAAAGTTAAATTTGACCAAACTGGACATACTTTCTGCACCATCTGTTGCTCTACCTTTGAGATGGGCATAGAGTTGGCCGATTTTGACGATGAGCTCTTCGAGCTTCTCTGTATCTTCCCCATCGAAACTTTCAGGATAGAGAGGATAATAGGTATAAGCGCTTTGAATGAAATCAGCTAGCTTTTCCTTGATGCTCTCTTCTGGGATAGAGCGAAGCAACTCCAGTCCCAACATAGGTGAGGCAACAACAGCAACATAACCGAGCTTAGTATCAGGTTTTGGCAAGAAAGATATGACTTCATCTACATGGCCAACTTCTAGCCAGCCAGTGTCAATTACGGCCACATTGGAACGATACCCCAAGACTGACAAGGTAGTACGCATCTCATCTGATGCTGTCGAACCAATTACGAGAACATTGTCGGGAGTAACCTCTATGTTTCCACCAAAATTTCCTTGGTCGTCATCAATGAGACCAGGTGGAACGACTCTCTCCCAAGACCACATAGAAGCAAGAGCTCCTGTGAAAAAAGCCAGGTCTCCAGATTTTTTCGTATCTATCAATCCAACTTTGGGTGGTCCATTCTTCAGATAAAATGTAGCAAATTCTCCAAAGTCCTGTGTCCAAATATCATTGCACAGCGCCTGTTGATTGACTTCAACTAGCTCATCGAACTGTTTGCGCGGAAAACGTAGTTCGGAAAGGACATCTTCTTCTGAAACCATCAGATGCAACTTGATTTCCTTTTGACCACGAGACTTCCTTTGATCATTGATTTGCGACAGTACATCCAGAAAAGCGTGTATCTCATCAAGAGTGTAAGTCGTAGCAACCATTACTATCTTCTGAGGTACGTTGGCATTGGAGTGAAGCCTTATTCCGCTGAGCTTTTCAATGGTCAGAGGTACGGAGCCAGCAACACTTTTGGATGTGTCGAGCCTAACAGAAAGACCAAGGTTATGGAGACTCTCATTCTCTTTCCCCACGACTTTCTGGAAGGCCATTTTGAACAGACTACGCAGCTCTTCTTCTTCAAAAGACGCGCAGAAGGAAATTGAGACTGCAACTTGAAGACAAAGGAGCAAAAAAAGAAAACGGAACATAAAGTACCGTCAATCAGTTATTGATGACTCTAATCTTTTTCACTGAGATGAAGTTGTTATCATCGTTTTCGAAGACTACACCTACTATCTCAACTTCTTGATGAATGTAGGGCAGAAGATTCAAGCCATCAGAATGCACAAAATACTCTTCTTCTTCATATGTGTTTATTGCAACTTGAACTACGCCTTTGCCCTCAACCCACGAGGCTGGAACGATGACTCCGTGAAGGGTAGTCAACTTCTCATCACTCTTCGTCTTCGTCGTCATAGTCTTCCTCGTCTTCCTCGTCCTCCTCTATCTCTTCATCATCTGGCTCATAGTCATCTTCTGGCGAATAATCATCGTCGTCGTCATCTTCGTCTTCGTTGTCGTCGTTGTCGTCGTTGTCGTCGTCTACATCAACTTCCTCTTCATAATCATCTTCGTCGTCATCGTCGTCATCTTCATCATCCTCAGTAAGATCAAAACTCTTCACCTTGATGTGTTTGGACTCATCATCGTCCTCGTAGAGCTTACCTATGACTTTTACTGTTTCACCGATGTAATCGAGCAACAGTTCCCCATCGCCATAGTCGTCCACGATCACTTCATCGTCCTCAGTTACTACACTTACAGCAACGACCTCATCGTCTTGATCCCAATCAAAGGCAGTCACGACACCTTCGACAGTTCGCATTTTCTTCACTTTTATCTCCTTTCTGGTTAATGGCAATAACTGCCTTACAAAGAACGGGCCAAGTGCTTTTATGGGTAATTTGCAGAGAACCGGAACTCTTGGTTCCGGTTTTTTTATTTTTGTGGAAGTTCCAGTTCCACTCTTTTTTCAGCTCTACTTACGATCAAAGCGGCCAGACTCTTGGCCAGCTGATCCAAATCACCATATCTTTTTTCGGGCGAAGGCTCTAAACATCGTGTAACGACATCAATCAGATCATCTGGGCAATTTGGATCACGATCTTTTATTGGAGGAGTAGTTGGATTGGAGCGAAACATTAGTTGCTCAAATGTCCAAGGTGGATAACCAACTACCATCTCATAGATTAATACACCTAGGGCATAAATCTCAGTGAGCTCATTCTGCTGATTGCCATTGAGAACCTCTGGAGCTAAATAAAGAGGAGTACCAACGACGGCCTCGTGGGCAGTTAGTGTAGTCGCACCACGGAGCTTGGCAACGCCAAAATCGATGAGCTTGGCCCGATCCCGAGAGACAATGAGAACGTTTGCCGGCTTGATGTCTCGATGAAGAACTCCTTGTTTCGAAGCATATGCAAGGGCATCCGTTATGAATAGAGCAATACGTGTAATCCTATCGTAACGGCCTTGCAGCTCTCCTGAGCTTATGAGCCTATTCAGTGGACGACCTTCAACAAACTCCATGGCATAAAATGGAACGTCTCCCATTTTATAATCGAGAATTTTTACTATGCCATTGTGCTCGAGTGCAGCCAATGACTTTATCTCCCTTACGAAGCGTTTTCTCAGAGCCTGGCTTTCACCAATTAGAGGAGACATAATCTTCACAGCCACCGTTTGTCTGAGCTGTCTGTCTTTGACCTTGTAAACCATCCCCATCGCTCCTTTTCCCAGCAAAATGGGATTGGCATAACGGGGAGCCAATATGCGCTGAAGCGCCGTTTCATCAACTAGGTTGGCTACACTTAGTTGCGATATCTCTTCTATTCTTTCTGCAACGTTTCTATGGTCGCGAGCACGAGAATGTACGTTGCGGAACAACTCTAGAGCAGTTGAGTATTTACCCAGCTTTTGAAAGGCTTTTCCCAGCTCGTAAACAATGGCGTGATCTAACTTGTTGGGATCTATCTCATTGAGATTGACCATTGCCGCTTCTGATTTTCCCAATGCAGCAAGAGCTAGGCAGAGTCGTGCCCGGATGTTGATGCTGTTGACAAAACCAGGAGATGCCAAAACATCTTGATATGCACGCAAAGCCTTGGCGAAGTGTTTGTTCCGAAAATGAACCTCTGCAAGCAAAAGTTTGTTGTCCAAGGGAGTTCGAACCTCTTTGCCTTGGCGAAGGCCCATGTACCAAGCGAAGCAGCCGACCAAAAAGATAGGAATGAGATAAAACACTGATGCTAGCGGAGTGATTGGCTTGTGTGGTCCAACTTGAATCTTTTCTAAGATCGCTCTCGCATTTACCAAACTTCCTTTTGCGCTCTGATTGAGAGCCAAACTCAGGGCAAGTCCATCAATCAAACCATTGAGCCGTGCCTTTTCGCGCTTGGCAGCTGAAAGAGGTATGAGGGAGCGCTTGACTTTCCTGCGCAGACTCACCACTTCTTTCTCAACTATGGCCGTGAGGCATTCGAGAGCCAAGAGGCGTTGAGGGGAATCTATACGCTCCTTTTCCAAATAGAGCTGTAGGGTATCAAGTAACTCTTTGCGCTCAGCTTCAATCAGTTCTGGAAGAGCCTTGATGAACTCGCTAGAGACACCCTCTGAGAATTCGGCTTTACCAATAATGATAGCCAACAATTTTGTCGAAGGCTCATCAGGAGTCTCTTTCGCAAGTTTTGCATAGGTTCTTTCAATGTTTGCATTATTTGCCAACAGGCACTGAACCAATGAGAGAAAGAAAACTAAGGTCGCAATCAATAGTTTGTTGGCCATAACTGAAATCCTATCAAAAGTGGGACTTAGTTAGAGCAAGTCCTGTATGACTGTACGGTCAGCAGGAAGTTACCCAGCTCGTCGTTACAGACTGTTCCAATGACCTCGAGTTCTTCACCAACCAACTCCATGAGGGCGTACAAAACTTCACTGAACGCTATGATGTACTTCTCTCCATTGTCAGCCACAAGGTATAGACTCATCACACTTTTACCAATGGCAACTTCACTTTCTATTATTCCTCGACAGCGAAGTCGCCGACCAAGTGCCAACTCTGCAGCAGGTAATTTACAACACTCCATCATTCACCTCTTTCCCGAACTCCGAGTTTTCGTAAAATTCAGCATGGCAAATAAGCTGCCAATATCTCGCCCCATATGTAGTTGGAAAGTGATCAACATTCGGTCCTCATTTGTCCGGTCGATTATGGAAAGCGGAACAAACCGTTCTGTTTTCGCAGCTTTATCTGGCTATTGAGCACCTTTCTGATTGGCACAAATTTCGCTTTGTCTGTTTTGTCTCGTTCGCAGACAAGCCAAGTAGAAGAAAGGAAGAAGTCAATGAGAGAGAAGTTGTTTGTCGGACTGCTTTTACTGTCTTTTCTTGTTGTTGTTCCTCTTTGGGCTGAGGATAACAAAGAGGTCACCTCTGTAAAGGGATATGTAGAAATCGATGAAGCCGATGACGATGGAACCATTCAGTCAATTGGAATATGGAGCTGTGAAAAAGAAGAGTTTGTTGCTGTTGAAGTGGGTAAGGGTAAAGAGGCTGACTTACGCAAAGAAATGAGCAAACTGGTTCTTGTGAAAGGTTATGTTTCTGAAGATGCAGGTGGCTTGAAGAGTATTGAAGTTCTCGAATTCGAATTGTTGCCAGACGATTCCGTTCCTTCAGAAGACGACAGTGATGACGACATAATTGACGATTGACGGTCTCACCAGTTCCTGCACATAAGCGGGTTCCGGTGAACGGAACCCGCTTATGTCTTTTACACGAGAGTTATTCGAAGAATACTGGAGGTAAGGAAAATGTCTTATGTGTATTTAATTGGTGGAGCAACAGGTATAGGCACCTCACGTATTGCCTTGGGCTTGGCCATGGAAGAAGATATAAAAGTAAAGTCCGTCATCGGCACGGATTCTCTGCGAGCAGCCTTGAGAAAAGTCATTGGCCGAGGTGTATGCCCCCCCCTGTTTTACTCTTCCTTTGATGGTGATCTCGGTGCTGAAGAGGGATGGATCCCGTTCAATGACGACATAGACATGGTTATTGCGGCCTATGAGGAACAGGCCCGTTTGATCTGTACTGCAGTCACAGGAGTTATCGAGAGAGCATGGCGTGAAGAACTGAACATAATCATTGAAGGTGTCCACATCTCACCACGACAGATGGACAACATGTTGGATGGCGAGCTGCGTGAACGAGTGATTCAGGTCGTTATAGATATTGAAGACGAAGAACTTCACCGACAGAGGTTGCTGGAAAGAAAATCTCGTTCACGGCGGCGCAAATATGTAAGACACCTGAAAAACTTTGCTGATGTGCGCCGACTGAGGAAACACATAATCGAACAAGCCAAAGAACATGATGTGGCCATCATTCAAAATGACAGACCTTCAGAAGAAGTTGTCAGCGAAGTAAAAGAATATCTCTTTGCCTCCATGCCAACGAACGGAAAGCGGCTCAAAAAGTGAAGCAGTTGCACGAGACAACAGATTGGGACGAGAGAGTATTTGCCGGCTTGGTTACTCGTGAGCTAACGAGTGAACAATCAGACAAGATACTCAAACCCAGACGAATACACACAGGAGAGCTGGCAGTTCTCGCTGTTCATTGGCATCCAGAGTTTGTTCCTATCGACCTAATCAAATGTCGTATTGAAAAAATGTTCCCCCACTGCACAGAACAGTTGATAATTCCGACACAGCATAACGTCATCACTCACTTTGGTGACTACGCAGGTGTTGAAGTCGATTGCCATGCCACAGAATTCAGCGCAAAAGCTCAACTTTTGCTCCACTTCAAAAAAGAGAAATTGTCAGTTCCGAAAGCCAATATGTTAAAGGACATGGTCAAGGAGACTTTCACATATAGAGAAAAGCAAATGATGCAGTTTCTCGAGTTGCTAGCTGAAAAAGAACACACAGAAAAACGTACAGAGGCTGCTAAAAGAACCTGTGCGACAGAAGAACTCGTGGCCTTCGTTCTGATTCATGCTCGCAAGCTGATGAACCTTATCACCAAATTTGACAATGACATTCCCATTGAAGCTCTCCGTAACAAACTCATTCACGATTACTTCAATGAACTTCGTTTCATCTGCGACGGCAAGGTCATTGACAGAGCACAGATTTTTTTGTCAGAAGTCAAAAAGATAGTCAAAGCCAACATTGACCTATCTAGCTTTTACACAGTTCAGGATTTCATCGAGGAGACACGTGCCTTAGGTGGAGGAATAATAGTTCCTCATCCTGAACAGTTTTGGCCAATCCTGATGACAGACTACGATGTTGATGGTTACGAAGTATGGAATCCTGCTTCAAAAAAATATACAGAATTCATCATCTCTGTATTGGCAAAACATAATGCCAGACGGAGTGAGTGCGACAGAGAGTTGCTCGTTTTCATGGGGGACGACACTCACATGGGCGATAAAGTCAAAACCCAATCCCGTATCGTTCGCGGACGTGAACTTCGTGAGGTAGGTGTCCAACCAGCCTGGAAGGACCCCCAGATTCTTCGGAAGCTAAAAGCCTCGGGTATCAATAAAAAGCAGGTCATCAAGCAATATCGCGAGCGGCTTTCTTGAGGAAACACTATCAGATGTTTCTGGCTAACAAATTGCTTCACATTGTTTAGCAACCATGTTCTTGGAAGGGAGTCGGAAATGAGAAATCTAAACAGTGTAGTACTTCTGATTGTACTAGGATTGTCATTGGCTACTCAGCTTGGAGCAGATGACACAGTAACCATGAACGGCCTCTTCAAGTATGAGTGGTGTGACGAAAACAATGACTCAAAGCTTGTTTTCATTGATGAAGTAAGCACAGAGAAGTATCTGGTCGAGCTTTCAGAGGATGTGGACGTCGATGATGGTCTCGACAAGAGGGTTGCCGCTACTGGTTTTGTCAGGGCCAGTGAAGATGGAATTAGTACTTTTGTCGTTCAGTCTTGGAAACTTCTGAAAGATGTAGATGAAGACGAAGACGGCGACGGTGACCTTCCCGAAGACCCCAATGACGATGACGATGACGAAGACGAAGAGTGAATTTCGGAATCCCAAGGTCCGGTAGTTTGCCACATTCGGTCTGACGAGGTCCGCTTTGAGCGGTAGAGAGGAGCCAAGTATGACCATTTGCAGAGGCTGCAGTGGTGTAGGGTTGGTGCACTGCGAAGAATGCGATGGAGCAAGTGACTTCTCTGAGCACTTTTGCAAAGGTTGCGCAAACACCTCAATGATGGAGTGTCCTTCCTGTGATGGAAGTGGGCGCGAATCAGAAGGATCGGGTTACTCGAACATGGAGTGGGAAAAGCAAGAAAGAGAAGCTGATAACTTGGCAATGACGGTCACTGCTCTGGTTTGGTTGACCGTTGCGGGCACAATAGCTCTTGCTCTTTGTTACCAGCCCATGGCTTGAGGTGGTGTCATAATGTTGGCTGTCGACGAACTCAAGGAGCTCATTGAAGAGAATGGTTCATCATCTTTATTTGGGATTCTGCAAGCACAACGAATGGACCCATCATTTGCTCAGGATGAACTCACAGAATGTCTCGAAAAGTTTGTCGATGAAAAAACGGCAAAAGGTCTTTTGGCTCACATCGCCATAGAAGGTTTGAACCAAACCAGGAACAAGCCTGAAGCAGGTGTATGGACAAGACACACAGTAGATTTGAGTCTAGTCAGACAATATAGAAAAATCCAGGTGGAACGGAAAAAAGGAGCCTCACTATCCACAGGAGGGTCGGCTGCTGCTGATGGCTTTTTGGCCAATTGTGCAGCAGATTTGCCCCACCTTGCGCTGAACGCAAGTGGTGAAATAGGAGAAGCTGCCACAAGAACACTTGGCCTCTTTCCAGGAACAATCGCCACACTAAAACAACTGTTTGCTTCAGGCAAACATATTCCCATAGCCGAAAGGGCTTTGGCTGAACTTGGGACCGATGAAGCCGCCAGTATTCTGCTCGAGCGACTTGCAGAAAAACCTTGTTTGCATACACTCTACTGTCTTACCCAAATCCAGACCCTCAAAGTACTGAAGAATCTTGAGAACATAAGCAGTTCCTGCGACAGTGAACAATGCACCGTTTTAGCTGTGAACTTGGGTCAATGGGCTAGGCAAGAATGCCATCCATTGCTCCAGAGCTTACTTCGTAGTGAGCAAGAGGACACCGTAGTATCATCCCTTTGGTCGATTTCCCCCCACGCCCAGGAGGTTTTCACACAAGAGTTGCCTCAGTTGTTGGAAAGAGATAATCCTGCCATAGAAGTGGCTTTGATCGACACCATAGGTCGTGTTGGAACAATCGAAAACATTCCACTTTTAGCTTCGTTCCTGTCCAAAACAAACGTTATAAGCAAAATAGTGGCTCTCGAGTCGCTTGTTAGTCTTGGCCCAAGACGAGAAACCCTGGTCGAGAATATCTATCCTCTCATCAAAAACTCCGACGTTAGAATAAGGCTTAGAGCCCTACTCGCCTTGGCTCCTCACGTAGACTCAATCGACCTACAGCCTCTCAAAGTACTCGCGCAAAATAGTGAGACCGATGTGCGCCTCTATGTCGCTAGATACCTGGGATACATACAGTCGCCAACAGCACTGAAACTATTGGAACATCTCTTTCGTCTGAATGACACTAAAGTACAGCTTCAGATACTGCAATCGCTGAGGAATTACCCAAAAGAACAATGCGAACGAATCTATCAAATGGCTCGTCTTTCTGATAAAACAGCCGTACAAAGGGCCCTGCTTCACGCAAACCCCACCGATGAACGGGATGAATATGATGAAGTATTGGGTAAGTGGCTTAGTGGCGCTTGTACAGAGGCTGTCGCTGAACTGGAGGGCCTGCTTTCTCAGGGCGAGCCTAAATTGAAGGCTTTTCAAACCATGCGTGAAATGAAAAAGGCGGCAATGGAGTGCGCAAACACTGAAGGCGCACATCAAATGCTTTGGGCCGAGTTGGAGCGCAGTGCACAAAACAGCTCAAACAACAAATGAATCGACAGCAATACACTTACGTTGGTCCCTGTCGCGATAGAACCAGCCCTTGACGAGGACCTCTTCTTTGAGATGTTTCAACAACTCTTTTCCCTTTTCGTCAAGAAACACGAGATACTCATCCTCATCTAATGTTGCTATCGAAAGAGCAGTAACTTGCCCATCATCATCCCATTGAACAGGAATCACCAAACCGTCAATGGTCAAAAATTTTCCAATGACACGTCCCTCTGGGGTATCTATTCTTCGTCTGCTTTTCATTGCTACCTCCCACAACTCCAAACAAGCGAAATCTATGCCATGTCACCACAAGCTCGAGGCACCTCAAAGCCTTGAAACAGTTAGTAACTAATCGTCAGAAGCGGAATAGATGGTTCCTGTTTATCCACTATAATCGGAACTAAAAAGAACAATGCTTTCCGAGAACGTATGTTGGTGATTCGAGTCTTTTTTTATGCCGAGATGATGAGACAGAGAGACTCAACGCTGCACATACCTATGCTGCCGATTTAGTAAGAAGTGGAGCCCTGACGCGCGAGCAAGCTCTAAAAAGCCGATTTGCCAATGTTTTGACAAAATCGCTCGGTACACATCGCTCAGTTCAATGCGATAGGTTAGCGTCGAAGCAGAATCTCTTATGCTCTATCCAATAGGCTCAAAGAAAGCCTCACTTCTCGCTACTCTGCGCAGCATGGATTGATTGGCGGACAAATAGTCTTTTATGGCGGAACAGCATTGTTCGTCACTGCTTCGCTCAATCAGATTGGTTTCAGCCTAACACCCTTGTTAGGGGCTGCCGGAGTCGTCGGTGTGGCCCTAGGTTTTGCATCACAAACAAGCGTATCGAATATCATTAGTGGGCTCTTCATATTGGCGGAGCAGCCATTCAAGGTGAACGACATAATTTCAGTCGGTGATGTAACGGGTCAGGTACTTTCCTTAGATCTACTTTCTGTCAAATTGAGGGCATTTGACAATCGTTTCATCCGCATACCCCACGAGACGATCGTCAAGAGTCAGGTGACAAACATCACACGTTTCCCCATTCGCCGAGTGGATGTTGATGTTCCCATTGCCTACAAAGAGGATGTGGCCGCAGTCAAATCCATCCTTTTTGACATAGTGGCCAAAGATGCGAGAGTGCTGAAACAACCCGAACCTGTAGTTTTTTTCAAAGGTTTTGGTAACTCAAGTATAGATTTGCTCTTGCTCGTTTGGGTCGAAACACCAGAATGGTATCCCGTGCGCAACAGTCTGCCAGAGGTAATCAAAGCTCGCTTTGATGAATTGGGTATAGAGATTCCTTTCCCACATGTCACCCTCTATCCTGGTTCTTGGGAAGAACCTTTGCCCTTGAGTATTCACCAGCGAACTAATAGCTAGGACTTTGAATAGGTTTACGCGATGAATATTGATGCTTTGGCCCCCTCGAATCTAGTTGCCACGACGGAAAGTATTAGAGGCTGCTTATATCAAGAGAAAGATAGAGCCCCTTTGGCCAATCTCGGTTTCGACTGGGAAAAGTTCGACAGACTTCACGAAGAGCTGGCAGACTTGAAAATTGGTTATCGCAGGCAGTGTTATCCCATTGAAATAACCATCAGCGAAGACAAAGAAAGCGCAGCCCTTCCCCTGTTGTCCAGTTTGCGAGATGAGCTCAGAACCATTAGGGAGCTTGCTCCGAAAGCTTACGCCCAACCACAGTCCATCTTGGCACGCATTGTATGCACAGTGCCTGATGGCACTCCGCACTCGGAGTTGTCCAAAGTTTCTCCTACTGATGTGTATGTAGTTTCACTGCAAGATATGAGTGACTGGATTTATGACGAGATTGACAAACTTCCTCGCATGAAAAACGCTTGGATGGTTAGCCTCTTTGGCAACGACCTCAGTGATGACACATTAGTCAATGTCGATTTCAGTAAACTGAAGGAACTGAGATATTTGGACTTAGCAGAAAGTCGTCTCACCATGGTTCCTGAAGGGCTCTTTGTTTTGCCAAAACTCGAAAGTCTCAGCCTCAGTAAGTGCAGATTTCTAGAAGACATTCAGTCGCCCGAACGCTTGCAAGCTCTGCGCAGACTTTCAGTTCGCGGAACAGGACTATCGGATGAAAAGCTTGACGCTTTGCGACGAGCACTGCCCAATTGTATGATTGAAGTTTAGGACTTCGATGGCAAGTCGAGCCAATCGAGGTGTTTGCTCCAATTAGGCGGAGTTAGACCGTAGGCCACTTTCATTGTC
>CAZXTJ010000039.1:0-23933 GCA_964643655.1 uncultured bacterium
TCGTACTGCCATACCTGACCATAATCATTCCATTGACCGGTATGCTGGCCTGGATTGTTCCATTGACCTGGATGGTTGTTCCATTGGCCAGGTTTGACCTCATAGATTTCAGGCTCATAGCAATTTTGAATACCGTCGAAACCGGGCTCAAAACCGCCAGCAAGTAGCGCGCTGGGACACAACAGTGAAACAACGAGCAAGATAGAGATGAAACGCATGACCCACTCCTTTATCATAATTTAACTATTACCTATAAGTGTCTACGGCTCCTTCCTTATTTTTGTTTCAAACTTTTTGTCAATGTTCTGTAAATGCAAAAACGACGGTGCAGAAGCACCGTCGTTGAGCCCTTTTTGCTCTTATGGTTTATCGGAAACCATTGATGAGGAAAGGGATGGACATTCCAAGAGCTGTGAAGCCAACGATACGATTCTGATGTCTCTGCTCTTTTTCGCGCTGTTTACGAATTCTATTCATCTCTTGGTCGCGATAGCGGTAGTGCATGCGAGTCATTTCGCGTTCGTGTTCGTAACGAGCCTGGTCACCCCAGTAACCCCAGTAACCACTGTTCTGACCGTAACGACGGCCCTGCTGGTGCCACTGATCATACTCGCGGTAACCATTGAGTGCCCACTGATTGTGGATATTAGTCATGTTAGAGGGACAGTAATTGATATTCGCCCAAACTTGAGTCTCACGGCGTTGATGAATAACTGGTCTTTCGTACTGCCATACCTGACCATAGTCTTCCCATTGACCTTGGTGTTGGCCTGTCCATTGGCCATGCTGACCATAGTTATCGTACTGACTGGGGCGTACTTCATAAATTTCGGGCTCGTAACCATATTGAATACCGTCAAAACCTGGCTCAAAGCCACCTGCAAAGAGTGCTGTTTGGGACAGAAGGGACATGATGATTGCTAGGCTGATGAAACGCATACCGCTCTCCTAAAAAATAACTATTGTTTGTACTTCTTTGTGCCTATTTCGCAGCAAGCACTTTGCCAACTATGAGCATTCCTGCGACAAATTTATTACATGCGCACCAACAGTAAGCTTTAAAGCCAATTTGAAGGATTTTGACATGCTGGAAACAGTTGAAAAGTGTTTCATTTGAGACATGTTGTGCCAACTTGGCACCGAGTTGGGTTCAGATTTGGTACCATTGATGGCTCAAAATGTGAGCCATTAATCTTGTTGGGCGATTGCGTAGAGACTTCCGCCAGCAGCAAGCAGGAACGATTTGGCACCGCCGATGGACTCTAGATTATCCATGTCTTCTCCTTTTTCCCTGTTTATTTAATACTACCAAGATCTCTTCGCCAACGAGCTGGAACTCAATGCATGTAAGAGGAAGATAAGAAGAAATATGCATTATGAGTTCCTTTAACTCTTTCTCTGTCCACACATGAAAGTGAATTGAATATCCTAGCTCGGTGCAGTGATTTATATCTGCTTGAAGCTCATCACCCTTCTTTTGACCAACGTATCGGCTCCACTCTTCAAAATGAGCCTCTCGAGAAACCTCTGGGCCTTCTTTATGATCTGTACAAAGATGGTTGAGCGTAGTAGTTGGTCTCTCTTTGTCAAAGGTGTATCTCTTGTCTGGAATTGCTAGAAGCACGTGACCTTCCTGGCGCAACACTCTATTGAAGTTTTCGAGAGTGCCTATTGGATCTTGGCAGTGCTCGAGAAAGTGACTAGCAATGATGAAATCAATGCTCTCATCGGCAAAGCTACTCAACTTCTCACCATCATCAATGATGTCTATGGAGGTGAGTACTTCTCCTTTGAGCTCAGGATAGTGGAGCATTTGCTCTTCAAGAGAAAGTCTATCCACATATTTGACCTTCAAAGATGGTGGGAGTTTCGTTGGCCTAACGAGGGGTCCTATCTCTATCCCTTCTCCATGGAGATATCTAGTGGCCAGGTTGGCCAAATTAATCACTGGCGAAAGTACACCTATTTTTCGCAAGAAAGTACGAATTCCCATAGTGCCTGTTATACTGCCACCTGTAGTAGGGGGCGAAGCTTTTTCTTTGGAGCTGATGATGCAGGGAGACCTAGCAGGTACTATCCTCGGTGATGGTGAATTGGTCCTTGGCGAGTTACTTGGGCAAGGAGCAATGGGAGCCGTCTACCGTGCCCACCAAACTTCATTGGATCGTGTCGTTGCCGTCAAGGTCTTGTTGGGAGTCACTGACGAAAGCGACTATGGCCATCGTTTGGTCGATGAGGCAAGAGCCGCTGCAAAAATCCGCCACTCTCGCTTGGTCGAAGTCATCGATGTTGGTGAAGATAGTGCTCTCGGACCATATGTAATTTACGAATATCTTCCAGGCTGCACATTTGAAGAGTATTTGGAAAAGACTGGAAAGCTCGATTGGGATGATACTTTTGACCTTGCTGGGCGGGGTTTGTTAGAAGCACTGGAAGCCATTCACGCAGCAGGAGTCATCCACCGAGACGTAAAACCGGCCAATCTGTTGGCCAATGGTAATGGCGATTATCTCCTCTCTGATTTGGGACTGGCCATTTTTGAGGGCCGTTCATCCAAGACGAAGACAGGCTCTTTTTTCGGCACTCCTGGATATCTATCTCCTGAACGGATGTCGCCCAAATTTGGAGATGTGACAGCTGCTTGCGATATTTATGCTGCTGCAGTCGTTATGGTTCGCTCGATGATTGGTCGTCTTCCCTTTGAGGGAAAGAAAACGATGGATATCTTGCGAGATCAGTTGGAACGTGATTTGACGCCAGAGTATCTCGTCAAGTTGGGCATTCCCAGGAAGGTTGCACCGCATTTGTCATGGGCCCTAGTTCGTTCTCCAAAAGAGAGATGCCAGAGTGCACGTGAGTTGTTGAAACTCTTGAAATCCACTAGCGATGGACATCCTGTCCTTCAGAAAAAAGAGTCAACGACTGAAGAGACAAAGGTCGTCTCTTCACCTGCAAAAACACAACCTGTGAGACGAGCTAGGACTAGGGCTGCCTCTTCTTCTGAAAGACCTTTGCCTCAATCAAGAGATGACAGAGCTCACGTCATTGCAGCTCCAATGAAAAAAACGGGTAAGGGAAAAGGCGACAATAGATATTCCGTTTTGGCGGCAATGTTGATAGCTTGCCTCGTCATTGCTTGTGTGGCCATATCCTATGGCTCTAGGCGACCAGGGATAGCAAAAAACAAAGTTGAAACGAGTCTAGCTCTCATGAGGGAAGATTTGATAAAACACCATCCCTCTTGTCCGCCAAAGAGTGTTGCCAAATTTGGGCAGGCCATTCGTAAGAGTATGTCAGGGAAAGATTCTTCGGCCATCAATGCTTCAGATGACGTACTTGGTTTGTACGAACTCGTAAACTGGTGTATTGGGCAGAACAAACCCAAAATGGCATGGACTTATGCTCAGCAGCTTTTGAAGCGTAATAATCCACAATTAGCCGATAAGGCCGAAGTAGTCATCGACAAAGTCGTAAAGCTTGGTTCAAAGAACAAAAAGTGGTCTGAACTCGATGAGCTCCTTCGTCAATTCAATGAAAGCAATGTCGGTATTCGGGCCTATAACATTTCCATCATGGGAAGGTTACGAGCCAAGCTGGCATTGGCCAAAAAACATTATCGTAATAAAAATTTGCGTTTTGAAACCAAGGATTTCTTACCTCACCTAAGACGGATAATATCCATTGGTGGGAAAGACGAGTTGCCAGCCTTGGAGCTGTTTTCGCAAGTTTTGGCCGTTAATCAGAGTGGAAATGGGAAGAATGAATACATTGACTACATTTCTCCCATTGCCTCTCGCACCGATCTTTCCTTGGCTCAGAAAGCACAAATCACAATGATAGGCGCACAACGTCTCATTTTGTGTTGGCCAGTCTTTGCTGCAGATTTGAAAGTTGCCAAAAACTGGGCTTATCGAGCAATTGACCAGGCGAGCAGTAAAGATCAGCGAGCTGAGCTCAGGGCAAGAGCAGTCTGTGTGATCCTCGAGACTCCCTTGACCCTTCATTGGGATGACAAAGGATTGCAAAAACGAGAGGCAAGCATAAACGAAGCTTTCGAACTGATAACCAAAGCACTTGAAGAGGCCGAAAAGACATCGACCAAAGCCCTTGTTGATCTCAATTACGCTTGGGTTCTTCGTTATAAAGGTGAGTTGAAAAACGCCTTGAGATTGCTCATCGAAGTTGACCCCAAAATGTTACCCCATGATCAACGTTGGTGGTATTGGCGAATTAGATATGCCATAGCCTATGAGGCAAAAAAGAGTGGATTCCGAAAATACATTGATAAAGCTTATGAAGAAGCCCCAGTTGAATATTTGAGCAACCTAGACGACATCCATAAACCCAAGTAGCTTCACCAGAGGTTGTTCAGTCCAGCTCCGCCGCCAATGGGGATGACAGCTCCTGTGATGTATGAACTTCTATCTGAAGCCAAGAACAGGATGAGATCTGACACCTCTTGCGGAGTTCCAATTCTTTTAACGGAAGTTGCATTCTTGAAGGTCTCGATGAGTTTGGCTGGAGCTGCTGTCTCAAATCGTTCTGTGGCAATGAAGCCCGGTTGAATGGCATTCACAGTTACGCCATATCTCGAATAGTCGACAGCCAAGTTTCTTGTCAGACCAACCATGCCTGCTTTCACGGTGGCATATTCAGCATAGTGGGAAGAGCCAAGTTCTGAAGTCAATGAACCAACGTTGACAATGCGACCCCAACCGCCGATTTTCATGGCTGGTAAAAATCCACGGCACAGAAGAAAGAGACCTCGAAGGTTACCAGAAACAAAGCTATCCCAATGTTCTGCATCCATTTCATGTACTCGTTTGAGTGTGGCCAGGGAACAGGCATTGTTCACTAGAATGTCGCAGCCGCCCCATTCTTCCTGTAAACGAGCAACAAAATCACAGACAGCATGTGCATCGAAAAGGTCCACTGAGTCGTAACGATGACCACCATCAACTTCTTCCAGTTGGTTGAAGGTTTCCTCGAGTTTGGCTTCACGTCGACCGATGAGACATACTCGTGCGCCTTCTTGGGCAAAAGCCAATGCAGTCACTTTGCCAATACCACTACCTGAGCCTGTTACTACGACTCGTTTACCGCGAAGATTGAGATCCACAGCTTAGCTCCTCACTCAGCAAGTCGTTTTTCTATGTAAGCTTTCAAAGTCTCTACTGTGGCAAAGTTGTCAGGTCCCATATCGCGGGCTTTCACCTGAAAACCGAATTCCTCTTTTATTGCCGAGACGAGTCTCACCATAGCCAGAGAGTCTACGCCCAAGTCTTCTTTCAGGCGATGTTCTACTGTGATTTCTTTTTCCTGTCCAATTACGTTTTTGGCAACGAGAATACGTTTGATAGATGCAACGATATCCACGGAAGCCTCCTCAGTCATCAATTTCAGCGAGTCGCACGATTACATCGCCGCGAGCCAAACTAGTGCCAGCCTTTTTCTCAATGGCAACCACTTTGGCTCTACATGTTGCAGTTATTTCTTGTTCCATTTTCATGGACTCAATTCGAAAGAGGGCTGCGCCTTTTTCCACTATCTCGTCAGCAGACACAAGCACCGCCAATAGTTTGCAGGCATATGGTGCGCAGATGGGGCCAAGACCAGTTTCATTGCTCGTACTCGAGCTCGTACCTGTCGTGGGTTTTCTTACATCGATAGTGCGGCCAGCGAGCCAAATTCTATAACCATCAGAAATGGGACCAATGTGACCACGGAGATGTCTTCCATCAACGACAACAGTAAAAAAAGCACCTGCGCCATTGGGGACTTGGTCGAACTTGCTCAGCTCGAGTTGCCTTGCGGCTGACAGAGCAATGTCTAGAGTATTACCATCAATAACGAGTTTCATGGCAACTCCTTCCATTGTCCTTGTTTCCAGCCAAAGCGATTTCTTCCTCCTTGTAGTGGTACTTGTTTCGATGAGTTGGTTTCATAGAGAACAGTGATTTGGGCAGCCAGCTCTGGCAAATATTCAGGAAGTGGCAATGACTCAACTTTCTCTTCGAGCGTAGTTGTGTCGTAAGAACCAGCCAAGAACCAGTCGGCGGCCAATATCTGTATCAACAGTTCCAAGTTTGTTCTCAAGGTCCCATTGATGATGAAGCGTTTCAGGGCTAAACAGAGTCGATTGGCAGCTTCCTTTTTCGTTGGCGCCCAGGCCATCGTTTTCGCAAGCAATGGATCGTAAAAAGGAGTGACTTTTGAACCTGCTCGAATTCCGTCATCTATTCTCAATCCTGGTCCTTGGGGTGGTTCATAACAATGGACCTCTCCAGGAGCTGGAATAAATGTGACAGGATCTTCTGCGTAAACACGTCCTTCTATGGCGTAACCTCGAGCCTGCAAATTCTCCTCGCTGAGAGTAAGACCTTCTCCCAATGCAATGTGTAACTGCTCTTGCACCAAGTCCACACCGTAGACCAATTCAGTTACTGGGTGTTCCACTTGAATACGTGGGTTCACTTCTAGAAACCAGAATTCATCACCTTCGACGAGAAATTCCACCGTTGCGGCTGAACGTAACTTCAAGGTCGACATGAGTTTGATGGCTGCTTCATGGAGGCCATTACGTGTCTTATCGCACAGTCGCTGAGCAGGTGCTTCTTCAATCACTTTTTGGCGGCGTCTTTGAACAGAACATTCTCGCGTTCCAACGTGGATGACCTTTCCTGAGCCATCACCCATGGTTTGGACTTCGATATGTCTTGCTGATTTCACAAATTGTTCGACATAGACCTCTTTTGAGCCGTAGAGGTTTTGACCTTGTGAAGAAGCAATGGTGTAAGCCTCTTGTAGCTGTTCTTCCTTTTCAGCGCGGTGACAACCAAGTCCACCACCGCCGTGAGGAGATTTGACAAAGAGGGGGAAGCCAAGCTTTTTTGCTTCTTTTTCACAATCAGCAAAGGAGGAGAAAAGCTTCGATTGACCCAAAACTGGAAGTCCTGCATCTTTGGCGGCTTCTGTAGAAGCTACTTTGTCACCCGTTAGTTTCAAAGTCTCTGGTCGCGGACCAATGAAAGCAAGATCAGCATCTTCAACGGCGGCAGCAAACTCAGCCTTTTCGGCAAGAAATCCATAACCTGGATGAATGGCAATGCATTGTGTGGCTTTTGCAGCGCAGATGATGGCAGTGATGTTGTTGTAAGTTTCAGCAGGACCTTGACCTGTGAGTTCAAAGGCAAAATCGGCCATTTGCACATGTGGCGAATTTTTGTCATCACTTGCGTAAACAGCCACACATATATAGTTGAGCTCGTGGCAAGCTCTGATGACGCGACAGGCAATTTCGCCGCGATTGGCTATTAATATGCGACTACTCACAAGATTGAGACCTCACTTACAGTGGACCATTGTGATTACGACGCGGAGGTAAACCAAGTTTTCTTTTCGTGCTGACAAAACGCAGAGCGCGGCCTAGATCAAATCTCGTTTGTGCAGGGCTAATGATGTCGTCGATGTATCCTCGCTCAGCAGCCAATAATGGGTCATCGAGCCGGCAGCCGATTTTTTCGAGCATCTCACTGGCTTTGTCTTTGAAGAGAACTGATGCAAGTGCTTTTCCGCTCATTATTCCTACAGCCGAATCTTCATACGAATATACTATGTCTCCTCCACCAGATTTGGGGTTGAGGCAGGCATAAGCTCCACCAAAACATTTTCTCAATAATAATGAAACGCGAGGGCCTTTGAAACTACAGCTTTCAGTAACATATCTCACCAGGGCATTGAGCAGTCCTTTTTTGGTCTCTCCAACTGTGGGGATGGCGCCTGGTACGTCAACGAGACTGATGACCGGGAAGTTGAATGCACTGGCCATCTGAAAGAACCTAGCACCTTTTCGGCAAGCGTCAGTGTCGAGGGCACCAGACATGACTGCTGACTGGTTGGCCACGACAGCCACGGCCATACCACCCAAATAACCAAAACCAGTAACAACGGCTGGACCATAATCTGCAGCAATCTCATAGAACCAACCATCGTCAACAATGGCTGTGATGATTTGCCTGCAGTCAAAACCTTTGTTGCCGGCTTCTTTGATGATTTGTCCTATCTCAGGTGTTTGACGCTCAAGTGCATCATTGGTGGCCCGGGGAGGAGGTTCTTCTGTATTGTTGGACGGCAAAAGGGAAAGAACAGTTCTTATCTCTTCGATTAACTCGTCTTCAGAAGCACAGAGACGATGACACAGTCCTGTTTCTCTGCCATGAAGTGAGGCTCCGCCTATCTCCTCATAGGAAAGATCTTCCCCTGTGGCTTGTTGAACGACTTTGGGACCTGCCAGAGCCAAAACTCCACCTTTTGTCCACAGAACGAGATCACTCATAGCTGATGTGACAGCGGCTGCACCAATACAGGGTCCAGTGACGGCAGCAATCTGAGGTATTACACCAGAATAATGAGCTCGTGCCGACCACTCGAAACCACAGGCTTCCATGATGTCTACACCTTCTTGTAGACGGGCACCTGCCGATTCGGCAAAGGTCACCACAGGCACGCCAGCTTCACCGGCCAAACGATAGAGTTCAGCGATTTTTTTCGTCGTGCGAACACCGATGGAGCCGCCCATATAGTTGTAAACATTTGCCACTGCAGCTACGGGACGTCCATTCACTTCACCAAAAGCTGTAACGACGCCGTCACCAGGAAGCCTTTTCTGCTTGCCGAAGGGGAGGGGAGCCTGCATTGCCAAACGCTGCAACTCTTTGAATGAACCTTCGTCAAAGAGCAACTCCAAGCGTTTACGCGGTGATAACTCACCGTGGGAGGAAACTTCAGAAGTTGCTTCTATATTCTTTTTTACTCTGTTGGCAAAAGCTGACTCGCGGACTTCATCGCCCATCTCTCAGTCGCTTTCGAGTGTTGCCAACTCTTCCATGAGCTGTTCTAGCTCATCTTGGAAGATGAGAGGTTCCATGCCTGAGATAGCATCGACGTCTGTGTCGAGTACTCCATCAATGGACCTAATCTTTGAACGAACCCACTCAAAGAGAATGTTGTGATTGTAGGCTGAAACAAAGGCAACCATGTCACAATCGAAACTGTGGAAACAGTGTCCCAAAAAATTGATCTGAACATCTTCGTCACTGGAATGGGCCAAGGTTTTCAGAACATGTCTGTCTTTGCCACTTTCCACATCGATGAAGATCATTCCATGGGCCAAGAACAGTTGATCTGGATCTTGTTCTTTTGCTTCATCTTCTTCAGGGATATGCAGATTGAAGATGTAAGACTTTACGTCACATATGTGATCTACAGAGCGAACCTTATCAATGATGACATCGTCTACGTCAGCAATGTCTTGAATCAACATCGGAATGATGTAGTCACCTTTGGTTTTGATATATCCAATCGAAACAGGGAGAACCGTTTCTGGGCGCCCTTTTTTGAAGTTTTCGATTAATCCAGCCAATACCTCTTCGTCTTTTCCTGCCAAGCAGTCGACGATGACACATAAACCAGTAACATTGCCCTTGTTGTTCTTGAACTGTTTAAAATCCATTAGTCTTCCTCCCGCGGCTACCTTATCATGATAGAGGTTCGCTTGCGCAAGCTTGTCACTCATCCTCTACAAGTTCAATACTAGAGAGGGGAGGTTGGAATGAGTGCCATTACGCTGACAAATACACAGATTCGGGCAGCTGCCGACTTGGCTGAAAAACGAAAACGATTTCGTAAAACTCTTTTCATCGTTGGGCTGCTGGGATTCGTAGCTTCCATTTTTCTCTGGTTTGTTACCTCTGGCATAAACGAGAGTGGCATCGACTCAAAAGGTGATAGACCTCTGTGGTCAGAACTGGGAAAGAAAGAAAAGGAAAGAGCTTGGGCTCCTCCAGCCAAGATAGACAAGACTTTTGTTACTCCTCCCCACATTTTTGGTGATAAGATCTTTCTTGCCTCAGCCGATGGTGTTCTTTCCACATTTTCGCTCAAAAATGGACGTTTGTTGGCTACAAAGAGGTTAAAGAACCATTTTGGTCCCACCTCCTCTTATTCCTTCTCTGGCAATCGGTTATTCCAGCAGACGGACACTTACGTCGATGGAATGGTAGTCACCAAATTCCTAGCTCATGAACTTCCCTTGGGTAAGTTGTCATGGCAGCAATTGGCAAAACCAACGCTATCAGCTTATCCCAAGGTTTCGCCTCCGCCTGTCGTTCTTGGTGAACGAGTTGTTTTTTATCGGTTTAATGGGTTTTTCCACACCTATGCCAAAGCTGATGGCAAACTCAAATGGATTTGTCCTGCAGACGAACCAACCTTCTTTGACAAAGCTGGCCATCATTTGGCAACTCATCTCTATCGTGGTCCCTCGAGCATAAGCTATCTGACCAATGAGGAGGAAAGGCCGCAATTGACACCGAGTCGCGGAATTTTCCAGCGTTACAAGTGGCAACCGGATTTTGCTGTTTTACATGTCTTGCGCGAAAGTGGCATTCATACAACTCGAAAACACATTGAGGGCACAGTACGATACTTGGCCTGCAAAGACGGAGTGGCGGCCCTTGTCATGGCCAATGGCAAATTAAAGACTATCGTTCTCGCTTCTGGTGAGACTGGGTGGAGAAAAGAAGGCAAGTTTGAGGGCCCCATCGTTGCCCTTGGTAGACTCTTTGTTTGTCTCGCTGATGGACATTTAGTAGGGTTTGAGATTACTACGGGCAAACTCAAGTGGAGACTGGCTCGAGACAAAATCAGAATTAAGGGTTCATTATCATTTGATTATGGGGCCGCCCATGGAAACACGCTCTTTTGGGCTGGCCGCAGTGAGCAAAACACATTTTTGCTGGCCATTGATAGTGTTACTGGTTCAGTCAAATGGTCTTTGCAGGGCAAAGGGATAATCAATCAAGGACCATTGATACATGAGAATATAACCATTTTTGCAGCCACAGATGGACGTCTTTGCGCTGTCGACAAGGAGACAGGCCAAGTACGTTGGCGTTCAAAACGGGATTGAAACCAGAACTCAGAGCCCTGCTGCTCTCAGTGCAACCTGCGCTTGAGTATAGAGTTGATAAGCTGCTAGCGCTTCTTCTGCATTGTTTGCACTATGGGCATTCTGGAAATTCACATATGCGCTGTCACGAATTTGAGCCAAAGTTTTGGGGTCTACGCCAACGAGGGCATTGGATTCATCGTTTTCACTAGCTTCAACAGTTGCATTTTCAGTGGGTGCTTCTACGACATCGCTGGGCCGCTTTTCTGCTGTAGAGCCAAATCCTGCCTTTTTCCGCAGCCACAGAGCTAGACGCATACCCAAGTTGCCACCAATGACACCGCCTATAATGGAACCCAAACCAGGTACGGGCACCAATGTGCCCAAAGTCATACCAATTGTAGAACCCACGGCTTGACAGAAGAGGTTGAGATAGTCTACTGATTTGACCAATTCAATGAGATTGACATCACCAGCTTTGATTGCATCAATGAGGTTATAGCCCATTGTTCCACCAAGCATGGCTCCAGTCATCATGGGCACTCCGGCGATGATTTGCCCTGCAAGTCCGCCAACCATTGGTACAGGGATCATGGCACCAAGGGCGGCACCAAACATTCCTCCAAATATTTGCCCAAAAAAGAACTGTGAAGTTGTCACATATTCCCAGGTATTAGAGATTGATTCATCGAGAGTCTCACCTTGTGCCATTCGAGTCATGACCGAAGTGAGGGCTACTATGCCAACATCTTTGACTATGCCTCCCTGAAAGAAGTCTTTGGAGACATCTCCTGCCAATGCTTTGACCTGTCCACCCTTGGCTTGTTTGGCATAACTGGAGAGACGGTTGTATCGCTGTGTCCGTGAGAGTTTAAAGAATGGAAGGCTTTTTACTGCGTGAATTTGGGTCAGGTGGCGGTTCATCTGATCGAACTCGCGACCCAATTTGCTTTTCGGATTGACGAGAACAGAGGGGTCAACAGTAAATACTTGTGCTGCCAAAGTGGTGACGAGCAAGAAGGACAAAATGAATGAACCAAGATAACGAAGAGTCATAAAACCTCCAGTGGGGGCATTTACAAGAGAAATGTGTGCCATTGTCCAAAAAAGCCGGACCTGCAAGCTGAAAACTGCATACAGACAGGTTGCGCAGGGTGGACGGGTGAAAATGGTCCCATTCAGAAAGTCGGAATTGTGTAACGTAGTGGGACACTGTTGTAGCAAAAGAGGACAAGCCAATGGAAAGAGGGCTTCTCCATGCACTAAGGTGTAGCTATCAATACACGCGTGATCATGTAGGACGAAGTAGGACATGAGGCCAAAGTTTTCGATGAACGAACGAGTATTAGTTTATCTACCAAATCTTGAACCTTCGCAAAACCTATCTCCGCTTTTGGCAAACTACGGTTGTGTTCCTGGCGTCAATCTGGCTGTTGGCCGTGATTCTGATTTGGAAAGACTGCTCGCCGAAAGTACAGAACCAATCGTTGTGCGGGTAGATCATTTCTCTGATACGGTCTATAGAGCAGTCTGTGCTCATCGCCAAAACGTCAAGCTTCTGATAGTAGATATTCGCCATCCAGAAGAGCTTGGTAGGGCAGCTTTCGAGACTTTATCTGTGCCTTATGCCTTTGAGGTATATACGGCTGAAGACATTCTGAAAGCGCACGACTATCGTCCTGAACTTTTGATAGCTCGTGGTTATGAAGGCGGTGGCTCTGTGAGCTGCCACTCTGCTCTCGTTTTGCATCAGTTGCTCAAAGAAAAGAGTTTCATTCCCTATTTCATCAAAGGTGGTGTGGACATACCATCGGCCCGTGCTCTCATCCAAAGTGGTGCAGCAGGAGTCGTGCTCGAGAGTGCTTTGTGGATGTTCGACGAGTTCGCTCTCGACAGAGCAAATGAATTGAGCAAAATTGGTGAGAATGACACGACCATTCTCGATGATGGTACTGGTCGACAGTTCCGATTTTTTGCCAAGGTCTACTCTCTTGAAGCCAAATATCTACGAGAGATTTCTTACAACGAGCCACAGAATTTCAAACGTCGTCTCAAGATGTTTGCCAAGGATTTGTTCATAGTCGGTCTCGACGCTTTTTGGGCAAAAAACAATCTGGCAACATATGGCACTTTAGAGGGATACCTCAAACATCTTGCCGCTGAGTTAGTAGCGCCTAATTCTTGTCGCAACTACTTTGGTGAAGGCAAAGGAGTGGCCCAGTCCACGGGTACGCGTTATCCCATTTTCCAAGGTCCAATGGCTCGCATAAGTGAAAACATAGATTTTGCTGCAGCCGTGGCCCATGGCGGAGCAACGCCCTTTATCGCCCTTAGTCGACTGGACGGACAGTCAACCAAAAAGCTGCTGCTCTCAGCTCGGAAGCGCAATATTCATACAGGCGTTGGTTTAATGGGTATTGCCGTTGATGAAGATATTCTCGATGAGCAACTCTCCGTTTTGTCGGAAGTGACTCCAGAATTAGCAGTTGTGGCAGCACCGCGACCTGAATTGTTGGCCAAACTCGATGAGATGGGCATTAAAGCTTATGCTCATACGCCAACAATAGGTTCTTTCTCCACCTTCCTCGAAATGGGGCACAAACGTTTCATCCTCGAAGGTTGTGAAGCTGGTGGTCACATTGGAGTTCAGTCCTCTCTCGTCCTGTGGCAAAACGTTTTAGAACTCATTCGTGACCAGCAAATCAATGGACTAGAGATTGTCTTTGCCGGTGGTTTGGTCACTGAGGTGGCAGTGGCATTTCTAAATGGATTAGTAGATGCTTTTGCTTTAGGAGACCTCTGTCTCTTTGGTCTGCAATTGGGCACAGCTTACCTCGTCACTGAAGAGATTTGTTCTTCCGGTGCAATGTCGCAAAACTACAGACGTGTTGTGTTGGAAGGTTCATCGACCATCATTACAGGTGAGACTCTCAATCTGCGTGTTCGGCAGGTTCACAACGAATACGCCCGCTCAATAGTGGCCCGTGAGAGAGAAATGATTAGGCGTGGGCTCACTCTTCGAGAGAGAAAACAAACCTTCGAGCGAGAGAACATTGGTAATTTGTCGAAGGCAGTATTTTCTGCAGATGGCGATGACGAGGGAAGTTACATGGCAGGCGATGCCACAGTATTACTCTCATCAATTTGTTCTCTCAAATCGCTGCACGAGAAAATGTGTGGAGACGAAAGTGTTCTCGCCGCCAGTAGAGGACGAAGTGTTTCTGCAGAGTCTCGTCTGCAAGAACCCGTTGCTGTAGTTGGCATTGGCTGTATCGTACCCGATGCAAATACGCCAAAAGAATTCTTTGAAAACCTTCTAAACAAAAAAGTGTCCATCAAGGAGATTCCAAAGAGTTATTGGGATCCCGATATCTTTTTCTCTGAAGACAGAGATAAACCCTATCGCACCTATTCGAAGATTGGTGCTTTAGTCGCTGATTGGGATTTTCCCAATATTGAATTCAAGATACCTCCTCGCGTTGCTGCCCTCATGGATTCGGCCCAAAAGTGGGCTCTTATTTGTGCTCGTGACGCATTGCGCGATGGAGCTTATGACGAAAAAGATCTCGATGGAGCGAGAACGGCTGTTATCATCGCCAACTCCATGGGAGGCGAATTCAATCTAAAGAATATCCGTGCCATCGACTATTTTGAGTTCACTGCTCACTTGGTTCGCGAACTCATTTCTCAAGGTGAAGATGAAAAGACCATTGCTGCTCTCACCAAGGCCGTCACACAGAGAGTTGCGCCCATAGAAATTACTGAAGACACTCTTCCTGGTGAATTGTCCAACGTCATATCTGGCCGCATTGCAGCCTGTTTTGATTTGCATGGTCCCAACTACACAGTGGATGCAGCATGTGCTTCAGGTCTCGCCGCAGTCATGAATGCTGTTACGGGACTGCAACAAGGCCACTTCGATCTTGCCATCACTGGTGGTGTCGACACTCAAATGGGACCGAGTTCCTTCGTCAAGTTCAGCAAAGTAGGAGCTTTATCAAATGATGGTTCCTTCCCCTTTGATGAACGGGCGAATGGCTTCGTGATGGGTGAAGGATGTTGTCTCTTCCTCCTCAAGCGATACAGCGACGCCTTACGTGACGGAGATGACATATATGCTCTCATTCGCGGTGTAGGTTACTCTTCTGATGGAAAAGGCAAAGCCATTGCGGCACCAAACACTAAAGGTCAGGCATTAGCCCTACAGCGCGCTCTGGACATTGCTGGCATCAGAGCTGAGGATATGAGTTTCGTAGAAGCCCATGGTACATCGACCAAAGCTGGTGATCCTGTTGAGATGCAGACTGTTCGTTCAGTCTTTTCCAGTCGCTCACCTGAAGATCCCGTATATTTGGGGTCAGTAAAAGCCAATATTGGCCATCTGCGTGCGGCTGCAGGTGCTGCTGGATTGATGAAGATTATTTTGTCAGTCAACCAAGGTGTTGCACCGCCACAAGCTTCTTATGAAAATCCCCATGAGTCACATGTGCCTTCAGAGGATCCTTTTTCCGTTAACGAAGAGATGGTCGAACTGGAAAGAACACCATGTCTTGCTGGTGTGAGTTCCTTTGGATTTGGTGGCACCAATTTCCATGTGGTCGTGCAAGATCCGCCAATGAATAGAAAAGAATTGGCGATTAAATATCCTCGACCTAGGTTCACGAAAAAATTCGCGACACGCCCTATGCGTCGCGCCTTTGTCTTCCCAGGTCAATCGGCACAGTATGTGAACATGCTGGCTGAGCTTCGTGGCAATCCCGTCTACGAAAAATATTTGGCCCGTGCTGAAGCTGTCTATCAGACCAATTATGGCGAGAGTCTCATAGACTACATCTACCCATCGCCTGAAAGATTGGCTGGCGAGAATAATCGCGAACACCGGGAACTCTTGCTCCAAAATACCATTGTGGCCCAACCAGCCATTTTGGCTGTATCTGCGTCTTTGCTCGAGATATTACGAGACAAGGGCATAGATGCGGACATGGCTTTTGGGCACAGTCTTGGCGAATATACAGCTCTATATGCCGCAGGAGTAGTCTCTTTCGAAGACGTTATCGACGCAGTCACAATTCGTGGCAAATACATGACAGCTTTGGGCGGCGATGATTTGGGCACAATGGCCTTTATCGCTGCTGACAGAGCAACTGTAGAAAAAGGGCTGAAAGAGGTTGATGGTTACGCCATTTGTGCAAACATCAACTCTCCTACACAGACCATCATCTCTGGTGCCACTGCTGCCGTCGAAGGGGCTGTCGAATATTTCGAAGGTCAGGGGCTGATGACCAGACGACTGAACGTCTCTGCAGCTTTCCACTCAGAAATTGTCGAAAGAGCTGCTCCCTTGTTCCGCAAGGGATTGGATAAATATGAGTTCAACAGAGCCTCAATGCCAATTTCATGCAATATGGATGGCACTTTTTATCCATTGAACGATGACACAACTCTCAGTGATGAAGAGGTGGCGCCCTTTGTTCGTGACCGACTGACGAAACATATTCATTCAGCAGTAGATTTCATTGGGCAAGTACAAAAAGCATATTCTTTGGGTGTCCGTGAGTTTATTGAGGTTGGTCCCAAGAACATCCTTACGCGATTGGTGAAGGCGAATTTGCCTGGCAAACCCATCAGGACTTGGTATACAAATCATCCCAAAGAGAACACTCTCGATTTGTTGGGCAAACTAGAGGAAGGCTTGCGCAAGAAGGCTCCAGTCGTTTCTGCACCGAAAGCACAAGTGCCAAGCGATAGTGCTCCAACTCCTATCCTTGAAAAAGTGGAGACAGGTAACAAAGAGGCAAGGCAGCCAGAAGGCAAAACAAATATCTCTCCAGAGAAGCGAAATGAGCTGATTGCGACTGTACGTAAGGTTGTTGCCGAGGTCTCTGGTTATCCAGAAGAAATGCTGGAAGTAGATGCAGATTTCGAAGCCGATTTGGGTATAGACACCATCAAGATTTTCGAGGTCTTCACCAAACTGCGTGAACATGTACCGCAGGCCAAAGGTAAACGCCGTACTATGAGTGAGTTGACGACTATTGATAAAGTCGTCGACTATTTGGCTGGAATACTGTCGCTGCAAGAGAGCGAAAAGTCCCAAACCAAGGCTGCAGAAGTGGAAGAGAATAAAGAGACTGCTGAGCAAGACAAAGAAGACCTCAAGGGTGTACGCCGTCGCAGGCTTTTACCTTATCTCACTTTGGCTGAAGACACTTCACCTACACCATTTTTGTTGGGAGAAAAACAAAAGGTACTCGTCAAGAGTTTCGGTGACGATTCATCAATGGCCAAACTTCGCAATATGCTCGAAGAGCGTGGACATGAAGTGCAAGTTTTTGATGCTCACAATACTGAAATATCAGATGAGGGTGTGAAAGCTCTTGCTGCCCGCCATGGCGAGCCAACAGTCTATTTGCACATTAGTCGCCTTAGTGGTGTAGACCTTTATCAAGACTGGGAAAAACTTCACCAAGAAGAGGTTCATTCGCTCTACTTGGCAGCGAAAGCCTTTGAGAAATCCTTGGAAAAACTCGTTGTCATTATGGATCTCGATGGTGCTTTCGGTTTGTGGGGACTGGTCAACTCACCTGATGAGGGAAAACCTGCGCCACAAGCAGCAATCGCTGGAGCATTGGCCAGTATGACCATGGCCATTGGTAAGGATTTGGAACAGACATCCATTCAAGTCGTCGATTGTCACGAGCTTGGTGTAAGGACAGAGTTCTGCACTCTCTTGGCAAGTCTGCAATTTGATCCCAAACACCCTGTGGAAGGTTATGTCTCCAATGACATGCGTGTGCGTTTCACACTCGTTGAAGATGATAAAACCATCAAAAGCGATGTTGAACTTCCCCTTGTTCGAGAGAAATTGACAAAGGATTCTCGAGTCATTGTTTCTGGTGGGGCCAAAGGTTTGGGACTTCACATGGTGGAAGAACTCGCAGGTGTGGAAGGGCCTCAGATATTGGTTCTCGGTCGCTCCAAAGAGCCAAGTGAAGCATTGCAAAAAGTGGCTGGGTTCAAAAAGACAGTCACTTATGGTTCTTGTGACGTTAGCAATAAAGAGAGTGTGAACAATACCATCAAGGAATGGTTGGGTGACAAAGACGAGGTAGAGCTCATCGTTCATGCCGCCGGTATAGAGGTCTCTCGCTCCATTTCACGCAAAAGCGTCGAAGAGTATCTCTCTGTTTACAAGGTGAAAGTAGAAGGATTGAAAAATCTCTCTGGGGCCGTTGGCAAATGCAAGCAGCTCATCAATTTCACCTCTGTTGCCGGTCTATTTGGCAATATGGGGCAAATAGACTACGCAGCAGCAAATGGTTTTCTCGATTGGTGTCGTCCAGATAACGTCGACAAATGTTGCAACCTCGCATGGGCTGCCTGGCGTGAGATTGGAATGGCAGCTCGCGGTGCAATAAAAGAGATATTGGAACATTCCGATGTCTCCCTCATTGACCCACAATTGGGGCGCTCCATTTTCTTTCATTCATTGTATGAACACTTGAATGAAGAGGCTGCCAATCATAGTGTCCTTGGAGTTTATGGCAATCTTGGTGACACTTATTCTCCAAGGCCATTCCCGCCAGTAAACCTGGCTCTGGCCAAATCTTCTCATAGTCTGGAGAAAGAGCCATATCTATCAGATCACACAATTGGTGGGCGCTGTTTCTTGCCGGCTGTTGTAGGCCTTTCTCGCTTCCTTTCTGCCAATGGTTCTGAACCAAAAGGTACTCTGCTCTTCGAGAAAGTCGAATTCTCTCGTCCCATCAAGTTGAGTAAAAAACAAGTGATGACAACAATGGTCGTTCGTGATGGCGAGCGTCACACCTTACTGTCACAACGACAGCTACCAGACGGTGCTCGTTATTCCTCTGCCAATTTCCAGGCACAGCTACGTCAGTTGGAGAATGCTCAAGATGTTGACAAACAGTTGCGTCGTGACACGACTGAGCTGAGTCGAATTCGAGGTATTCTCGAGGCAGAAGAGTTTCCAGTTCCACTTACATTGCGAGGAGTGAGTCACGATGAGATGTACTCATTCTTCTTCCATGGTCCCAATTTCCAAGTCATCGACACAGTTGATGGCGGGAATCTACGAGCTTTCACGTGCACCGTGGCCCAAGAACCAAGGAAGATAAAAGACAATGGTTTGGCCACGCTGAAGTCGCTTCCCTACTATCTCGAAGCAGCTTTGCATACTTGTGGTTTGCATTGTCTTTGCACTGTGGCTTCGCCAAATTACGTCTTGCCAGCTTCTGTGGAAAAAATCGTCGTTCGTTATGACGAATTGGAAAAATCGCCGTTGACGAAAATCTACACAGCTTACCTCGAACGTGGTTACACGAGACTGCGAAGATACACTTTGAGAACGAGACGATACAACTCACTCATCATCAATGAAGATGGTGTACCTGTAGTATCTCTTTACGGAGTGAAGATGATTGAGGGCCAAGATAGGCCACCAAGGGATGACCGTCTCATCATCACAGGTGTTCCCTTCGAGTTGCGTGATGTTCCCATTTGTGTCATCGAGACCAAAGATGGTGAAGCATTACTCAATGGTGGTGATGAAAAACTCAATGCCGTCTTCAGCAAGGAAGAGCGAAAAAAATTGGCTGATTTGCCTAATGAGAAACGTCGTGTTGAATGGACTACTGGACGCATTGCAGCCAAAATACTTATTCGCGATACACTGCGCCACAAAGGTGGAGGCGATCAATGCCTGAAGGACATCGTCATAACCTCTGAAGGTAAACCACCGCGAGTAAATGTTCTTGGTGCAAGTGAAGAAGTTCGCTCACTGCTGAAGACTATACAATGCTCTATTTCCCATAGTGGACGTTTTGCTGCGGCAGTATTGCGTTTGGATGAGTTGGGCATTGGTGTTGATGTTGAAGAGATCAAAACTCTCGACGAAAAAATGGTAGCTGATTTCTCTTCTGAAAGTGAGCGACAAGAATGCAGCGAGAAGGCTGATTTCATTGGTCTTTGGGCATTGAAAGAAGCCTGCGTGAAAGCCACTGGTGAAGGTCTGGCTCGTGAGCCAAAAGACTTTGTCATCGATGCCTTTGATTGGTCAGGCAAGGTTACACTCGTTGATAAAGTGTCTGGTCGCTGTTTTGACGGCTTAGCCATTCACGATGGCAAATACTGTCTTGCCACAGTTCGTGAATTGGACAAAGAGCGTAAAGTTTAGAAAGAGCAGAGGGGGAGCGCTTGATTATTCCAAGTATCGACCTGCAAAACGGTCGTGCCGTCCAACTGCGCCAAGGCAAAGAACATGTGCTCACCGATGAGCGTGACCCTATCAAGTTGGCTCAGATATTTAATCGTTATGGTCCTGTGTCTGTTGTTGATTTGGATGGGGCAATGGGCAAAGGGGACAACCTCGAGCTCATCTGCCAAATCTGTTCAGTGGCCGAAGTCCGAGCAGGTGGTGGAATACGCAATGTGGAAAGAGCTCGAGCTCTCTTAAAAGCAGGCGCCACTCAGCTGGTCATAGGGACGGCAGCAACACCAGAATTCCTTCAAAATTTCCTCGCAGAACAGATTATCGTTGCTCTCGACCACCGCAAAGGAAAACTCGTCGACAAAGGTTGGACCCGTCAAACAGAAGTTACCATCGAAGATAGAGCCAAAGAGGTGGCAGATTATTGTTCAGGTTACCTATGCACATTTGTGGAAGATGAAGGTGGCCTTACGGGCATGGATCAACAAGAGATCTTGCGTTTGAAAGAGGTGCTTCCTCACCGACTCACTGTTGCAGGTGGGGTGGCCAATACGAAAGAGGCAATCGCAATAGGTCGCTTGGGAGTTGAGGTCCAAGTGGGCATGGCTCTGTACACAGGTAAACTGGACTTGGGCGAGAGTGTTGTGGGCATCCTCGATTTTGCCAAGGTAAATAATCTCATGCCAACAGTCGTTCAAGCCATTGACGGCCAGGTCCTAATGTTGGCCTATTCGTCACCATCATCTCTGAGCAAAGCACTGCATAGCGGCAAAGGAATTTATTACAGTCGTTCCCGAAAGGAGATATGGGAAAAGGGACTCACCTCAGGTAACAGCCAAGCTCTTGTCTCTGTAAGGATGGACTGTGATAGAGACGCCCTTTTATTCAAGGTAAAACAAGCAGGAGTTGCCTGTCACGATGGACGACGTTCTTGTTTTGGTGCTGCCTCCTTTTCGTTGAACGAACTTTTCGAGATAATCGCTGAGCGTATGGAGGAAAGACCCGATGGCTCTTACGTTACTGAGTTGCTCAAAGACGAAAAATTGCTAAACGACAAGATACTGGAGGAGGCAAAAGAGATTACTGTTTCCAGTACAAGAGAAAACTTGCGCTGGGAATGTGGAGACCTGATCTTCCATTTGGCAGTGAAAGCAAGCAAAGAAGGTCTGTCTTTGACAGATATCGTTAATGAGTTGTCTGCTCGTCACAAAAGGAAAAAGGGAGATAGTTGATGCTGCGCCTAGTATTACCAAAAGGTCGCCTTCTTGAAGGTGTAGAATCTCTCTTGGCCAAACAGGGAATTACGTTCGATTTCATTGATCGTAACTATAGTCCCCGCTGTTCAGATGAAAACATTGAAGCCAAGTTGCTCAAGGTTAGAGCCATACCGCAACTAGTTGCACTGCAAAATTTCGACATTGGTTTTTGTGGATTGGATTTGGTAGAAGAAGGCGATTACGAAGAGGTCATACCTGTACAAAACCTTCAGCTGAATAAAGTCGAGATTGTTGTTGCCGTGCCCCAAGGGCAGGAGGATATCGTAAAAAACCCTCCCAAACGTCCTTTGCTCATTGCCACTGAATATGAACGAATGGCTGACAAATGGGCCTTAAAAAACAACTTGGCTCATATCACCATACAGACTTATGGTTCAACAGAAGGATATGCACCAGAAGATGCAGACATAGTCTTTGACTGTCGTGAAACAGGAACTACTTTAAGAGCCAACAATCTAGTCGTTATCGAAAGATTGATGGATAGTGCAACTTGGTTGATAGCCAATAAACATTCATTAGCCGATAAAAACAAAAAAATAGAAATAGAAAAATTAGCCAAAAAGCTACGCCAAGAGGTGGAGGGGAAATGAGTTTTCCAATAGATATCCATGATCTTTCAGAAGAGGATTTCAAAAAGCTTCCTCTTGTCATCGAAGGAGAGAGTAAAGAAGTCCGCTATGCAGGTGAAGGAAAAGTTGTCATTCGTTTCAAACCAACCATATATAGCTATACTGCCAATCGCTGTGGCGTCGTTGAAGGTTCTGGTAAACTGCGATTGCGAGCCTCCAAAAGGTTTGCCCAAGTGCTGGCAAAGGCCGGAATAAAACATGCCTATCGAGATGTTTCTGAGGATTGGGTTTTAGCTGATCTGATTTTGCAACCACTCTCAGGAGCTGTTCCCGAACCTTTTCGCCCTGATGACATGTCTTCTGAAGAGATCGACTCACTGCTTTTTGCTCCGCCAATCGAAGTCATTGTAAAACGCATGCACAGTGGCACATCAAAACACCGTTATTTTGCCATGTCCGGATTTCCTGTTCGTAAGTCACATCCCCTTTTTGCAGGTGTTGCCTTTGGTGCAGACGACGCCTATCCACTGCCTATCGTTCGTTTTGATTGGCGTAATCCCATCAAAGCACCAGACGGCAAGAGATTGGCTGATGAGATATTACCCGAGTCCATTGCTGACTGGTACATCGACGTAAAAAAGGCTGAACAGACTGCCTTGAAAGTTTATGAAACCATGACCGAGTTTTTGGGAGAACTGGATGTGGTCTGTTATGACCTTTGTTTATTCATCACAGAAGATGGTGAAACTGTTTTTGGTGAGATAAGCCAAGACTGTGGTCGCTACCGTCATTTTGATTTGGGTTCTTTGGACAAGGATGTGTGGCGTGCTGGTGGTTCCTCTGAGCAAGTATTGGAAAAATGGCAACTGCTAGCTGAGATACTCGAGGGAGGCAAGAGCGCATGAAGTTTTTTATTGGCACGACCAATGAAAACAAAGTTAGAGAGATAGGTGCCATCCTCGCGGCAACGGGCTGTACCTTTGCAGTGACGGAACCTGTTGATCCTGAAGAAACTGAAGATGACTTCACTGGTAATGCCCTCTTGAAAGCTCGTGTTTATGCCAAGAGTGCTGGTGGATTGACCATAGCAGAAGATTCCGGTCTCATCATTCCTTCACTCAACGGACTACCTGGTCCCTGGTCTGCGCGTTTTTCTGACTGCAATCTAGATGGAAAAGGCGAAAACCTTCAAGTGAGAGCTCACAGAAAGAGTGAACGGCAGCGCGCCGAAATTGACAAAGCCAACAACGAGCTCGTTCTTCAGTTGATGGATGGAATAGAGCAACCAAGGCGGGCTGCTAGTTTCATTGTCGTTTTGGCTGTGGCCACAGAAGAGGGCGAAATCCTTTGGAAAGGTGTTGGCGAGAGTCACGGCTGGATTGCCCAAGAAAAACGCGGCGAGAAAGGATTTGGTTACGATCCAATCTTTGTCGGTCAAGACACCTTTGGAAGGACCTATGCCGAGTTGGATAGCATGCGGAAAAACCTCAAGAGTCACCGAAATCGAGTATTGAAAGAATTCAAGGCATGGCTTGGTCGGTTTTTGAAAGAGAATGAAAAGTGACCGTCGTTATTGATGGCAACGATGGCACGGGCAAGTCGACCTTGTCCAAAGCACTGCGTGAACTCGGATATGAAGTAAAAGATCGTGGTTTGCCTACATTACTTACAGACGATCCAAATGCAGGCATAGCAAAAGATGATGAGGTTTACCTCATTCTCGACCTTCCTGTTGAAGAGTGTCGCAAAAGACTTGCTCTGGCAGGAAAAGACTTAAACGAAAAGTATCATACAGAGTCTGACTTGAAACACTATCGAAAACGTTTTCTGGAAGTTGCTGAAAAACTCAATCGTTGCCAACTGATAGACGCTTCCGGGAGTCCAGCTGAGACGACGGAGAGAGCTGTAAC